>NZ_JBFTKU010000034.1:0-33203 GCF_056665975.1 Caulobacter sp. 05T431 | reverse complement strand
CGCCAAGGCCGCCGCCGCGCCGCCGCCGCCGGCTCCGGAAGCGCCCGCCGCTCCGGTCGCCCAGGCTCCGGCCKCTCCGGCTCCGACCCCCGCTCCTGCGGCCCCCGCGCCCCAAGCGCCGGCGACTCCGGCTCCGGCCGCGCCGCCTGTGCGCGCCGAGGCTCCGCGTCCGGCTCCGGCCGCGGGCCAGACCCGCACCTACGAGCCCAGCCGCGATCGCCGCGACGACCGGGCCTCGACCACCACCTACCGCCCCGGTCCGGGCGCCCAGGGCGACCGCCCGCAGGGTGACCGTCCCCAAGGCGACCGTCCCAACTTCGCGGACCGGCCGTTCAACCAGCGCGCCCCGCGCCAGGACGGCCCGTACAACCAGCGCACGCCGCGTCCCGACGCCGGCGCGCCGCGTGGCCCGCGTCCCGAGGGCGGCTTCCGCAACGACCGCCCGCAAGGCGACCGGCCCCAGGGCGATCGTCCGCAGGGCGACCGTCCGGCCCAGACCGTCCGCTATTCGGCCCTGGCCCCGCGCCCGGCGCCCGGCGCCCGTCCGGGTCCCGGCGGTCCGCGCGGCGCCCGTCCGGGCGTCCCGGCCTCGGCTCCGGCCACCCCCGAAATCCAGCGCGCCACGCGCTCGGCCCCCCGCCCCGGCGGCGACGTCAGCCGTCGCCCGGACGAGGAGGACGATCGTCGCAAGGCCGCGGCCCCCGGCAAGGCGGTCAGCCGCGCCAAGGGCGCGCCGCAGCGCCGCGAAGGCCGCCTGACGATCCAGACCGTGGCCGGCGACGGGGACTCCGCCGACCGCATGCGCTCGCTGGCCTCGGTTCGCCGGGCCCGTGAACGCGAAAAGGAAAAGCGCCGCGGCGGCGTGGCCGAACAGGCCCGCGTCTCGCGCGAAGTGGTCATCCCCGACGTCATCACCGTGCAGGAACTGTCCAACCGGATGGCCGTGCGCGGCGTCGACATCATCAAGTTCCTGATGCGTCAGGGCGTGATGCTGAAGATCAACGACGTCATCGACAACGACACCGCCGAGCTGGTGGCCACCGAGTTCGGCCACACCGTCAAGCGCGTGTCGGAAGCCGACGTCGAAGAAGGCTTCATCGGCGCCGAGGACATCGACGATCACCTGGAGCCCCGGCCCCCGGTCGTCACCGTCATGGGTCACGTCGACCACGGCAAGACCAGCCTGCTGGACGCGCTGCGCAAGGCCGACGTGGCCGGCGGCGAGCACGGCGGCATCACCCAGCACATCGGCGCCTACCAGGTGCGTCTGGAAAACGGCCAGAAGGTCACCTTCCTCGACACCCCGGGCCACGCGGCGTTCTCGCAGATGCGGGCGCGCGGCGCCAACATCACCGACATCGTCATCCTGGTGGTGGCCGGTGACGACGGCGTCATGCCCCAGACGGTCGAGGCGATCAAACACGCCCGCGCCGCCGAGGTCCCGATCATCGTGGCCGTCAACAAGATGGACAAGCCGGGCTCGGATTCGACCCGGGTGACCAACGAGCTGCTGCAACACGAGATCGTCGTGGAAAGCCTGGGCGGCGACACCCAGATCGTCGAGGTCTCGGCCAAGACCGGCCAGGGCCTGGACGAGCTGATCGAGCGCATCCTGCTGCAGGCCGAAGTGCTGGACCTGAAGGCCAACCCCGACCGCACCGCCGACGGCGTGGTGATCGAGGCCAAGCTGGACAAGGGTCGCGGCGCGGTCTCCACCGTCCTCGTCAATCGCGGCACGCTGAAGCGCGGCGACATCGTCGTGGCCGGCAGCCAGTTCGGCCGGGTCCGCGCCCTGCTGAACGAGCGCAACGAGCAACTGACCGAAGCCGGTCCCGCCACCCCGGTCGAGATCCTCGGCCTGGACGGCGTGCCGTCGCCGGGCGACAGCTTCGCGGTCGTGGAAAACGAAGCCCGCGCTCGCGAGCTGACCGAGTACCGCATCCGCCTGAAGCGCGAGAAGTCGATGCATCCGGTCGGCGCGGGCGCCACCAGCATGGCCGACATGATGGCCAAGCTGCAGGACAAGAAGCTGCGCGAGCTGCCGCTGGTCATCAAGGCCGACGTGCAGGGCTCGGCCGAGGCGATCATCGGCTCGCTGGAGCAGATGGCCACCGACGAGGTCCGCGCGCGGATCATCCTGTCGGGCGCCGGCGCGATCAGCGAGAGCGACGTGATGCTGGCCAAGGGCGCCGGCGCGCCGCTGATCGGCTTCAACGTCCGGGCCTCGGCCCAGGCGCGTGCGCTGGCGGAACGCGAAGGCGTCGAGATCCGCTACTACGCGATCATCTACGACCTGCTGGACGACATCAAAGGCGTGCTCTCGGGCATGCTGGCCCCGATCCAGCGCGAAACCTTCCTCGGCAACGCCGAAGTCCTGCAGGCCTTCGACATCTCCAAGGTGGGCAAGGTCGCCGGCTGCCGCGTCACCGAAGGCGTGGTCCGCAAGGGCGCCAAGGTCCGGATCATCCGTCAGGACATCGTGGTGCTGGAACTGGGCACGCTGCAGACGCTCAAGCGCTTCAAGGACGAGGTCAACGAAGTCCCGTCCGGCCAGGAGTGCGGCATGATGTTCGCGGGCTTCCAGGACATCAAGGTCGGCGACACCATCGAGTGCTTCACCGTCGAAGAGATCAAGCGCCAGCTCGACTAAGGCGTTATATTTCGGAAACTTTTGGAAAGGCGCGGGCAATGTCCGCGCCTTTCTGACGTCTGGATTCCGCGACAGCTTGGCCGTGACCAGGGCGGCTCGCCCGCCGGCGACGCTTCACGGCCTCCATGCGCATCACCTTCCTCGAAATCGGCGCCAGCCTTCGGCCCGTCGGCAGCGTCAAGAACGTCTACGACCACGCCAACCGGCTGGTGGCGCGCGGGCACGCGGTGACCGTGGTCCACCCGGTCTATGTCGAGCGCCAGAGGGGCCTGAAGGCGCTCAAGCAGGCCAGCCGCCACCGGCGCTGGGCGCGCAGCGGCGCCTGGTCGCCGCGGAGCTGGATGGACATCGATCCGCGCGTCGACATCCGCTGGGTCAGGGACCTGTCGCCAGAATACGTCCCGCCCGGCGACGTGGTCATCGCCACCCACTGGACCATCGTGGACGCGCTGATGGCCCAGCCCGCCGACCGGGGCGCCAAGGTGTTCTTCGCCCCGCACTGGGACTTCGGCTACGAACCGGGCCGCGAGGCCGGGGTGGAGGCCGCCTGGCGCCGGCCGGTGTTCAAGATCGTCATCAACCGTCGCGCCGTCGAGCTGGCCCAGGCCTACGGACCGCGCCCGTGGCTGGCCCTGATCGGCCTGGACCTGGCGGCCTGGGGCGTCGACGTCGACCCGGCCGAGCGCGATCCCCGGCGCGTGGCCAGCCTCTGGCATCCCAACCCCGTTAAGGGCTTCCCCGACGTCCTGGCCGCTCTGGCCCTGGTGCGGGAGAGCCGGCCGGACGTGGTGCTGGAGGTCTTCGGCGCCCCGCCCCGTCCGGCGGAGCTGCCCGACTGGGTCGAGTACGCGCGGTTCCCCGACCCGGCGGCCCTGCGCGCCCTCTACAACCGCGCGGCGGTGTTCGTGGCGGCCGGTCACAACGAGGGCTGGGGCCTGGCGCCCTGCGAGGCGGGCCTGTGCGGCGCGGCCCTGGCGGCCACCGACAACATGGGTCACGCCGAGTTCGCCTTCCCGGGCCGGACCGCCCTGGTGTCGCCGATCCGCGATCCCCGGGCCCTGGCCGCCAACCTCCTGGCCCTGGTCGAGGACGCCGAGCTGCGGGCGTCCCTGGGACGGAACCTTCGCGCCCGTCTGGCCGATTTCACCTGGGAGAACTCCAGCCGGGCGTTCGAGGCGGGACTGGAGGCGGCCGTCGCCGCCGCCGGAACGGCCGGACGGGGTCAGGAAAAGGTCGAAATTGTCGGCTAAGTCGATCATCCTCGGCGGTGGTCCTCCGTCTGGACGTCTGGAATTGCGATGCGCCTCCGATCCCTCCTTGTTCTGACCCTCGCCGGCGTCTCGCTGTCGGCCTGCGCCACGGCCACCCGCTACGACGCGGCCGGCGACGTGCACGCCCTGCTGGTGGCGATCCGCAACAACGACCACGCCGCCTTCGACGCCCGCGTCGACCGCCCGGCCCTGAAGGCCGAGATCGAAAGCGAGCTGGTGCGCAAGGCGCGCGCCTCGAACCTGGGCGGCTGGCAGGCGGCGGTCATCGCCCTGGCCGGCCCGGCGGCCAGCATGGCCGGCGACGCCCTGGTCCAGCCCGAGACCTTCCGCTACGCGGCCGACTATTACGGCTACACCCCCGACCGGCCGATCCCCGACCGGATCAGCATCGCCGCCGGCCTGCGCTATGTGGGCTCCGACCAGGTGTGCGCCGCCAAGGACAAGAACGGCCCGTGTCTGCTGACCTTCACCCTCGAGAACGGAACCTGGCGGCTGTCGGGCTTCGATCCCGAGATCGCCAAGCGTCACCTGAAGCTGTGAGGCGAGGGGTGTCGGGGGCGGCCCGCGGGACGGGCCTGAAGGTCGCTCTGGGCCTGGCTGCTGCCTGCCTCGTGGGCGGGACGGCCCATGCCGAGCGCAAGATGTACTCGTATGACCCGGTCTCGGCCGACGCCAAGCGGCTGACCGGGGCGGGCCTGACCGTGCTGTTCGACAAGAAGCTGACCAGCACGCGGGTCCAGAAGGTGATCGCCACGGGCGTGAAGGTGCAGGGCCGGGTGACCGACGGTCGCGAGAAGGACATGGGTCCGGGCGGGCTAAAGGCGGTCCAGGGCGCCGATCCCGACCTGGCGCTGTACGAGATTGATCCCAAGTACGAGCAGGGCCGGATCTATATCCGCGCCTTCTGTCCCGGCTCGACGCGGCTGTGGCTGGGCTTCAGCCGGCTGGCCGTCTATCGCGACCTGCGCGTCCAGGCGTTCGGCGACGACCCCAAGGGCGGTCCCGCTCGGCTGTGCGGCACGCTGGACTTCTCGTACCGGGGCGAATGGAAGCTGCCGAGCGGCAACCTGCCCGATCCGATGGAGGACTGGACCGGCGGCAACGGCCCGGGCTAGGCGCGCGCCGCTCCCCAAGGACCGTCTCAGCCCGGCAGCACGCCGCGCAAGAGCATGACCACGGCCAGCAGCATCATCGGGGCGGACCACACCTCCAGCGGCAGGCCCATGAAACGGTTGGGCGGGCGATAGGTCAGGCGGTTCTTCCAGAGGCGCAAGGGCGGGACCTTCACCGGCCGGCGATTGACCCGGCAACCGACCACCCAGTTGACCACGGCCGCGATCACCGCGCCGACCGCCCACAGCCAGGGCGCGGCGTCGAAGACCTGTTCGCCGAACGCCAGGGTCAGCAGCGCCCCGAACAGGGCGAACACGCCGATCAGGCTCAACAGGGCCAGATAGCCCCGACCGGTCCACCAGAAGATCATCCACGCCCCCATGCTCGAGCTTGCAGGGATAGGCCGCCGCCCGGCGCCGTGCAACCGGAGCGATCGAAGACCTGACGCCGACCAAGCTTTTCATGTCATGCTCGCCCCAAGAGGGGCAGGGGGCGACCATGGCGAAGGGCGACGACGCGCTGGCGGGGTTCACGAAGTTCGCGTTCGACGACGGGCGCTGGAAGCGGCCGGTCTACCGCATCGGCTCCGGCCCGGCGGTGATCGTCATCCATGAGATCCCCGGCCTGCACCCCCAGGTCCTGCAGTTCGCCCGCGACGTGGCCGCCGAGGGCATGACGGTGTTCTGCCCCAGCCTGTTCGGCAAGCCGGGCAAGCCCGTGTCGAACGCCTACATCAACACCGCCATCCTGAAGCTGGCCTGTGTGGGCCGGGAGTTCACGATCTGGGCCGGCGGTCGCTCCAGCCCGATCGTCGACTGGCTGCGGGCTCTGGCGCGCAGGGCCCATGCCGAGTGCGGCGGCAAGGGCGTGGGCGCGGTGGGCATGTGCTTCACCGGCGGCTTCGCCCTGGCGATGATGACCGAGCCCTCGGTGGTGGCCCCGATCCTGGCCGAGCCCTCCCTGCCGACGGGCCGCAAGAAGGGCGGGGAACTGGACGTCTCGCCCCAGGAGCTGGCCGTGGCCAAGGCGCGGATGGAGGCCGAGGACCTGTCGCTGATCGCTCTGCGGTTCGAGGACGACGTGCTGGTCCCCTGCGCCCGTTTCCAGACCCTGGAGCGCGAGCTGGGCGCTCGGCTCGAGGCCATCACCCTGCCGGACGCCGCCGCCAAGCAGGGCACGGGCCGCGCTCCGCACTCGGTGCTGACCATCCACCTGGACCGCGAGGACCCGGCCGGCGCGACCATGAAGGTCCACCGCCGGGTGCTGGACTTCTTCAGGGAACGGACGGGGGCCTAGGTTGCGGAAACGGGCTTGGCGGCGAACCGGGCCAGGGGCCCGCTGACGCCGATCAGGATAGCACCGATGACGACCGATCCGATCGAGAACACGGCCATCTGGACCGCGCAGGCGCCGAGCACCCCCATGGGGGATTTGACGGAAACCGCGATCAGGATGGACGCCAGTACAAACTGCGCGGCGCCGGAGATCAGCCAGAAGGCGCCGAAGGCCCGCGCAAGGACCTGAACCAATTCGACAGTCTTGGACAACAGCCCCTCCATCCCGTGCTCGACGCCAGCGATCACCTATAGCCAAGCTCCAGTCAATCTGACACCTCCCGCACTGGACATTCGCCCCCCGCGCGCCTAGACACCCCGCCTTCCATTTCTCCCCGCGCTACCGGCGTTCGATCCGCCGGCCGGGCATCGAGGCGACCGCGCCATGAAGCGCCATTCCGACAACAAGAAGGGCGGACCGATCGGTCCGTCGCAGCGCCAGCTCCGCGCCGGCGAGCTGATCCGCCATGCCCTGGTCGACATCCTGCGCGAGGAGGAGCTGGCCGATCCCGCGCTGGCCGGCGTGTCGGTGACCGTGTCGGAAGTGCGCATGAGCCCCGACCTCAAGCACGCCATCTGCTTCGTCGAACCCCTGGGCGCCGGCGTCACCGGCGAGAGCGCCCAGCATATCGACGAGATCATCAAGGCCCTGAACCGGGTGTCGAAGTTCCTGCGCGGCCGCCTGGGCCGGTCGATCGACATGAAGTTCACGCCCGACCTGAAGTTCATCCACGACGAGAGCTTCAACTCGGCCGCCTACATGGACCGCCTGTTCGAGGATCCGCGCGTGCAGGCCGACGTGCGCCGCCTGTCTGACGTCGTCGACGACGAGGACTGAGATGGCCCGCCGCAAGAAGGGCGACGCCGTCTCGGGCTGGGTCTGCCTGGACAAGCCTTATGACCTGACCTCGACCAGCGCCGTCAGCCGCGTGCGCCGGGCGTTCAACGCCCAGAAGGCGGGCCACGCCGGGACTCTTGACCCGCTGGCCACCGGCATCCTGCCCCTGGCCCTGGGCGAGGCGACCAAGACGGTCCCGTTCCTGATGGACGCCGACAAGGCCTATCGCTTCATGATCCAGTGGGGCCGGTCGACCACCACCCTGGACCGCGAGGGCGAAACCACCGACAGCAGCGACGTGCGTCCGACCCGCGAGCAGGTCGAGGCCGCCCTGCCGGCCTTTGTCGGCGAGATCGACCAGGCGCCACCCCTCTATTCGGCCATCAAGGTCGACGGCGAGCGCGCCTACGACCTGGCCCGCGAGGGGGTCGAGTTCGAGCTGAAGACCCGCAAGGTCACCGTCCATGCCCTCCGTGTCAGCGCCGCGCCGGACGCCGACCACATCGAGCTGGAGATGGAATGCGGCAAGGGCACCTATGTCCGCGCCGTGGTCCGCGACCTGGCGGCGGCGCTCGGCGCCTGCGGCCACGTCGACCAGCTTCGCCGGACGCGAGTCGGCCGGTTCAACGAGGATTCGGCGATAGGCCTGGAAACCCTCGAGAATTTAAGCTATGAGGCCCGGCTGTCGGAGGCATTGCTTCCGGTCGAGACCGCGCTGGACGACATCCCGGCGGTGGCCGTGACCGATGAAGACGCCTTCCGGCTTGCGCAAGGACGCGCCATCGTTCTGCTCCCAAGGCAGGTGGAAACGCTGAAAACCGAGCTCACGCCCGGTGATCGCACCGTTTCCGCCATGTCGGGAGGGAGGCTGGTGGCCTTGTGCGAGATGCGCGCCGGAAAGCTCAATCCGGTGCGGGTCTTCCAACTCACCTGAGCGGAGACAAACCGATGTCGATCACTGCCGAGCGCAAGAGCGCTCTTATCGTCGAGCACGCCCGCACCGCGGGCGACACCGGCAGCGCCGAAGTCCAGGTC
Source organism: Caulobacter sp. 05T431 (assembly GCF_056665975.1). Taxonomy (NCBI): domain Bacteria; kingdom Pseudomonadati; phylum Pseudomonadota; class Alphaproteobacteria; order Caulobacterales; family Caulobacteraceae; genus Caulobacter; species Caulobacter sp. 05T431. Next base: position 24,962 of record NZ_JBFTKU010000034.1, on the reverse strand, counting down.
GCGATCCTCTCCGAGCGCATCGCCAACCTGACCGAGCACTTCAAGACCCACAAGAAGGACAACCACAGCCGTCGTGGCCTGCTGAAGCTGGTTTCCCAGCGTCGCTCGCTCCTCGACCACCTGAAGAAGTCCGACGAAGGCCGTTACGCGGCCCTCATCGAGAAGCTGGGTCTGCGCCGCTAAGACGCAATTCCGCCGTCCTACTCGCGTAGGGCGGCGGAACGCTTTTCAGGCTTCTTCCTTCGAGACAGGCCGAAAGGGGAAGTCGATCCGGATGGTCTCCGTTTGACGGACAGGCATCCGACGTACGTCCGAGGGTTTTCCATCCTCAAACCCGCCTGTCGAACTGGATGAGGATCATCGGGCCGCTCCAATTGCTTTTTGTAAGCACGGCCGTCCGCCCCTGTCCGCCCCCGATGGGAATCCGCCCACGGGAACCGAAAGAAGAAAAATGTTCGACATCAAACGCAAGACGATCGAGTGGGGCGGCAAGACGCTGGTCCTCGAAACCGGTCGCATCGCCCGTCAAGCCGACGGCGCCGTTCTGGCCACCATGGGCGAAACCGTCGTCCTGGCCACCGCCGTGTTCGCCAAGAGCCAGAAGCCGGGTCAAGACTTCTTCCCGCTGACGGTCAACTACCAGGAAAAGACCTTCGCGGCCGGCAAGATCCCCGGCGGCTTCTTCAAGCGCGAAGGCCGTCCGTCGGAAAAGGAGACCCTGGTCTCCCGCCTGATCGACCGTCCGATCCGCCCGCTGTTCGTCAAGGGCTTCAAGAACGAAGTCCAGGTCGTCTGCACCGTGCTGCAGCACGACCTCGAGAACGATCCCGACATCCTGTCGATGGTGGCCGCCTCGGCCGCCCTGGTCCTGTCGGGCGCCCCGTTCATGGGCCCGATCGGCGCCGCGCGCGTCGGTTACGTTGACGGCGCTTACGTGCTGAACCCGACGCTCGACGAGCAGAAGGACAGCAAGATGGACCTGGTCGTGGCCGGCACCGCCGACGCCGTGATGATGGTCGAATCTGAAATCCAGGAGCTCTCGGAAGAGATCGTGCTGGGCGGCGTCAACTTCGCCCACAAGGAAATGCAGACGGTGATCGACGCGATCATCGAGCTGGCCGAGCACGCCGCAAAGGAACCCTTCGAGTTCGAACCGGAAGACACCGACGCGGTGAAGGCCGAGATGAAGGGCATCGTGGGCGCCGATATCGCGGCCGCCTACAAGATCCAGAAGAAGCAGGACCGCTACGAAGCGGTCGGCGCCGCCAAGAAGAAGGCCGTCGCGGCCCTCGGCCTGTCGGACACCAACCCGGCCGGCTACGATCCGCTGAAGCTGGGCGCGATCTTCAAGGAACTGGAAGCCGACGTCGTGCGTCGCGGCATCCTGGACACCGGCCTGCGCATCGACGGCCGCACCGTCGACAAGGTCCGTCCGATCCTGGGCGAAGTCGGCATCCTGCCGCGCACCCACGGCTCGGCCCTGTTCACCCGYGGSGARACCCAGGCGATCGTGGTCGCCACCCTGGGCACCGGCGACGACGAGCAGTTCATCGACGCCCTGGAAGGCACCTACAAGGAATCCTTCCTGCTGCACTACAACTTCCCTCCCTACAGCGTCGGTGAAACCGGCCGTATGGGCAGCCCGGGCCGCCGCGAAATCGGCCACGGCAAGCTGGCCTGGCGCGCCCTGCGTCCGATGCTGCCGGCCAAGGAAGACTTCCCCTACACCATCCGCCTGGTCTCCGAGATCACCGAGTCGAACGGCTCGTCCTCGATGGCCACCGTCTGCGGTTCGTCGCTGGCCATGATGGACGCGGGCGTTCCGCTGATCCGTCCGGTCTCCGGCATCGCCATGGGCCTGATCCTGGAAAAGGACGGCTTCGCCGTTCTCTCCGACATCCTGGGCGACGAAGACCACCTGGGCGACATGGACTTCAAGGTGGCCGGCACCAGCGAGGGCCTGACCTCGCTGCAGATGGACATCAAGATCGCCGGCATCACGCCGGAGATCATGAAGCAGGCCCTGGCCCAGGCCAAGGACGGTCGCGCCCACATCCTGGGCGAGATGAACAAGGCGATGGACGCCCCGCGTGAAGAGGTCGGCGACTTCGCCCCGAAGATCGAGACCATCACCATCCCGACCGACAAGATCCGCGAAGTGATCGGCACCGGCGGCAAGGTGATCCGCGAGATCGTCGCCACCACCGGCGCCAAGGTCGACATCAACGACGAAGGCACCGTGAAGGTCTCGGCCTCGGACGGCGCCAAGATCAAGGCCGCCGTGGACTGGATCAAGTCGATCACCCAGGAAGCGGAAGTCGGCGCGATCTACGACGGCAAGGTCGTCAAGGTCGTCGACTTCGGCGCCTTCGTGAACTTCTTCGGCGCCAAGGACGGCCTGGTCCACGTCAGCCAGATCAGCAACGAGCGGGTGGCCAAGCCCTCGGACGTGCTGAAGGAAGGCCAGATCGTGAAGGTCAAGCTCCTGGGCTTCGACGATCGCGGCAAGACCAAGCTGTCGATGAAGGTCGTCGACCAGGAAACCGGCGAAGACCTGTCCAAGAAGGAAGCCGTGACCCCGGAGGAAGCCGTCAACACCTGAGGGTGATGGCGTCTTTCACGGCCTAGGCTAGCGAGCGGGCGGTTCCGAGAGGAGCCGCCCGTTTTGCGTTCAGGGCGGCGGCGCCGAGGATCTTTGACGCCATGAGGCCATCTTGTGCATGGCGCCACAGGTCTGCATCGAACACCATCGGCGACGACCGTTCTTGGATGTGTCGGCGAAAATCCAGCCGCACGAGGTTTGATTGTCGCAGTGCTTGAGCTTGAACTTTCCGCGGCTCGAGTCCGCCAGGACCTCGACGAGGTCGAGCGTGACCCGCTTTAGCGGAAGGCGCGCGTCCCCGGGTGGAGCGCAGAGCGCCAGCTGTCCGTCGCTCGTGATCTTCTGATCTTTCCGAACGTCCAGCAGCCATTCGTTCAGCGTCCGCAAGGCGGCCGTGGGAAGCGGCGCGCCATCGATATGCGCGGCCAGGACGCGAAAGGCCACCTCGCGCAGCACGCCAATGTCGTCCATCAGGCGCGCCCGGGCCTCATGGTCCTCCGGCAGGCTGACATGCTCGTCGGGGCTGAGGGCTCCGGCGCGCCGCGCCCATTCCTCATACCGCTCGGGCGTCGCCAGATAGTCCTCGGCGGGCGTGGCGAAACGATCATGGATCGAGTTGGCGAAGTCGATGCACAGCCGCCCGCCGTCCAGACGGACAGCGGCGATGGGCCGGGGCGCTGAAGCGTTCATGTCGTCAATCTAACAGGTTTGACTCAACCATTGAAACCGAAATAGACGGTAACAATGAAACTCGACCTTGCAGCATCTTCAGCGGATTCGTCAGCGCCCGGAGCCCGCCCTCGGCGGCGCGACCTCATCCGGTCGATGCGAAACGGGTTCTGGATCCTGTGGCTCATCCTTGGGCTCGGCGTGACCGGCGCGCTCTGGGTCGGCGGCCAGCCCGATCCGCCGGGCCTGGGGCAAGCGCTCGACGGCGCCTGGCGCTTCCATCCGGGCGACAATCCAGCCTGGGCCGAGACCGCAGCCGACKATCGGAACTGGGACCGCTTGGCCCTGGTTTCGGATCCGAGCATCCGCGATGGCGACGTCGGCATCCCTGGATATTTCGATGGATGGCGCGCGCGCGGCCATCCCCAGGTGGAAGGCTACGGCTGGTATCGACGCCAAGTCATCTTGCCCCAGCATGGCGACCTGGTGCTCGCCGGTCCGCCGGTTGTCGACGACGGCTATGAGATGTTCTGGGACGGCCAGCGCATTGGCGGGGTCGGCGTACTGTCGGGTTCGCCCAAGGTCGGCGCCACGCGACCGTTTCTGGTGAAGCTGCCGCCCTCGGGCGGGAAGACGACGGCGCTGCTGGCGATCCGAACCTTCATGCAGCCCCACACGGACCGCGACGGGCTGAGCGGCGGCTTGCGCACCGTTCCGGCGCTCGCATCGCCTGACCAGGGCCAGAAGCTGCATCAGGCTCAGTGGCGGCGAACGATCGCCGGCTACGTCGTCGATGCGGTCGAGCCGGTGTTGATGCTGCTGCTTGTCGTCATGGCCGCGGTTGCCGCCCGTGCTCCCGACCGCCGGGAATTCGCGCTCTGGATCGGCTTTGCTCTCATCGCCTCGGCCGGGTTGCGACTTGGCAATGCGGTCACGGCCTGGTCCGACATGGTCAGCTTGCCTGGGCTTCTGTGGCAAAACGGCGTGATCCTGGCGCCCGCCGCCAAGCTCGGCTGGACACTGGGTTGGAACGCTTGGGTCGACGGCAAGGACCGTCGCTTCGTCTCATGCCTCGCGGTGGCGGCCTGGGTGGCTTTGGTCGCGAGCGCCGTTGCGGAAAGCGCGTTGTTGGCTGCGACAGGGCGGGCGCTCATCGCCTTGTCGCTTGCGCTTGTTGGCGTCCGCATCGCCCGCTTCGGGCGGCACAAGATCGCGGCCTTGAGCGCCATGGCGCTGACGGCGGTTGGTCTGTTCGCGTCCGATCTCTCGGCGATGGGCGTCCCCAGCATCTGGTTTCCCTTCAACATCGGGGTCTCGCGTTCGCAGTACGCCTATGCCTTGGCGCTGCCGCTGCTGGCCTATGTGCTCGCGGCGGCGGGCAGGCGCCAGGCGCGGTGACGTCCAGGCTTCGCCTTGCGCCGGGGATGACGGAGGCGGAGAAATTTTGCGTTTCCGATCAAAGGCGTTAGCTTAGCCATAGGCGTTGGGGGACGCTTGGGATGGCTGACGACCACAGACGAGTTCACTGCGAGCGCCACGGCCTGCGCAAACCCAGCTTCGTCTGCAAGCACCTGGTCGCCGGCGTCGGGCTGGGCTTCGTCGAGCCTCGCGGGCCGCAGGACGCGGACGCCTCGGACGAGCAGGCCGCCTGGTGCGACCGATGCGAGGAGGCCCGCCTGGCCGGCGGCGGCTGGACGCCGAGGTCCGAGGCCGAGGCGGGCATCACCCTGGTCTGCGACGCGTGCTTCGAGGCCTCCCGGGCCCGCAACAGCCGCTGGACGGCCGCGTCCCGCCGGTGGGGCCATTCCTGACCCTCGCGGAGGGCGCTCCGCCTAGCCCTTCTTCTTCGGCTTGGTGGCGATCATCGGCGCCATAGGCGTCACGGTCACCACCGCGTCGTCGGCCGCGCCGTTACCGCCCCGGCAGGCGGCCAGCTTGAAGTCCAGGTCCATGCAGACCCAGACCTCGGTCAGGCGGCCTTCCTTGACGCGCACGTTCAGGCCCTCGGCGGTCATGCCGCGATTGCCCTTCAGGAACGCCTTGCGGATCTCGCCGGCGGTCATCGTGCCCTCGGGGCCCGGCTTGAGGTCCGGGACCTTCAGGCCCTGGCGCACCTCGCGGGCCTTCTTGAAGTAGGCCTCGGGCGTGTCCCACTGGCAGGTGCCGTGGGCCTGCCACTCATGCTGCAGCAGCCAGGGTGAGGGGGTCATGCAGAGGTTGGAGAGCACGGTCGCCGCGCTCATCGGCGGGCTGGGCTTGCAGTAGCGCGGGTGGACCTTGTCCGGGCCGTTGGGCCACAGGCCGTGCACGGTGAAGCCGAAGCTGTTGGTCTGGCACTGGATGATCTTGTTCGACTCCGGGATGCCCGCGCGGCAGGCCTCGGGCGACCAGAACAGGGCCAGCAGATAGGCGGCGGTCGGGACGTCGGTGTGGATCTCGCTGGCCGGCGGGGTCTCGGCCGGGGCCGGGATCACGCTGGGCGGGACCGTGCAGGCCTTCAGGCTGGAGGCGTGGGCGGCGCCGGCCAGGGCCAGGGCGGCGAAGAGGGCGGTGAGGACCTGAAGGGGCTTGGACGACAGCATGGGGGACTCCGGCGCTAGCTGACGCTTCTCTAGCACGGCTTGGCCAACCTAAAACTCCGCTCATCCCGGCGAATGCCGGGACCCAGATCCCCTAGCTGCGAGGGGTGATTGGAGGGGCTCGGCGCTCGTGGCGCCAGCCTCAAAGCCATTCCATCTGGGTCCCGGCATTCGCCGGGATGAGCGGAAGAAAGCTATGGCCTACCGCCGAGCCTCGGTCGCCATGCGCACGGCCAGGCCGCCCAGGACCGTGGCCATCAGCCAGCGCTGGATCAGGGCGAAGCTGGGGCGCGTGGCCAGGAAGGTGGCGATCGTGCCGGCGGCCAGGCAGATGCAGCCGTTGACGGTCAGGCTGATCACGATCTGGCTGCCGCCCAGGGCCAGGGACTGGCCGAAGATCGCGCCCCGATGCGGGTCGATGAACTGCGGCAGCAGCGACAGATAGAGCATCGCCGCCTTGGGGTTCAGCAGGTTGGTCAGGAAGCCCATGCTGATCAGCTTGGCGGGGCTGTCCTTGGGCAGCTCGCGGACCTGGAACGGAGAGGCCCCGCCCGGCTTGATGGCCTGCCAGGCCAGCCACAGCAGGTAGAGCGCCCCGCCGAACCGCAGGATGTCGTAGGCGATGGGCGCGGCCATCAGCAGGGCGGTGATCCCCAGGGCCGCGCAGACCAGATAGACGATGAAGCCCGCGGCGGTGCCGATCAGCGACACGATCCCGGCCCAGCGGCCCTGGCAGATCGAGCGGCTGACCAGGTAGATCATGTTCGGCCCGGGGGTCAGGGCCATGCCTAAGCACACGAGACAGAAGGCGATCCAGGTCTTGGCTTCGGGCATGGGCGGACTCCGCGTCAGAGGTGGGCGCCCAGGCGAACGGCTCATGACGTCCACGCTCCCTCAGGGTGCTCCCTGTGATCGCCAGTCACGCGGACGCGGGCTGTGTACACCGGTTCGCGGCCAAGGTTGAGGCCAGCTTTGCTGAAGGCGGCCAAGATATGCCCTGGCAAGAACGGGGCATGTGCGAGCGCATATCCCTGTCTCGTGTATTTCTGCGAATGATTATCATTGCACACCGGCAACGCTCCAGATAAGAACGCGTCGCAATTACGACAAAGGGCCGCGCTTTCGGACGGCCTTGCTGGGGTTTTTCGATGACCAAGAGTTCCAAKCCCGCCGTCGCCGGCGTCCGCAGCCAAGCCCGCGCCGCGCTGGGCGTCGCCGCCGTCGCCGGTCTGGCTGGCCTGTCCCTGGCCCCCGCCGCCTTCGCCGCGCCCGACACCGAAGCCGACGCGGCGGTCGCCACGGCCCCGGCCGACACCAGCACCGAGGTCTCGGGCGTCAAGGTGGACGGCAAGCGCTCCGCCGAGGTCCAGTCGCCCAAGCTGACCGCGCCGCTGGTCGACACGCCCAAGGCCATCACGGTCATCCCGCGCAAGATCATCGAACAGACCGCCGCAACCTCGCTGACCGACATCCTGCGCAATTCGCCGGGCATCACCTTCGGGGCGGGCGAGGGCGGCCAGCCCCTGGCCGACCGTCCGTTCATCCGCGGCCAGGCCTCGGGCAACAACGTCTTCGTCGACGGCGTGCGCGACAGCGGCGGCCAGACCCGCGAAGTGTTCAACCTCGAGCAGGTCGAGGTCGTGAAGGGCCCCGACAGCGCCTACAGCGGCCGCGGCTCGGGCGGCGGCAGCATCAACCTGACCTCCAAGAGCCCCAAGGCCGACGACTTCGCCACCGCCTCGCTGGGCGTCGGCACCGACGAATATGTCCGCGCCACGGTCGACCTGAACCACAAGATCAACGACAACGTCGCGGTGCGCCTGAACCTGCTGGGCACCCAGGGCAACACCCCCGGCCGCAAGGCGGTGGACTTCGACCGCTGGGGCATCGCGCCGTCGCTGGCCATCGGCTTGAACGGCCCGACCCAGCTGGTGCTCAGCTACTACCACCTCGACGGCAACAACATGCCCGACTACGGCATCCCGCTGTCGACCAAGACCACCCAGCCGCGCACCGAGGACGGCATCCTGGCGGTCGATCCGCGCAGCTTCTACGGCGTGCGCTCGCGCGACTACCAGAAGACCAAGGCCGACATCGGCACGGTCGCCTTCGACCACCAGATCAACGAGAACTTCGGCGTCCGCCAGGTGCTGCGTTATTCCAAGACCCTGAACGACTACATMGTCACCAACCCCGGCGACGGCGGCGCGGCCCAGCTGGTCAACGGCCAATGGTGGATGAAGCGCGGCACCAAGACCCGCTGGAATCCGACCACGACGATCGCCGCCGTGACCGATTTCCACGGCAAGTTCGACACCGGCGCGATCAGCCACAGCTTCGACGTGGGCCTGGAGTTGAGCCGCGAGAAAAACCTCAACGCCACCTACACGACCTTCACGACCAGCGGCTCGGCCTGTCCCACCGGCTTCGTGCTGCCCGCCGCGACCCAGGCCACGCTGGGGGCGGGCGACTGCACCCTGGTCTACGCGCCCAACGACAAGGATCCCTGGACGGGGATCACCACCCGCGGCCCGGCCAACTACAACATCAGCAAGACGGCGGCGGTCTACGCCTTCGACACCCTCAAGTTCGGCGAGAAGTGGCTGCTGAACCTGGGCGTCCGCTACGACGACTACCAGAGCTTCGGCCACGACTTCACGACGACCAACGCCAACGGCGTGTTCACCACCACGGCGATCACCTACCGCAACGCCGACTGGACCTTCGTCAACTACCAGGCCGGCCTGGTCTACAAGCCGACCGAGGATTCCAGCCTCTACATCTCGTACGGCACGTCCTCGACCCCGCCCGGCATCGCCGGCGGCGACCAGAACAGCAACGGCACCAACGGTACGGGCAACCTGGCCGGCCAGGTGCTTGAGCCCGAGGACAGCGAGAGCTTCGAGCTGGGCGCCAAGGCCAACGTGCTCAACGACAAGCTCGCCCTGTCGGCGGCGCTGTTCAAGACCACCCGCAAGAACGCCCAGATCCAGATCGACGCGGGCGTCTACGCCCAGGTCGGCGAGGCCGAGGTCAAGGGCTTCGAACTGGGCGTGTCGGGCAACATCACGTCCAAGTGGCAGGCCTTCGGCGGCTACACCTACATGGACAGCGAACTGGTCAGGGGCGCCTATAACGGCGTCAACCAGGGCGATCCGCTGGCCAACACGCCCAAGAACACCTTCTCGATGTTCACGACCTACCGGGTGACCCGTCCGTTCTCGCTGGGTGGCGGCGCCTACTACGTCTCCGACAGCTTCGGCGGCAACCAGGGCGGCGCGGGCGGCGGCGCCAACAAGGTGTACGCCCCGGCCTACTGGCGCTTCGACGCCTTCGCCAGCTACGTGATCAACAAGACGGCCGACCTGCAGCTGAACATCCAGAACGTCGGCGACGAGCGCTACATCGCCAACACCAACGGCGTCCACCACGCCAACCCGGCCCCGGGCCGGCAGGCGATCCTGACCTTGAACGTCAAGTACTGAGCCTTCTCCTCCCCGGAGTGCTCGTCCTGACGCTCAAAGCCTCGCCCGGGAGCGGCCCCTCCCGGGCGAGGCCATATCCCTGCCCACCATTTATCCTTCGGATAAATGGCGGATTTTCAAAGGTTTAGAGCGCGACGGGCGCCAAAACCGGCTTCCACTTTTGGCTGTCGCGCTCTAGGAGTCGGGTCATGATGATCCAGATCCCCGACGTCCTGACGCCCGACCAGGTCGCCCACTGCCGGGCCGTGCTCGACGCCGCCGACTGGATCGACGGCAACGCCACCTCGGGCTTCCAGGCGGCGATGGCCAAGAACAACCAGCAGCTGCCGCAGGACGGGGTGGCCGCCCGCGAGGTCGGGGCGATCATCGTCCAGGCCCTGCAGGCCAATCCCCTGTTCGTCTCGGCCGCCCTGCCGCGCACCATCCTGACGCCGCTGTTCAACCGCTACGGCGCGGGCATGGGCTTCGGCGACCACATCGACAATGCGATCCGCCGCGACCCGGTCACCGGCCAGACCCTGCGCACCGACCTGTCGATCACCGTCTTCCTGAGCGATCCCGAGGACTATGACGGCGGCGAGCTGGTGGTCGAGGACGCCTATGGCAGCCACGTGGTCAAGCTGGCGGCGGGGGCGGCGATCCTCTATCCGGCTTCCAGCCTGCACCACGTCACCCAGGTGACGCGCGGCGTGCGCACGGCCAGCTTCTTCTGGATCCAGAGCCTGGTGCGCGATGACGCCAGGCGCGCCCTGCTGCTGGACATGGACGTCTCGATCCAGCGCCTGTCGATGGCGGTGGGGACCGACGAYCCGTCGGTGCTGTCCCTGACCGGGACCTACCACAACCTCCTGCGGATGTGGGCCGAAGTCTGACGCGCGATCGGCGAACAATGATCGCCGACGCCAACCATAAGTTTACCCTTGAGCTTCACCATCCGCGCTCCGTCCCCTTGGAGCCGCGATGACCTCGCCCCCCAAATCCCCACGGTTGAGCGACGCGGAAAGCGCGCAATGGTTCTTCGACCATTCGCACGACCTGTTCGCCGTGGTGTCGAGGGGACGGTTCGCCACGGTCAATCCGGCCTGGACGCGGGTGACGGGCTGGACCCGCCAGGAGCTGATCGGCCGGCCGGCCTCCAGCTTTGTCCATCCGGACTCGCGCCAGGACTTCATCGAGACCGCCGGCCTGATCCGCGCCTCGGGCGAGGCCGTCAACCGCCTCAAGGTGACCTGCAAGAACGGCGGCTGGGTGTGGCTGGAGGGGCGCTCGCGCCTGGGGCCCAACGGCGAGATGATCGGCGCCCTGCGCGACGTCACCGCCGACATGGCCCGCCGGGCCGAGATCGCCGCCGCCCGCCAGACCCGCGAACTTCTGGCCTCGTCGGCCGGCATCGGGGTGTGGAGCTACGAGCCGCACGGCCAGCACATCGAGTGGTCGCGCGACATCTTCAACGCCACCGGGCTCGAACCCGAGGACGTGGCCCAGCCCGACCAGTTCTTCGACCGCCTGGACCCCGCCGAGCAGGAGAACCTGCGCGCGGCCTTCGACCAGGCGGTGCGCACCGGCGAAGGCGGCACCATCGAGCATCGGCTGCGCGGGGCGGGGGACCAGTGGTTCACCTACCGCGCCACCTTCCGCACCGAGCCGCGGGCCGACGGCCTGTTCGCCCTGAAGGGCATCTCCCAGAACGTCACCGACGTGGCCCGCACCCGCGACGCGGCCGTCTGGGGCGAGCGCCAGGCCCGCCGGCTGGTGGAGGAGGCCCCGTTCGCGGTGGCGCTCTACGACCGCGACCTGCGCCTGCAGGTGGTCAGCCCTCGCTTCCTGGAGATCTTCCAGGCCACCGAGGCCCAGGTCATCGGCCGCAGCCTGCACGAGCTGACCTCGGGCGGGCGCAAGCGCTTCGTCCGGGCCGTCGAGCGGGCCCTGGCCGGCGAGACGGTGGTGCGCCGCGAGGACCAGCTGCACGACGGCCAAGGCCGTAGCCACACCCTGCGCTGGGAGGCTCGTCCCTGGTTCGACGCCCAGGGCCAGATCGTCGGCGTCATCACCTACATGGACGACGTCACGGCCCTGTCGGAGGCCCGCCGCGAGGCGCGCGCCAACGCCCGGCGGCTGCGCGTGGCCCTGGGCGCGGCCCACGCCGGCGTCTACGAGATCGACCACGCGGGCAAGACTTTCTGGGGCTCGCCGGAATTCCATCGCATCCTGGGCCGCCGGGTCACCTATGACGACGTGCGCAGCGCCGTCTGGCCGATGATCCATCCCGACGACGTCACGGCGGTCTACGACGCCGCCGACAGCTGGCGGGGACGCGAAGGCCATCTGGACTCCCGAGGCCGCTCGTTCGACGTGCGGGTGATGACGCCCGACGGCGACGGCAAGTGGATCCGCATCTTCCACGAGGTGCGCAGCGACGCCGCCGGCCGCATCCGCAAGGCCTTCGGCCTGATCCTCGACATCGACGAGAAGAAGCGGGCCGAGCTGGCCCTGGTCGAGGCCGAGCGCGCCGCCCAGTCCGCCAACGAGGCCAAGGCCCAGTTCCTGGCCAACATGTCCCACGAGATCCGCACGCCGATGAACGGGGTGCTGGGGGTCATGCACCTGCTCAAGCGCGAGAAGCTGCCGGGCGAGGCCGACAACCTGCTGGGCGAGGCCCTGGCCTGCGGCCGCATGCTGTCGACCCTGCTGGACGACGTGATCGACTTCTCGCGGATCGAAGCCGGGCGGCTGGATGTCACCCAGGAGCCGGTCGATCCCAGCGAGCTGGCGACCAGCGTGGCGCGGCTGCTGCGCGGCCAGGCCGAGCACAAGGGGCTGGAGCTGAAGGTCGACGCCCCGGACCTGGGGCTGATCCTCACCGACCCCAGCCGACTGCGCCAGGCGCTGTTCAACCTGGTCGGCAACGCCGTGAAGTTCACGCTGAGCGGTTCGGTGACCCTGAAGGTCCGCCGGCAGGAGGGACCAGGAAGCGAAATTGGGCCCCGCGTCGCCTTCGAGGTGATCGACACCGGGGTCGGCATCGCCGCCGAGGCCCAGGCGCGGCTGTTCGAGCGCTTCCAGCAGGCCGACGCCAGCACCACCCGCCGGTTCGGCGGCTCGGGCCTGGGCCTGGCCATCACCCGTCGCCTGGCCCAGATGATGGGCGGCGAGGTCGTGTTCACCTCGCACGAGGGCGTCGGCTCGACCTTCCTGCTGACCATCGCCGCCCCGCCGGCCCAGGCCCGCGCTGCGGAGGCCGAGATGGCCGACGGCCTGCTGCAGGGGCTGAAGATCCTGGTGGTCGAGGACAACGCCACCAACCGCCTGGTCGCCCGCCGCATCCTCGAGCAGCTGGGCGCCGTCGTCGAGACGGCCGAGGACGGGCTGGACGGGGTGACCACCGCCGCGCGGGGCTTCGACCTGATCCTGATGGACGTGCAGATGCCCGGCATCGACGGTCTGGAGGCCGCCCGCCGCATCCGCAACCTGCCGGGCCCCGCCGCCCGCACCCCGATCATCGCCCTGACCGCCAACGTCCTGTCGCACCAGCGAACCGCCTACCTGGCCGCCGGTATGGACGGCGTCGCGGCCAAGCCGATCTCGCCCGCCGCCCTGATCACCGAGATCGTCCGCCTGGCCGGCGGCGAGGCGGCGGACTCGGCGACCGCGGTGGCCTAGGGGAAGGCCTTCCCAGCCGGGCCGAAACCACGCTAAGCCTTCTCCCAACCAAGGGGGAAACCAAGGCATGACGGCCCACGATCAGGCTGAGGACCGCGCGTCCATGCGGACGGTGGTGGCGGCGTCGTCCGCGGGCACCGCCTTCGAGTGGTACGACTTCTTCATCTTCGGCAGCCTGGCCCAGGTGATCTCCAAGACCTTCTTCACGGGCCTGTCGGAGACGGCAGGCTACGTGGCGGCCCTGGCCCTGTTCGGGGTGGGCTTCGCGTTCCGGCCGCTGGGCGCGCTGGTGTTCGGCAAGATCGGCGACCAGGCCGGCCGCAAGGGCGCATTCCTGGCCACGGTGCTGCTGATGGGCGGGGCGACCTTCGCCATCGCCCTGCTGCCCACTTACCAGCAGGCGGGGATCATCTCGCCGATCCTGCTGATCGTCCTGCGCTGCGTGCAGGGCTTCGCCCTGGGCGGCGAATACGGCGGGGCGGCGATCTATGTGGCCGAGCACTCGCCGCCGGACCAGCGCGGGCGCTCGACCGCCTGGGTGCAGAGTTCGGCGTCCCTGGGCCTGTTCGCGGCGCTGCTGGTCATCCTGGCCACCCGCTGGCTGCTGGGCGGCGTCGCCGGGCCGGCCGCCTTCGACGCCTGGGGCTGGCGCATCCCCTTCGCCGTCTCGATCGGCCTGCTGGCGGTGTCGGTCTGGATGCGGCTGAAGCTCAGCGAAAGCCCGACCTTCGCCCGGATGAAGGAAGAGGGCGCGGCGTCCAAGGCGCCCTACGCCGAGGCCTTCGGCCAGTGGAAGAACCTGAAGCTGGTCCTGCTGGCCTTCTTCGCCGTCATGTCGGCCCAGGGCGCGGTCTGGTACACGACCTTCTTCTACATCCAGACCTTCATGGAGAAGTTCCTCAAGATCGCGCCGGGCACGATCAATGGCCTGATGATGGCCGCCGCCGCGGTCAGCGCGGTGCTCTACGTGGTGTTCGGGGCCCTGTCGGACAGGATCGGGCGCAAGCCGGTGATGCTGGGCGGCATGGTCCTGGCGCTGGCGTTCTATTTCCCCGGCTTCCACCTGCTGGAACGCGCCGCCAACCCGGCCCTGGCCGAGGCCTCGGCCCGCGCCCCGGTCACGGTGACGGCTGATCCCAAGGACTGCGCCCTGCAGTTCGACCCGATCGGCAAGGCCGCCTTCGTCTCGTCCTGCGACATCGCCAAGAGCGCCCTGGCCAACGCCGGGGTCTCCTACGCCAACCACGCCGGTCCCACCGGCTCGGCGGCGGTGGTCCAGATCGGCGAGACGAAGATCGTGTCGAAGAGCGCCAAGGGCCTGCCCGCCAAGGAGGCCAAGGCGGTGAAGACCGCCGGCGAGGCCGCGATCAAGGCGGCCCTGGCCAAGGCCGGCTATCCGGCCAAGGCCGATCCGACGCGGCTGAATTGGTGGGGCGTGTTCGGCGTGCTGCTGGTCTTCGTGATCGGCGCCACCGCCCTCTACGGACCGCTGGCCGCGGCCCTGGTCGAGCTGTTCCCGACCCGGGTGCGCTACACCGCCCTGTCGCTGCCCTACCACATCGGCACCGGCTGGATCGGCGGCTTCGTGCCGTTCAGCGCCTTCGCCATCGTGGCGGCGGTGGGCAACATCTACGCCGGGCTCTGGTACCCGGTGTTCTTCACCCTGATCAGCGTGCTGACGACCCTGTTCCTGCTGCCAGAGACCAAGGACCGGTCGCTGGACTGAACCTTCAAAACCCGCTCATCCCGGCATTCGCCGGGACGAGCGGAACAGACTAGATCACCTCGACCGCCACCGACGCCGCGCCCAGGGCCTGGACCAGGGCGGGGTCGACCGGGGCCACGATCAGCCGGACGATCTGCTTGCCCTCCTGGGCCATCGCGACCAGCGTCCCGGCGTCGACCGCGCCCGGCTCCAGCCTGTGGACGTCGCGGCGGGCCATGCCGACGATGTCGGGATCGGCGGCCTCGTCGGCGATCAGCACGTCGGCGGCGCCCAGGGCCCGCAGGGCGCGCAGCGTCAAAAGGTCCGAAGGCCCCTTGCCGGCGATGAACCGCACCTTGCCCTCGCGGCCCACGCCCTTGGCCAGGGCCTGGCGGAACAGCTGGCCGGCCTTGTCCATGTCGCCGGCCATGGCCGCCTGGGCGGCCTCGCCGGCCACGGCGTCGCGCAGGAAGGCGCGGCGCTCGTGCATGGCGGGCAAGGCGCCGCGCACCTCGTCCTGGAACTTGCGCAGCAGGGCGGCCACCCGGCCCGAGCCCTCGGGCACCTGGGCCTCGATGTCGTTGCGCAGCTTGGTGGCCAGGGTCGGCGAGGCGCCGCCGGTGCCGACGGCGGCCACCACCTCGCCGCGGTCGATCACCGCCGGGGTGTTGAAATCGCTCATCGTCGGCCGGTCGACCACATTGACCAGCACCCGCGCCGCCCGGGCCGCGCTGGCCGCGCTCTGCAGGAACACCTCGTCGTCGCCCGCCACGAAGGCCAGCACCGCCCCGGCGTAGGTCCCCGGCAGGAACGCGGCGTGACCATCGACCCGCACCAGCGTGGCCGGCGAGCCGTCGAACAGCCGCGCCTTGTTGTCGGCGGCCTCGCCGCTGCCGGCGATCACGACCTTGCGGCCGGCCAGGGGGAAGTAGGCGGGGAAGGAATCCAAGGGGCGGGTCCTGACGGAAAACAAGCGAACGTCCCGGTCAGGCTAGCCTGCCTGAACCAAGATTTCACTGGCGGGTTTGGGTCTTAGCAGTGTTAGATTCCGTCGAACCGGGCCGTCGGACCCCGTTTTTCGCTTGGGAGGCGAAAGCATGACCTCGACGTTGGACATCAACGGCAAGTCGGTCGCCGTGAAGGCCGCCCCCGAGACGCCCCTGCTGTGGGTGCTGCGCGACGAACTGGGCCTGACGGGCACCAAGTTCGGCTGCGGCATGGCCCAGTGCGGGGCCTGCACGGTCCACGTCAACGGCGACCCGGTGCGGTCCTGCGTGACGCCGATCGCCGCCCTGGAGGGGGCCAAGATCGCCACCATCGAGAGCCTGGGCGGGACCCATCCGGTGCAGCAGGCCTGGGTCAGGCACGACGTGCCCCAGTGCGGCTACTGCCAGTCGGGCCAGATCATGTCGGCCGCCRCCCTGCTGGCCCAGACCAAGTCGCCCAGCGACGAGGACATCGACAACGCCATGAGCGGCAACATCTGTCGCTGCGGCACCTATCAGCGCATCCGCGCCGCCATCAAGGACGCCGCCGGCCTGACCGCCGCGCCCGTGGTCGCCGCGCCGGCCGCCGCCAAGCCCGTGGCCTCCAACGACGTCGACGACGAGATCGCCGCCGCCTCGGGCTCGACCGGCCGGGGGCTGGGCCAATGAACGGGCCGTTCCAGAAGCTGGGGCGCCAGGAGGGCGTCAGCCGTCGCGACGTGGTGGTCGGCGCGACCCTGGCGGGCGGGGCCCTGCTGGTCGGGTGCTCGCCCGCCGACCTGATGAGCGCCGGCTCCAAGGTCGATGTCGGGGCCTTCGGGCCGTTCATCCGGTTCGATCCGGACGGCGCGGTGACGGTGCTGTCCAAGCACATCGAGTTTGGCCAGGGCAACCATGCGGGCCTGGGGGCCATCGTCGCCGAGGAGCTGGACGCCGACTGGAGCCGGGTGAAGGTGCTGCACGCGCCCGCCAACGCCAAGCTCTACGCCAACGGCGGCATGGGCATCCAGCTGACCGGCGGCTCGTCGGCGATCTCCAATTCCTGGGAGCAGCTGCGCAAGGCCGGAGCCGGCGCGCGGGCGATGTTCGTGCAGGCGGCGGCGACGAAATGGAGCGTCCCCGCCGACCAGATCACCGTCAAGGACGGCGTGGTCAGCGGCGGCGGCAAGAGCGCGGGCTTCGGCGAGCTGATCGCCGACGCCGCCAAGGTGGCTCCGCCCGAGAACCCGACCCTGAAGGACCCCAAGACCTTCACCCTGATCGGCACCGACCGCGTGCGGCGCAAGGACAGCCTGATCAAGAGCAACGGCACGGCCCGCTACACCCAGGACGTCCAGCTGCCGGACATGCTGGTGGCCATGGTCGCCCACGCGCCCCGCTTCGGTGGCAAGGTGAAGAGCTTCGACGCCGACGCGGCCAAGAAGGTGGCCGGGGTGGTCGACGTCTATGAGATCCCGACCGGGGTGGCGGTGGTCGCCGACAACACCTACGCCGCCCGCATGGGCCGCGAGGCGCTGAAGGTCGAGTGGGACGAGGGCAAGGTCGAGACCCGGAGCTCGGCGACGATCGCCCAGCAGTGGCGCGACATCGCCGCCGGCAAGGGTCCCGCCGACCTGAAGTGGGAGGCCTTCGACTCCAAGGGCGACGCGTCCGTCGCCTCGGGCGGCAAGGGGAGCGAGGTCTTCGAGACCACCTATGACTTCCCCTACCTGGCCCACGCCACCATGGAGCCGATGAACTGCGTGGCCATCGTCGACGGCAACCAGGTCAAGCTGATCCACGGCTCGCAGGCCCAGACCCTGGACCAGATGAACGCGGCCAAGATCGTCAAGACGCTGCCGGGCTCGGTCGAGATCGAGACCCTGTACGCCGGCGGCTCGTTCGGCCGGCGCGCCAACTTCCCGTCCGACTACGTGGCCGAATGCGTGACCATCGCCCAGAAGGTCGGCCACGGTCGACCCGTGAAGCTGGTCTGGACCCGCGAGGACGACATGCGGGCCGGCTTCTTCCGGCCGCTGGTGCACCACGCCGTGCGGGTCAGGGTGGACAAGGACGGCTATCCGGCCAGCTGGCGCCACCGGATCGTCACCCAGTCGATCATGAAGGACTCACCGATGAAGGCGAAGGGTCCCGACCAGACCGCGATCGAGGGGACGGCGGGCTCGCCCTATCTGAAGGCGACGCCGATCGTCGACGCCCAGTTGGCCACGCCCGAGGGCGGCGTGCCGGTGCTGTGGTGGCGGTCGGTGGGGGCCACCCACACCGCCTTCGTCATGGAGCACACGATCGACCAGCTGGCGCTGAAGGCCGGCAAGGACCCGGTCGAGTACCGGCGCGCCCTCTACGCCAAGGCCGGCGAGCACGGCGCGCGGCACCTGGCGGCGCTGAACCTGGCGGTCGAGAAGGCCGGCCCGACCCCGACCGCCGGCTTCACGCGCGGCGTGGCGGTGCACGAGAGCTTCGGCTCGGTGGTCGCCCAGGTGGCCGAGGTCAAGCTGGTGGACGGCGAGCCGCGCGTCGGCCGGGTGGTCACGGCCATCGACTGCGGCGTGGCGGTCGCGCCGGACCAGGTGGCGGCCCAGGTGGAAGGCGGCACCTGCTACGGCCTGTCGGCGGCGCTCTACGGCGAGGTCACCCTGACGGACGGCCGCGTCGACCAGAGCAATTTCGACACCTATCGGGTGCTGCGGATCCATGAGGCGCCGACGGTCGAGACCTATGTCGTGCCGTCGGGCAACCCGCCCAGCGGGGTGGGCGAGCCGGGCACGCCGGTCATCGCCCCCGCGGTGGCCAACGCCCTGCTGGCGCTGTCCAAGACCCCGACCGGACGCCTGCCTTTCGTCCGCGCCCAGGCCTGAGCGTCGCGCGACCGGCGATCGAGGCCGCGCGACTTAGCGAAATTCGATGCGGTTTTGACAGGACGCGCCCTGTTGAAGCGCGTTCAGTCAAGTCTTGCTGGACGTAAGGCGAGCCGCGAACCATTTTAGCGGCATGGTGGACTCCGGCGACAACCTGGGCTTCGAGCGGCTGACTCCTCGCGAGCGGGAGATCCTGCGGCTTATCGCCCAGCATCGGCAGTCCAAGGAAATCGCCCGCCTGCTGCGGCTTTCGCCCAAGACGGTCGAGATGCACGTGCTCAGCGCACGGCGCCGGCTGGCCGGTCTGAACCGCCGCGACGCCGCCCTGGCCTTCGTGGCCTGGGAAACCGACCCCGGTAATGACTACCGTAAGCAATCGGCCGAGCTAGCCACGGCCCAGTCAGAGGTCTTTTCTCGCTTCAACAGCGAGAGCAGCCATGACGAAATCTTCGACCAACACTCCGAACCCGGCCTCGGCCTTCTTCATCGCAAGCTGGCAGTCCCTGGAGGAAGGCCTGACCCTGATGGCGGGCACGCCGGAGCGGGGCCGGCTGGTGGCGGAAACGGTTTCGGCCCTGCGCAAGGCGCAGGCGGCGGGCGATCCCCCTGGCAAGCTTCTCCTGAGGGTCCTGGCCGCGACGGCCTTCCTGGCGGACGACACGCCGCTCCGTATGGAAGGAGCTGGCGCGATGACCTGACCCCCTTGCAGTGGCTGGGTCTGATCCTCGCGGTCGCCACCCTGGGCGGGATCCTGCTCGGGACGGTCACGATGGGGGCCCACGAATTCCTCTACGCCCTTCAGCGGTTCCGCGAGGGCTGGAGCCCGCCTCCGGCGCACTGACGCCGACCTTCCCATAAACATTTCATCGACTTGAACGTGCGGGGGGGACCCGTGCGACCGGGAGAGTCATGCCATGAAACGTACCGAAGCCGCCCGCGCGGGCGCCGCGAAGCTGATGCGCGCCGAAGCCGCGATCGACGCCGCCCTGCGTGAGACCGCCGAGCTGATGGGCCTGCTGCCCAGCCTGCGGCTCGAGACCAAGCTGTCGGCCGTCCTGGGTCAGGAAGCCGTCGCCAACCTGGGCGAGACCCTGGCCCACATCGTTTCCGCTCGCCGCACGATCATCGAGACCCACAGCGCCCTCGCCACCGTTCGCACCCAGATCGGCTGCGGCGCCCTGGCGTCCGGCGACATGGACAAGGAAGGCGATCCGCCGCGCACCTCCGGGCTGCACGCCGTCGCCGGAGGCCTCGCGGCCTAGAGGGCCGCGCCGATCGTTCGTTCACGGCGAAAGCCGACCCTTCTTGCAAAACGGGATGCGCAATGAGCACCGCCCAGATCACCCACCAAGACACCGTGTCCGAAGAGCTGCAGGAGTTCCGTCAACATCTGCGGACCCTGGGCCCCGTGCAGCGTCGCATCCTGTCGGTGCTGATGCCTCAGCTGGTCGCTCTGGAGCAGGCCGGAGATTCCGACGCCGCCCTGAGCATCATCGAGGAGGTGCGGACCATCCTCTGGGAGGGCAAGCGCACCCGGCACTGACCGACGGCGCCAGCCTAAGTTGCTTCTCTAGACTTAAAGCCTGAGGCATGGTGGCGCTCGAACCTCGTTTCGGGCGCCATCGTCTTGCAGCTTCACACCTTCCTCTCCCTTTGCCTGGCCATCCTGGTCTGCGGGCTGGCGATGTGGCGCGGCGACCGGGCCGCGCGCTGGGTCGGGGCGGCGTTCCTGGCGTCGTGGGTGGGGTCGCTGCTGGTCTATCGCCACGACTCCCGCAACGCCGACTACGGCATGCTGGCGGTCGATGTCCTGACGCTGATCGCCTTCATCTGGATTTCGATGCGCACAYGGCGGATCTGGACCCTGGTGGCCGCCGCGTTCATGGCGCTGATCGTCGCGTCCCACCTGGCGGTGATGATCGACCTGCGGGTGACGCTCGGCACGCTGTGGATCAGCATGGCGATGTGGAGCTACGGCGTGCTGGCCTGCATCGCGTTCGGAACCTGGGCCGCCTGGCGCGACCGCCCGACGGCCTGATCCCGGATCGTCACGCCAGGTCCCGCGGACGATCGACGTCGAACAGCACGCCGGGGTCGGAGCACTCCACCAGCGCCAGGCGTTCGCCGATCGCGATCAGCACCTGGCGGGCGCCGACGTCGCCGCCCAGCCTCCGCAGGGCGGGAAAGCACGCTCTCCCGAACAGCACCGGATGTCCGCGCCGCTCTCCGAAGCGCGGGGCGACCGCGTCGAAGTCGGGCGTCAGGGCGTCCAGCAGGGCGCTGGCCAGGCCCGGAGGCGTGCGCGGCATGTCGCCCAGGAATACGAAGACGGCCTCGCCGTCCGGCGGCAGGGCGCCGACGGCCGTCCGCAGTGAAGCGCCCATGCCCTCGGCCGCGTCGATCGCCACCACGATGTCGAGATCGTCCCGGCGGCCCAGCGCCTCGGCGTGGTCGATTGCGATCGCGGCCAGGTCCGGATCGCCGGCGGTGACCAGCAGCACGCGCCGGGCGGGGGCCGCGAAGGCGGCGTCCAAGGCCCCGGCGATCAGCGGCCGGCCCTCGAACGGGGCCAGCAGCTTGCGCCCCCCCGAAGACCTGGCGCCCTGCCCGGCGAAGCGGCGCCCGGCCCCCGCCGCCAGGACCACGGCGTCGCACCGCGCGCTTTTCCTTTCCGCCATCACGTCCCACGCCTATCTTACGGACCGACATGACGCCCTACGACGCCATCCCCGCGCAAGCGGTCATCCGGTCCCCGCGCCTCATCGACGGTTTCGGCCGCGCGGTCACCTATCTGCGCGTCTCGGTCACCGACCGCTGCGACCTGCGCTGCACCTACTGCATGGCCGAGCACATGACCTTCCTTCCGAAGGCGGAGGTCCTGTCGCTGGAGGAGCTGGATCGCCTGGCCTCGGCCTTCGTCGGCCTGGGCGTGCGCAAGCTGCGGCTGACCGGCGGCGAGCCGCTGGTGCGCAAGGGGATCATGACCCTGGTCGAGCGGCTGTCGCGGCACCTGCGCTCGGGCGCCCTGGACGAGCTGACCCTGACCACCAACGGCACCCAGCTGGCGGGCCACGCCGCCGACCTGGCGCGGCTGGGCGTGCGGCGCATCAACGTCTCGCTCGACACCCTCAAGCCCGACCTGTTCCGCAAGCTCACGCGGGGCGGCGACCTGGCCAAGGTGCTGGCCGGGATCGACGCGGCCCTGGCGGCCGGCCTGCGGGTCAAGATCAACGCCGTGGCGCTGAAGCACGACAACGCCGCCGAGCTGCCGGCCCTGATCCAGTGGGCCCACGGCCTGGGCGCCGACATGACCCTGATCGAGACCATGCCGCTGGGCGAGGTCGAGGTGGACCGCACCGACCAGTACCTGTCGCTGAAGGACGTGCGCCGCGACCTCTCGTCGTTCTGGACCCTGACGGACCTGGCCTACGCCACCGGCGGACCGGCCCGTTACGTCCGGGTCGAGGAGACCGGCGGGCGGCTGGGCTTCATCACCCCGCTCAGCCACAATTTCTGCGAGGCCTGCAACCGGGTCCGCCTGACCTGCACCGGCACCCTGYACACGTGCCTGGGCCGCGACGACGCCAGCGACCTGCGGGCGGTGGTTCGCGGCGGGGCCGGCGACGCGGACCTGGAGCGGGCGATCTTCGCGGCGATCGGCGCCAAGCCGCAGGGCCACGACTTCCACATCGACGCCGCCCGCCCGGCCGTGGCGCGCCACATGTCGACGACGGGCGGCTAGACCATGGCCCGGGTGCTGCTGTTCGGGCGCCTGGCCGACCAGGCCGGCTGGCGCGAGCGCTCCGTCGAGGCCGCCTCGCTGGCGTCGCTGCGCCAGGCCCTGGCCGCCGACGATCCCGGCCTGGCCGAGGCCCTGGGCGGTCCTGGCGTGCAGGTGGCGATCGACAAGGCCATCGTCCGGGGCGAGGCGACCCTGGCCGCCGCGACCGAGGTGGCCTTCCTGCCGCCGATGAGCGGCGGATGACCGCCTTCCCGTCCATCAGCCTGACCGCCCAGCCATTCGAGCCGGGCGCCCTGCTGACCACGTTCTGCGCCGGCCGCGCCGAGACCGGGGCGGTGGCCAGCTTCGTCGGCCTGGCGCGGGCCGAGCAAGGCCAGGCCACGGCCCTGGAGCTGGAGGCCTATCCCGGCTTCACCGACGCGGCGATCGCCCGGTTCGCCGAGGAGGCCAAGGCCCGGTTCGGCCTGCACGACTACCGCATCGTCCACCGCATCGGCGCCGTCGCGCCGGGCGAGGCGATCGTCTTCGTGGCCACGGCCGCGGGCCACCGCCGCGCGGCCTTCGAGGCCTGCGACTTCCTGATGGACTGGCTGAAGAGCCGCGCGCCCTTCTGGAAGAAGGAGCACGGCCCGGACGGCGACCGCTGGATCGAGCCGACGGCTCAGGATAGGACCGACGCGGAACGCTGGGACTAGGAGAGCAATCGATGTCGGCAGGCCTCACCCCGGGCGGCGGGATCAAGCCCGAGCTTCCGTTCAAGCCGGTGCGGGTGGCGATCCTGACTGTGTCCGACACCCGCGACGAGTCCAACGACACCTCGGGCCAGCTGCTGATCGACCGCGTGAAGGACGCCGGCCATGACGTCGCCGGCCGGGCGGTGGTCCGCGACGACATCGACAAGATCCGCAAGACGGTGCGCGACTGGATCGCCAGCGGCCAGGTCGACGCCGTCGTCTCCACCGGCGGCACCGGCCTGACCGGCCGCGACGTCACGGTCGAGGCCCTGGAGCCGCTGTTCGACAAGAAGATCGACGGCTTCTCGGTGGTGTTCCACCTGGTCAGCTACGCCTCGGTGGGCCTGTCCACCCTGCAGAGCCGCGCCACGGCCGGCCTGATCGACGGGGTCTTCGTGTTCTGCCTGCCGGGCAGCAACGGGGCGGTGAAGGACGGCTGGGACAAGGTCATCTCGGCTCAGCTCGACAGCCGCCACAAGCCCTGCAACATGGTCGAACTGATGCCCCGACTCCTGGAGCGATAGGACTGCTGGAACAGTGACCCGCCTGACCCACATCGACGACCAGGGCCGCGCCCGCATGGTCGACGTCTCCGACAAGCCCGCCACGGTCCGCGAGGCCATCGCCGTGGGCTTCGTGCGGATGAACCCCTCGACCCTGGAGCTGGCGGTGTCGGGAACCGGCCGCAAGGGCGACGTGCGCGCGGTGGCCGAGATCGCCGGGRTCATGGCGKCCAAGAAGACSSCMGACCTGATCCCGCTGTGCCACCCGCTGGCCCTCAGCAAGGTCGAGGTCTCGGTCGAGCGGGCGGAGGGCGGGATGGCGGTGATGGCGCGGGTCAAGACCACGGGCCAGACCGGCGTGGAGATGGAGGCCCTGACCGCCGTCTCGGTGGCCTGCCTGACGATCTACGACATGCTGAAGGCCGTCGAGAAGGGCATGGTCATCGAGACCGTGCGCCTGGTCGAGAAGACCGGCGGCAAGTCGGGCGACTGGCGGGCGGAATAGGGGGCTTTCGAACCTCTGCGGACCTTCTCGACAGCCAAAAGCGGCTGCCTGGTGCAGGTCCCATCCGCCCCGGATGGGCCTCACCTTAAACCCTTGGTGGATCGAAGCCCTGGTGTCTGGCCGTGTCAAGGACGGCGCGTCGCGCCGCCGCGACGCGGCCGCCGGAGGCGGTCCTTGACACGGCCAGACGCCAGGGCAGGCTCGCCTCCAAGGATTTAAGGCGAGGCCTCGCCGCTGCGGGCGGGCTTTCGACGGGGCAGGGCCTTCTTCCATTTTTAGAACCGTCATCCTCGGACTTGTTCCGAGGACCCCTCTGTCGGCGGGGTTGTCGGTTGGGGGTAGGCCGCGATCTCGCCGCTCCACGGATCGTCCTTCTTCGCGGCTGAAGCAGGGGTCCTCGGAACACGTCCGAGGATGACGGACGGTGGGGTGAGCGCGGGCCGGGGACATGCCCTTGCGGCGTGTCCCCAAGACGGGGCTCGGTGCGTCCGATGGGGACACGCCGCGAGGGCATGTCCCCGCGCGGGGATCGAGCCGCCTCTATCCCCGCGAACGCCGCCAAGAACCTCAACCTTTCCAACGCCCTGTAGAAAAATCAGCGTCACGAACGCGCCAGGGTTCAAACCTCCCGCACAATAGATCCGTCACCATCACGGGGAGGGCTCTTGGTACCGGCCCAAGCAGGCGATGGGGATGGAACCGAGCGGGGCCGAGCCGGCCTGGCGATCGGATCGTTGCGGGAAGCGGGGCTCAGAAGGCTCCAAGGCCCGGGACGGGCGAACGTCGGACGGCAAGGGTCGACGGGGCCGGGAGGTTCAAACCGGCCTGTTCCAGGATCAGTCGGAGTCGCCGACGGCCCCTTCCGGGCGACCTGATCCTGCCCGCCCGAGGGGGAACGTCGACCGGGATGAAACAGGCCCTCAGTCGCCGTCCC
>NZ_JBFTKU010000033.1:0-35344 GCF_056665975.1 Caulobacter sp. 05T431 | reverse complement strand
GCCGGAGCCCCGGCGGCGGGCGCGGCGGCCGGAGCGGCCTTGGCGGCGGGCGCGCCGCCCTTGGTCGCGGCCTCGACGTCGGCCTTGACCACGCGGCCGTGCGGGCCGGTGCCGGCGATCGACTTCAAGTCCAGGTTCGCGGCCGAGGCCAGGCGGCGGGCCAGGGGCGAGGCGAAGACGCGGTCGCCGGTGGACGCGGCGGCCGGAGCGGGCTTGGCGGGAGCGGCGGTCTCGCCGGCGGCCTGGACAGGCGCGGCGGGAGCCGGCGCGGCCTTCGGCGCTTCAGCAGAGGGCGCGGCCTTAGTCGGCGGCGGCGCGGGGCTTTCGCCCTCGCCCGCCAGCTTGGCGATCAGGGCGTTGACCTTGACGTTCTCGGTGCCGGCGTCGACCAGGATGGCCTCGACCACGCCTTCATCGACGGCTTCGACTTCCATCGTCGCCTTGTCGGTCTCGATCTCGGCGATCACGTCGCCGGCCTTGACGGTGTCGCCGACCTTGACGTGCCACTTGGCGAGGGTCCCCTCCTCCATGGTGGGCGACAGGGCGGGCATCAGGATGTCGATCGACATTGAGCTTCTTCCTCAAGCGTTCGGGACGGCTTCGACCAAGGTGGTCGGCGTCCATTTGGCCTTGCGACGGGCAAGGCGTTGTTCGTCCGTTTCGTCGTGATAGTCCAGCCGTTCGGGCTCGCGATCGGCGAAACCCGGCAGGTCGGTCCCCACGACGTTGAGGGTGGCGTAGGCCTGGCCCTCGTCCTCGATCATCGCCGCCACATAGCAGGCGCACTCGCGGCAGATCAGGAAATCCACCGCCCGCCGCCCGAACCGGTAGCGCATCAGCGCCCCCGGGGCGGCGGTGATGTGCAGCCGGCTGGCCGGATCGCTGGTCGTGCGTCCGCCCTGCCGACGGCAGAACGAGCATTGGCAGGCCCGCAACGGCAGCTGGTCCACCGGCTTGCCGGGGTCCAGTTGCACATGCACCGCGCCGCAGTGGCAGGAGCCGTTCAGGGTCTGGGTCATGAGGGCCTCCCTGCCCGCTCGCACAGGCCAGAGCCTAGAGGAGCGGGCCGGGCGATCACCGGTAGCAGACCGCCTTGGCCGCCTTGACGATCTTGGGGACCGAAGGCAGCGACAGGGCTTCCAGGTTCGCCGCATAGGGCAGCGGCACGTCTTCTTGGTGCACCCGCAGCGGCGGGGCGTCCAGGTAGTCGAAGCCGAACTCGGTGATCCGGGCGACGATCTCGGCGCCGACGCCCATCGGGCCCCAGCCTTCCTCGACCGTGACCAGGCGGTTGGTCTTCTTGACGCTTTCCAGGATGGTGTCGTGGTCCAGCGGACGGATCGTGCGCAGGTCGACGACCTCCGCCGAAATGCCTTCCTTGGCCAGTTCCTCGGCCGCCTGCAGGGCGAAGCCCACCATGCGGCTGTAGGCCACCAGGGTGACGTCCGAGCCTTCGCGACGGACCTTGGCCTTGCCGATCGGCACGACCCAGTCCTCGACGTCCGGGATGTCGAACTCGTGGCCGTACATCATCTCGTGTTCGAGGAAGACGATCGGGTTCGGGTCGCGGATGGCGGCCTTCATCAGGCCCTTGGCGTCGGCCGCGTCGTACGGCGCGATGACCTTCAGGCCGGGGATGTTGCCGTACCAGGCCGCATAGTCCTGGCTGTGCTGGGCGCCGACCCGCGAGGCCGCGCCGTTGGGGCCGCGGAACACGATCGACGACTTGATCTGGCCGCCCGACATGTAGAGCGTCTTGGCGGCCGAGTTGATGATCTGGTCGATCGCCTGCATGGCGAAGTTCCAGGTCATGAACTCGACGATCGGCTTCAGGCCGGCCATCGCCGCGCCGACGCCGAGGCCGGCGAAGCCATGCTCGGTGATCGGGGTGTCGATGACGCGCTTGTCGCCGAACTCCTGCAGCAGGTCGCGGCTGACCTTGTAGGCGCCCTGGTACTGGGCGACTTCCTCGCCCATCAGGAAGACCTTGTCGTCGCGGCGCATCTCTTCGGCCATGGCGTCGCGCAGGGCGTCGCGGACCGTGATCTTCTTCAGCGGCGTGCCTTCCGGGATTTCCGGATCGGCGAAGGTCGAGGCGGCCGAGATCGGCGCGGCGGCCGGAGCCGCGGCGGCGGTCGGAGCCGGAGCGGCTTCAGCGGCCGGAGCGGCGGCGGGGGCCGGGGCCGGCGAAGCGGCTTCGCCCTCGCCCTTCAGCTTGGCGATCAAGGTGTTGACCTTGACGTTCTCCGAGCCGGCCGGAACCAGGATGGCTTCGATCACGCCTTCGTCCACGGCTTCGACTTCCATCGTCGCCTTGTCGGTCTCGATCTCGGCGATGACGTCGCCGGCCTTGATGGTGTCGCCTTCCTTGACCAGCCACTTGGCCAGGGTCCCCTCTTCCATCGTCGGGGACAGGGCGGGCATCAGGATGTCCGTCACTGGGCGGCCTCCAGGTATACGTCGGTGTACAGTTCGGAAGGATCGGGCTCGGGGCTGGTGCGGGCGAATTCGGCCGCCTCGGCCACGATGCGCTTCACCTCGGCGTCGACGACCTTCAGGTCGTCCTCGGTGACGCCGGCCTTGGCCAGGCGCTCCTTCAGGTGGTCGATCGGGTCGCGGGTCTGCTTGACGTTGTCGACCTCGTCCTTCGTCCGGTACTTGGCCGGGTCGGACATCGAGTGGCCGCGATAGCGATAGGTCTTCATCTCGAKGATGAACGGGCCCTGGCCGCTGCGGGCGTGCTCGGCGGCGCGGGCGCCGGCCTCGGCCACCGCGATCACGTCCATGCCGTCGACTTCCTCGCCCGGGATCCGGAACGAGGTGCCGCGCTTGTGGAAGGCGGTCTCCGACGCCGAACGCTCGACGCTGGTGCCCATGGCGTACTGGTTGTTCTCGATCACGTACACGACCGGCAGCTTCCACAGCTGGGCCATGTTGAAGCTCTCGTAGACTTGGCCCTGGTTGGCCGCGCCGTCGCCGAAATAGGCGAAGGCGACGTTGCCGTTGCCCCGGTAATGGTTGTTCAGCGCCAGGCCGGTGCCGAGCGACACCTGGGCGCCGACGATGCCGTGGCCGCCGTAGAAGCCGGTCTCGATGTCGAACATGTGCATCGAACCGCCCTTGCCGCGCGACGAACCGCCCGCGCGGCCGGTCAGCTCGGCCATGACTTCGTTCGGGTCCATGCCCGCGGCCAGCATGTGGCCGTGGTCGCGGTAGCCGGTGATGATCTGGTCGCCCTTGACCTTGATCGACTGCATGCCGACCGCGATGGCTTCCTGACCGATGTAGAGGTGGCAGAAGCCGCCGATCAGGCCCATGCCGTACAGCTGGCCGGCGCGCTCCTCGAAGCGGCGGATCAGCAGCATGTCCTGGTAGAATTTCAGAAGCTCGTCCTTGCCGACGAAGGTATTGACACCGGTGGCATCACCCTTCCCCGCGGGGGCTTCACCCTTGCGCGTACGCGCCATTCAACTCTCCCTGGCCAATCTTCATCGCGGCCTACTCCTGAACGCCCACCGCCGAATGAACCTTCGGTTCCGCGTTAGATGGGCGCCCGTTGTCAAACCCGAAACGGGCCAGGCTCACCTGATCCGTCGGCAGAGCCGCGGGACCGGTTCCCGTACCAAACGCTCAGCGCGGGGTGCGGATCACATAGTCCTTGGGGTCGGCGTATCCCAGGAGCGAACGCGCGCGTTCTTCCAGAAGGTCCGCCGACAAACTGCCGCTGCGTAATAGACGAGCACGGGCCTCCAGGTCCATCCTTTCGGCGCGGATCTTCTTCAACTCCAGCGTCTTGGCGGCGAGATCTGCGTTGCGCTGCGACGTCGACAACAGGCCGCGTTCGCCCGTCAGGGCGTGAAACACGAAGTAAGTGATCAGCAGAAGGAGCGCCGCGGTCGGCAGGAAGGGTTGCAGTCGGGCGAACATCAGCGATTCCCAGGAGGGGAAGTTTACCCTGCCCGATCATGCTTAACGCCTTACTAAACGGGGGGTTTGCGAAGGTCGGKACAAGATGTCGAAAGCAGCTCCCTAACGCTTTCATTTGAGATGGTTTCAAGGGCATCTAGATACCGCGTCGCAGCATCTGAACGGCCGTTTGGCGGCATTTTTTGCGGCGGTGCGGCGAGCCGCCGTTTTTGCCTTTAGAAAAATTGTTGGTGAATTTTGGCGCCCGGCGCCTCGAAAACGGGCGTCCGGACCTCCGGAGGCGAGAATCGTAACATCCGAAACGAAAAAGGCGGCGCTTGAAGCGCCGCCTTTCGTTGTCCGGGAGCCTTGAAACTAGCGCCCCTTGAGCACCGCGCGACCGGCGTAGACGGCCTGGTCGTCGAGGGCTTCCTCGATGCGCAGCAGCTGGTTGTACTTGGCCAGCCGGTCCGAACGGGCCAGCGAGCCGGTCTTGATCTGACCGCAGTTCAGGGCCACGGCCAGGTCGGCGATCGTGCTGTCCTCGGTCTCGCCCGAGCGGTGGCTCATCACGCTGGTGTAGGCGTTGCGGTGGGCCAGGTCGACGGCGTCGATGGTCTCCGACAGGGTGCCGATCTGGTTGACCTTGATCAGGATCGAGTTGGCCAGGCCCTTGTCCAGACCCAGTTGCAGGCGCTTGGGGTTGGTGACGAACAGGTCGTCGCCGACCAGCTGGACCTTCTTGCCCAGGGTGTCGGTCAGCAGCTTCCAGCCTTCGAAGTCGTCTTCCGACATGCCGTCTTCGATCGACAGGATCGGGAACTTGTTGGCCAGGTTGGCCAGGTAGTCGACCATCTGGGCCGGGTCGAGGCTCTTGCCCTCGCCTTCCAGCTCGTACTTGCCGTTCTTGAAGAACTCGGTGGCGGCGACGTCCAGGCCCAGGACGAAATCCTCGCCCGACTTGTAGCCGGCGGCTTCACCCKCCTTGACGATAAAGGCCAGGGCGTCTTCGGCCGAGCCGAGGTTCGGGGCGAAGCCGCCCTCGTCGCCGACGTTGGTGTTGTGGCCGGCGTCCTTCAGGGCCTTCTTCAGGCCGTGGAAGATCTCCGCGCCCATCCGCAGGGCCTCGGCGAAGGTCGGGGCGCCGGTCGGCAGGATCATGAATTCCTGGATGTCGATCGGGTTGTCGGCGTGGGCGCCGCCGTTGATGATGTTCATCATCGGCACGGGCAGGACGCGGGCCGAGACGCCGCCGACGTACTTGTAGAGCGGCAGGCCGGCCGACTCGGCGGCGGCCTTGGCGGTGGCCAGCGAGACGCCGAGGATGGCGTTGGCGCCCAGGCGGCTCTTGTTGGGCGTGCCGTCCAACTCGATCATCAGGTTGTCGATGCGGCGCTGGTCCTCCGCGTCAACGCCCGACAGCGCGTCGAACAGTTCGCCGTTGACCGCGTCCACCGCCGCCTTCACGCCCTTGCCGCCGTAGCGGCCCTTGTCGCCGTCACGCTTCTCGACGGCTTCGTGGGCGCCCGTCGAGGCGCCCGACGGCACGGCGGCGCGGCCGAAAGCGCCGTCTTCCAGGACGACGTCGACCTCGACCGTCGGATTGCCGCGGCTGTCCAGGATTTCGCGGGCGATGATGTCGACGATCTCGGTCATGGGAGCTCCCCTTTCAAAAGGCGCCTCCCCTTAGCGGCGTGGGCCGCGAACCGCAACCAGCGCTCGCCGGATCGCGGGTCAGATCGTCGGAACGGATGTTCGGGTCAGGCCTCCAGGATCGGCGGCGTCCAGCCCTTGCCGAGGCGGAACTTCACCCGGTCGGACCCGAAGTCCAGCTCGACCCGGGCGAACATCTTCAGCACGTCGACCCCCAGCAGTACGGCGGGACGGCTGTTGAGGTTCCAGACGTCGAAGATGTGCAGGTCGGCCAGCACCAGCGGCAAGTTGGTCATCCGCAGGGCGCCCATCTCGATCGAGCGGACGACGCGCAGTTCGCCCACGGTCGCCTCGCCGGCCGCGCCGACCAGGCGGATGGCCATGGACGGTTCGGGCTTGCGGCGCACCCGCAGCTTAATCGCCTCGGCCAGGGCCATGTTGCCCATGCTGGCGCCGGAGCCGGAGTCGATGAAGGCCACGCAGCGCACGCCGCTGACCCTGGCGTTGGCCACCGCCAGCCGGCCGAAGCGGGCGTCGGCGACCACCGACACCTCCCGCACGCCGGGATAGGCGGCGCTCATCGAGGTGCTGCGACGCACCTCCAGCCGCTTGCGGCGGAAATCCATGATGACGTTGCGGTCGTCCAGCATGTCGACGCCCAGCAGGCCGTCCACGCCCAGGCGTTCGGGCGTCAGCACCGGCAGCTCGGCGTTGTGCATGCGGGAATCGCCGGCCACCATCAGCGGCACCTTGGCCGTGGGGGTCAGGGCCGAGCCGCCCACCCCGTGCAGCATCACGTCGGGCCCGCGCTCCAGCCCCAGTTTCGCCGCCAGGGTCGTCGACAGCGCGCTGCGGTCGGCCCCCGTGTCGACGACGAAGGCGAAGGGCCCCTGCCCGTTGATGAAGACCTCGACCGTCATGCGGTCGATGGCGTCCAGGGCCGTGTCGAGGAAGATCGGCGGCGCCTCCTCGGCCGGGGGCGTCACGCCGGTGGACGGCGCGGTCGGCGTCGGCGTCGGCGTCGGCGCTGTTTGCAGCGAGGCCGGCTGCAGGAGGGACGCGGGCGTCGAGGATCGAGCCCAGGCCTGCTCGGCCATCAGCGACAATCCCAGTCCCGCCGCGATGTTTCGGCGTGTGAGCATGGGTGAATCTCCCTGCCGTCAAGATAACACGGTTATTTCGACAGCGTTGTCGAAATCCGCATCCAGCCAAGCATGGGAACCGCCGCGCCACTTGGGGAAAGCTGCGCCGAAAAGCGAAAAGGCGGCGGTCCGGAGACCGCCGCCTTTCAGGCTTCGTCTTGTCGCCCGGCCCGGTTGTCACACCGGGTCGAGGCCGACCGGAAGGACTAGTCTTCCTTCGGGGTCAGGATCTGCTTGCCGTTGTACAGGCCGGTCTTCAGATCGACGTGGTGCGGACGGCGCAGTTCGCCCGAGTCCTTGTCCTCGACGAAGGAATTGGCGCCCAGGGCGTGGTGCGACCGGCGCATGTTCCGGCGAGAAGGCGAAGTTTTTCTTTTAGGAACGGCCATCGAAGTGACTCTGCTCGCTGAGCGTGAAAATCGGAAGCGGCGACTCGGGAAAGACCCAGGCCGCCGCGTGAGGGCGCGCTTATGCCCGAATCTCTTCGGAGATGCAACCGCGCTTGTTAGACGAGTCGTCCCTGCTCTTTCGCCGCCGCGATAAAGCTGGCGAACAGGGGGTGCGGGGCGAACGGACGGCTCTTCAGTTCGGGGTGGTATTGCACCCCGATGAACCACGGATGGTCGTCGCGCTCGACGATTTCGGGCAGCACGCCGTTGGGCGAACGGCCGGTCAGCTTCAGGCCGGCGTCCTCCATCAGGTGGGCGTAGCCGATGTTGACCTCGTAGCGGTGGCGGTGGCGCTCGCTGATGTCAGTGGTCCCGTAGATTTCGGCGACCTTGCTACCGGACGTCAGGACGGCCTCGTAGGCCCCCAGGCGCATGGTGCCGCCTAGGTCGTCGTTGCTGCGCCGCTGGACGGTCTCGTTACCCTTGATCCACTCGGTCATGATGCCGACCACCGGACGCTCGGTGGGGCCGAACTCGCTGGACGAGGCGTCCTTGATGCCGGCCACGTTGCGCAGGGTCTCGATGACTGCCATCTGCATGCCGAAGCAGATGCCGAAGTACGGCACCTTGCGTTCGCGGGCGAACTGGGCGGCGCGGATCTTGCCCTCCGCGCCCCGCTCGCCGAAGCCGCCGGGCACCATGATGGCGTGGGCGTTCTCGAGCCGCGCGGCTGCCGCCCCCTCGTCGCCCTCGAAGGTCTCGCTCTCCACCCAGTCCAGGTTGACCTTGACCTTGTTGGCCAGGCCGCCGTGGTGCAGGGCCTCGATGAGGGACTTATAGGCGTCCTTCAGGACGGTGTACTTGCCGACCACGGCGATGGTCACTTCGCCGTCGGGGTGGTTGACGGTCTGGTCGATCGCCTCCCAGCGCGACAGGTCCGGCTTGGGCGCGTCGCTCATGCCGAACACGTCCAGCACCTCGGCGTCCAGGCCTTCCTTGTGATAGTCGATCGGCACCGCGTAGATCGACGAGCTGTCCATCGCCTGGATCACGGCGCTGGGGCGCACGTTGCAGAACTGGGCGATCTTGCGCTTTTCCTCGACCGGGATCTCCTGCTCGCAGCGGCAGAGCAGGATGTCCGGCTGGATGCCGATCGAGCGCAGTTCCTTGACCGAGTGCTGGGTCGGCTTGGTCTTCATCTCGCCGGCCGTCTTGATGAACGGCAGCAGGGTCAGGTGCACGTAGCAGCTCTGGCCGCGCGGCAAGTCCTGGCGCAGCTGACGGATGGCCTCGAAGAACGGCAGGCCCTCGATGTCGCCGACGGTGCCGCCGATCTCGACCAGCACGAAGTCGACCGGCTTATCGCCGCTCTCGTCCATTGCCGGCGACAGGACGAAGTCCTTGATCTCGTTGGTGACGTGCGGGATCACCTGGACGGTCGCGCCGAGGTAGTCGCCGCGGCGTTCCTTCTCGATGATCGTCTTATAGATCTGGCCGGTGGTGATGTTGTCGGCCTTGGTGGCCGACACGCCGGTKAAGCGCTCGTAGTGGCCCAGGTCCAGGTCGGTCTCGGCCCCGTCGTCGGTCACGAAGACCTCGCCGTGCTGATACGGGGACATCGTGCCCGGATCGACGTTGAGATAGGGGTCGAGCTTACGAAGGCGGACCTTGTAGCCGCGCGCCTGCAGAAGCGCTCCGAGCGCTGCGGAGGCGAGGCCTTTTCCCAATGAGGAAACCACGCCGCCGGTGATGAAGATGTACCGGGTCATGGGCGATCAGATTAGCCGTGATTCGTCGTCACCGGGGAAAAGACCGAGGTTCATTCACAGAAAGAATGCGCCGCCCCTCCCGAAAGGGGCGGCTCGGCATCAACAGTAGAACCGTCGACGGCCCTTACTGGGCCGGCTTCTGCGTGGCCGGAGCCGGGGCGTCGATCACCGGGACCGGCGCGGCGGCCGGAGCTTTGGCGGCGGGCGCCTTGGCGGCCGGAGCCTTGGCCGCCGGAGCGGGCGCCGAGACGGTCGGGACCGGGGCGCTGATCTGCGGCGCCGGGGCCTGGATCGCGGCGGGACCGGCGGCGGCCGGAGCCGAGGGAACCGGGACGGTCGTGGTCGGGGCCGGGGCGGTCGGACCGGCCGGCAGCGGCGCGGCGTTCAGGGTCTTGCTGTCCAGGCCGTCCAGCTTCAGGCGGTCGACCACCGAGTTGCCGGCGCCCATGCGGCCCGTAAGGACGGTCAGCACGATGCTGATGATCAGGAAGATCGAGAACAGGATCCAGGTCGTGCGGGTCAGCAGGTCGCCGGCGCCGCGGGCGGTCATGAAACCGCCGCCGCCGCCGCCCATGCCTAGGGCGCCCCCTTCGGAGCGCTGCATCAGCACCACGCCGATCAGGGCGATGCAAACGATGATGTTGATGGCCAGCAGAACGCCGATGAGCATGTCTAAATCGATCTCGATCCGGGCGACGGGGACTTCCGTCGCGAAAAACGAAGCGGCCCCTCTATCACTTGCGGCGGGCCCGCGCCATAGCTGGGGACGAACCGTCCGCACTCAAGACCA
This sequence comes from Caulobacter sp. 05T431, assembly GCF_056665975.1. Lineage (NCBI taxonomy): Bacteria > Pseudomonadati > Pseudomonadota > Alphaproteobacteria > Caulobacterales > Caulobacteraceae > Caulobacter > Caulobacter sp. 05T431. The sequence continues at coordinate 25,695 of NZ_JBFTKU010000033.1, read as the reverse complement.
TTCCCCACGTCCGTATCAGGTCCTTTCCGTCGCATGATCCTCGAGACCGAACGCCTCAGGCTGACGCCTCTGACCGTTGAGGACGCCCCCCTCGTCTACCCGTTCATGAGCGATCCGGAGGTGATGGCCCACTGGGACCGCGCCGCCGTCGAGGACCCCGACGAGGTCGCCGCCACGGTCGCCGCCCAGGTGGCCGAGATGGCGGACCGCCGGGCGCTGTACTGGGCGATCCGCCACGCCAAGAGCGACTGGTTCCTGGGCTATTGCGAGCTGGTCGACCTGGATTGGCGGCACCACCGCGGCGAGCTGGGCTTCATCATCACCCGCGACGCCTGGGGCCAGGGCTACGCCACCGAGGCCGCCGCCKCCCTGCTGGCCCACTGCGCCTCGTCCCTGGGCCTGAAGCGGATGATCGCCCGCACCCATGTCGGCGACAGCCGGGCCGAGAAGGTGCTGGAGAAGCTGGGCTTCGAGCAGGAAGGCTATCTGAAAGGCCATGTCGACCGCGACGGCGAGCGGCGGGATTGCCGGCTTTATGGGTTGTTGTTCTAGGGGTTTCCTTGAGACGGCCCCCGCACGCTCGCGGCCGGGGACATGCCCTTGGGCGTGTCCCCAAGTCTTGGCTCCGTGATGCCGATGGGGACACGCGCGAGCGATGGGGACACGCGCGAGCGCATGTCCCCGGCCGGGGAACCCGGCGGGTGATGGGAAGGGTGCGAAGCGCCCGGGCCTCGCCCGGAGAAGCTTTGATGTGAATACCGTTTCGACGAAGTCAGAGCGCTTCGCGTGGAGCCGTTATCCGGAAGCCTTCGGATCGCGGATTTTTAACCCGCTCCGATGGAGGCCCCCGACGGGCGGGGCGCTGGCTGCACCCCGGACCGCCTGGGCGATTTCAGCCCAGGCCTGCCGCGTCCGCCGATCCCTCGCCGCCTGGGTTTCGTCCCGATGTTTCAGGGAAACCTGCCCAGGACGCCCGAGGCGTCACCCAAGACCACCGGCGAGCGCTTCCCGCTCGTCCACCCCCGAAAGCCGTTCGGTCGCCGGCCGGACGCCCTTCCCATGCTTTCAGGTGAGATCAGGATGCGGGCGCCGGGAAGGGCGAGGATAAGTTCGGTCGAGAAAGTTCAGGGGGTTGAAATCGCCGAACTTCATCCGCTATCCGCCGAGGATAAGTCGCTCAGCCGGGGACGCGCACTCACGGCAAGGCCTTTGCCAACTAGTCCACGGCGGTGGGGTGAGTGCGTGTCCCCTCCTTCGCCCACCGCGCCTCAGGACCAGACTAGAAGCTCAGCGGACGACTTGGGGGACACGCACTCACCTTGGGCGCTGTGCGAAACCGGTCGACGCCTTGCCATGAGTGCGTGTCCCCAGCCGCCCAAGCACAACCCGTGGGAGCGCTAACAACCGAAAATCGATATGGCGACGCTAGCTTCACAACCTAAGGTGCGGGAAAAACGGCGACCGAGACCAGGGTTTTCCCCGATCTCAAAAATCGGGAGATGGCGGAATATTGGGCTCCGGCGTTAGGAGTTGTACTATGTCGAGTTCCAAACACATCTCTGATCATCTCAAGGCGGTCCGTAAAATCGCTGTCGAAACCTCTCCAGAAGATGTCGCCGGAACGGTGGCGCTGGCGATCCAGCGGGTCCGGGTAACCCTGCAGAACCTCGCCCTGCTGGCCAACAAGACGCCGGACCTCGAGGCGGCCGCGCGGGACGTGGACGCCTGCCTCCCCGCCTATGTGGGCGGCCAGTGGTCCGGGACCTTCTTCGGAGACGAGCTGCTGGGCGCGCTGGACGCCTTCGAGGAGGCGCTGGACGCCGCCGGCCCCAGCGAGGTGGCCCGGCGGATCGGCGCCTGGTCGCCCCGACCCGCGCCGCCCATGGCCGCCCAGCTCGTTCCCTAGGCGCGCGGACCTTAGGCCGCCTCGATGATCGCCAGGAAGTCGGCCGCCTTCAGCGAGGCGCCGCCGACCAGGGCCCCGCCGACCTCCGGCGCCGCCAGGATTTCCCGCGCGTTATCGGGCTTCACAGAGCCGCCGTAGAGGATCGGCACGGTCGCGCCGTGCTCGCCGAACCGCTCGACCAGCACGGCCCGCAGGGCCTCGTGGATGTGTTCGATGTCGTCGGGGGTCGGGGTGCGGCCGGTGCCGATCGCCCAGACCGGCTCATAGGCCACGGCGAAGGCCTGGCCCGCCAGGGCGGCCGGCAGCGACCCGCGGGCCATGCCCGTGACCACCGCCTCGGCCTGGCCGGCGTCGCGCTGGGCCAGGGTCTCGCCGAAGCAGACGATCGGCTCCAGCCCGGCGGCCAGGGCGGCCTCGACCTTGGCCGACACCAGGGCGTCGCTCTCCTTATAGGCGGCGCGGCGTTCGGAGTGGCCGAGAATCACGAGAGTCGCGCCCGCGTCGGCCAGCATCGCCGCCGAGATGTCGCCGGTATGAGGGCCAGCCGAAGCCGGATGGCAGTCCTGGCCGCCGACGATCACCGCCTCGCCCGCCATGGCCTCGGCCATCCGGCTCAGCAGGGTGGCCGCCGGACAGATGGCGACCCGCGCGGCGGGCGGCTTGGCGGCCAGGGCCGCCGCTACGGCGCGCGCCTCGTCGAGCGAGGCCTCCAGCCCGAACATCTTCCAATTTCCGGCGATCAGCGGCCGGGGCGTCGTCAGCGAAAGGGTCATGGACCCGGTTTGGGACCCTTGGCGAGGTGGAAGTCAAGACCGGTCGAGCCCTCCGCCGCTTGCCCGGCGCCCCGCGGCTCTACTATACCCGCTGCTCGCGTCCGCGTCTTCGCCTGGGCCTTGGCCCTGCGGAGAACCCGCGATTTTCGAGGAAGGTTTCTCCCAGTCATGCTCGCCGGCTTCCGCTCCTTCGCCAAATCGCCGTTCGCGGTGGTCCTGTTTGGTCTGCTCATCGTCAGCTTCGCGGTGTTCGGCATCAGCGACGTGTTCCGTCATCCCCCCGGCAAGTGGGTGATCGCGGCCGGGTCGCGGAACATGAGCCCGGAGGACTTCAAGGCGCAGTTCGAGAACTTCCGGAAGCGCGAGCAGGCCCAGGGCCAGACGATCACGCCGGACATCGCCGTCCAGCAGGGCGTCGACCGCAAGATGCTGACCCAGCTGGCCCTGCAGGAATCCCTGGCCGAGCTGCTGCACAAGATGGGCGTGCGCGCGTCCGACAAGCTGGTGGCCGACACCCTGCGCGAGCAGCTGGCCGCCCTGCCCCCGGGCCAGCGCCCGTTCGACCCGATCACCGGCAAGTTCGACAACCAGCTGTACCAGCGCCTGCTGGCCCAGAACGAGCTGACCCCGGCCCGCTTCGAGGCCTCGCTGCGCGACGACATCGCCCAGACCCACACCTTCAGCGCCGTCGCCGCCGGCCTGCGCGCCCCGCGCCTCTATTCGGCCCTGCAGGCCGCCTACGCCCTGGAAGGCCGCGACCTGGCCGCCTTCGCGATCAATCCGGCGACCGTCGAGAAGCCGGCCGCGCCGACCGACGCCCAGCTGCAGGCCTTCATGAAGGAGCACGCCGCCCAGCTGACCCGGCCCGAGACCCGGGTCCTGTCGGTGGCCCGCTTCAGCGCCAAGGCCCTGGAGAACTCGGTGACCGTGCCCGAGGCCGAGATCGTCAAGACCTACAACTTCCGCAAGGACACCCTGGGCACGGCCGAGACCCGCTCGTTCGTCCAGATCCAGGCCCCCGACGCCAACGCCGCCGCGACGATCGCCCAGCGCCTGGCCAAGGGCGACGCGCCCGCCGCCGTCGCCAGCGCCTACGGCAAGCAGCCGCTGGTGATCGACTCCAAGCCCAAGACCGCCCTGCCCGACCGCAAGGTGGCCGACGCCGTGTTCGCCCTGGCCGCCGGCCAGGTCAGCGCCCCGATCACCGGCGAGTTCGGCGTCTCGGTGGTCAAGCTGGTCAAGATCAACCCCGCCACCACGCCCAGCCTGGAATCGCAGCGCCCAGCCATCGAGGCCGAGCTGAAGGCCCAGGCCGCCCAGGCCAAGGCCTACGAGCAGACCCAGACCTACCAGGACGCCCATGACGGCGGCGCCAACCTGATCGACGCGGCCACCAAGGCCGGCGCCTTCGTGCGGACCACCACGCCGGTCGCCGCCAACGGCGTCGACCAGGGYGGCCAGCCGGATCCGGCCCTGACCCCGGACGCCCTGAAGACCGCCTTCGAGCTGCCCGCCGGCGGCGAAAGCGAACTGATCGAGGCCGGCAAGGGCGAGTATTTCGCCGTCCGCGTCGAAAAGGTCATCCCGTCGGCCATGCCGCCGCTGGCCGAGATCCGCGCGCCCCTGGCGCAGCAGTGGCAGCTGGACCAGCTGCTGCAGCGCATGAAGGCCAAGGCCGACGCCCTGAGCGAGCGGGTCAAGAAGGGCGAGTCGCTCGAAGCCGTCGCCGCCGCCTCGCAGACCCAGGTGCAGCGCGTCGCCAACATCACCCGCCAGAACGCCCGCCAGTTCCAGGGCTTGGGCCGCGACCTGCTGATCAGCACGTTCGGCGCCAAGCCGGGCCAGCCGTTCGTCGCCCGCGGCCCGCAGGGCGGCTACCTGGTCGCCGTGGTCGAGAAGATCCACTCCGGCTCGCCCGAGCAGATGGCCCAGATCACCGAGGCCATGCGCCCGCAGGTCTCGCAGGGCCTGTTCCGCGCCATCGGCGAGTCCGCCCAGGACGCGGCCAAGACCCAGCTGAAGACCAAGGTCAACCTGACCCTGGCCCGCCAGGCGATCGGCGTCGACACCAGCGCCCTGCCCTCCGAGGACGGCAAGACCCCGGTTAAGACGGCGAAGGCTCCCAAAGGCCTGGCTCAATGAGCCTGGAGCCCAGCCTCGACGCCTTCACAGCCGCCTATGAGTCCGGCCGCCCGCAGGTGGTCTGGACCCGGCTGATCGACGACCTGGAGACTCCGGTCTCGGCCTATCTGAAGATCGGCCACGGGCGGCCTTACGCCTTCCTGTTCGAGAGCGTCGAGGGCGGCGCCTGGCGCGGGCGCTATTCGATCGTGGCCATGAAGCCGGACCTGGTCTGGCGCTGCCGCGGCGACAAGGCCGAGATCGCCGAGGGCGACGACATCGCCGCCGGCCGCTTCACGCCCCAGGCGGGCGGCGCGCTGGACAGCCTGCGCGACCTGATCGCCCGTTCGCGGATCGAGCTGCCGGCCGGCCTGCCGCCGCCTTCGGCCGGCGTGTTCGGGGCCCTGGGCTACGACATGGTCCGCCTGGCCGAGCGCCTGCCGGACATCAACGAGGACACGCTGGGCCTGCCGGACGGGATCATGACCCGGCCGTCGATCGTGGCGGTGTTCGACGCCATCGCCCAGGAGATCATCCTGGTCACCACCGCCCGGCCCCAGGCCGGGGTGTCGGCCGCCGACGCCTACGCCGCCGCCCAGGCGCGGATCGAAAGCGTGATGGCCGACCTGCGCGGTCCGCTGACCCAGTCGGCCCCGCGCCAGAGCCACGGCCAGGCCGAGTTCACCACCCCGGTGAGCCGCGCCGACTACGCCGAGGTCGTCGCCAAGGCCAAGGACTACATCCAGGCCGGCGACATCTTCCAGGTGGTGGCCAGCCACCGCTTCCGCGCGCCGTTCCCGCTGGAGCCGTTCGCCCTCTACCGCTCGCTGCGCCGGACCAATCCGTCGCCGTTCCTGTTCTTCCTGGAGCTGGACGGCTTCAACCTGGTCGGCTCGAGCCCCGAGATCCTGGTGCGGCTGCGCGACGGCAAGATCACCATCCGCCCGATCGCCGGCACCCGTCCGCGCGGCGCCACGCCCGAGCAGGACCTGGCGCTAGAGAAGGAGCTGCTGGCCGATCCCAAGGAGMGGTCCGAGCACCTGATGCTGCTGGACCTGGGCCGCAACGACGTCGGTCGCGTGGCCATGCTCAAGCATGCCGGCAGCAACGATCTCAGCACCAAGGGCAAGGGCGCCAACGTCCGCGTCACCGACAGCTTCAAGATCGAGCGCTACAGCCATGTCATGCACATCGTCTCCAACGTCGAGGGCGACGCGCCCGAGGGCGTGGACCCGGTCGACGTGCTGATGGCCGCCCTGCCCGCCGGCACGCTCTCGGGCGCGCCCAAGGTGCGGGCCATGGAGATCATCGACGAGCTGGAGGTCGAGAAGCGCGGCATCGGCTACGCCGGAGCGGTGGGCTATATCGGCGCCGACGGCTCGGTCGACACCTGCATCGTGCTGCGCACGGCCCTGGTCAAGGACGGCATGATGTACGTCCAGGCCGGCGGCGGCATCGTGGCCGACAGCGATCCGGACGCCGAGTACGACGAGACCCTGCACAAGTCGCGGGCCCTCAAGCGCGCGGCCGAAGAGGCTTGGCGTTTCGCCTAGGGGGCGTTTCGCCTAAGGGCTATTGAGCGCCGTCGAGGCGGTCGGACGGCAGGTGCTGGACGACCGCCGGCGGGGCCATGACCATCACCACCGCGAAGGTCACGGCGCTGAACGCCGCGAAGGCCGCGGCCGCCAGGACCGGTCCCATCTTCTGCCGGCGCATCGGCTTGCGCAGCAGGGCCCGGGCGTAGGCGATCGCGGCGGTGTCGAGGGCGGAATCAGCGGGGTTCATGCCGTCAGCATGCCAGCCGCCGCCCCCGCCGCAAGCCGCATATCGTCGCAACCTCTAGAGGTTTCGCCGCGACTCTGGGCTAAGGTTCCGCACCACCTTCGCCACTGGAGCCGCCGTGCAGGATCCGATCGCCGCCCGCTTCCAGGAGGGCCTGGCCCACCACCGCGCGGAACGCTTCGCCGAAGCCCAGGCCGCCTATGGCGAGGTGCTGGGCGCCGATCCCGGCCACGTCGAGGCCTGGCGGCTGATGAGCCTGCTGGCCGAGCAGTTCGGCCGGCCCGACCTGGCGTCGGACTGGTCCGCCAGGGCCCGCGCGCTGGAGCCCGGCGAGATCCACCACCTGTTCGGCCAAGGCGTGGCCCTGCAGCAGATCGGGCGTCTGGCCGAAGCCGAGGCCCGCTATCGCCAGGCCCTGGCGCTCGCGCCCAACGTCCCCGAGATCAACAACAATCTGGGCCTGGTGCTGGGCGGACAGGCCCGCCACGCCGACGCCGTCGTCTTCTATCGACGGGCCGCCGAGCTTTCGCCGGGCTCGGCGGTCTTCCACAACAATCTCGGCATCGCGCTGACCGACCTGAGCGATCATGTCGCGGCCGAGACCAGCTTCCGCACGGCGCTGGAGCTGGACCCGGACTCCGTCGAGGCGCGGCACAACCTGGGCAAGTCGCTGCACGCCCAGCGCCGGCTGGACGAGGCCGGCCCCGTCCTGCAGGAGGCCCTGCGCCGCAGGCAGGACGATCCCCAGATCCTCAACGACATGGGCGTGCTGCTGCACCACCTGGGCCGGGTCGCCGACGCCGAGATGGTCTATCGGGTCGGCCTGGAACTGGCGCCCGACAACGCCAGCCTGCGCCACAACCTCGGCATCGTCCTGCTGAAGACCGGCCAGTACGCGGAAGGCTGGGCGCAATACCACTGGCGCTGGAAAACTGACGACCGGCCCGACAACCGCACCTTCGCCCAACCGGAATGGGACGGATCGCCCTTGGCCGGCGGCCGGCTGCTGATCATCGCCGAGCAGGGCCTGGGCGACACCCTGCAGTTTTGCCGTCTGGCGCCGCTGGCGGCCGCCCGGCTGGCGCCCGACGCGCGGCTGACCCTGGAAGTCCAGCGGCCGCTGGTCTCGCTGCTGCGCGGGCAATGGCCGGAGGTCGAGGTCATCGCCCAGGGCGATCCCCTGCCCGCCTTCGACGCCTATCTGCCGCTGATCAGTCTGGGCGGGGTGCTGGAGCAGGACCACCAGACCATCGACGGCGCGCCCTATCTGCGGCCCGATCCGGATCGCGTGGCGGCCTGGGCCGAACGCCTGGCGCCCCTTCAGGGTCTGAAGGTCGGCCTGGTGTGGTCGGGCGGCCGACGTCCCTGGGACCCGAACATCGACGCCGTCGACAAGCGCCGCTCCGTCCGCCTGGCGCAGCTGGCGCCCCTGGCCTCGGCGCCGGGCGTGGCCTTCGTGTCCCTGCAGAAGGACGAGCCGGGCCTAGAGGCGCGCGACCCGCCGCCCGGCATGACGGTCCACGACTTCACCGCCGACCTGACCAGCTTCGTCGAGACCGCCGCCCTGGTCGCCAATCTGGACCTGGTGATCAGCGTCGACACCGCCGTCGCCCACCTGGCCGGGGCGATCGGCGCGCCGGTCTGGTTGCTGAACCGCTTCGACACCTGCTGGCGCTGGGAGCTGGCGCGCCAGGACACCCCCTGGTACGACAGCCTGCGCCAGTTCCGTCAGCCCACGGCCGGCGACTGGGACAGCGTGGTCGCGGCGATGGCGGCGGCGCTGGAAGAGCGGGCGCGAGCCTGAGGCCGGACCGGCGGGTCTTGCAACCCAGGCTGAACTGGACGATGTACCCCTGCGTCCACGACCGCGCGTAAGGGCCCGCAGCGTTCGGGCGGTCCATTCTAGAGCTTGGCGGCGTCATGATCCTGGTCATCGATAACTACGACAGCTTCACCTACAACCTCGTGCACTATCTGAACGAGTTGGGGGCCGACACCGTCGTGCATCGCAACGACGACCTGTCGGTGCAGGAAGCCCTGGGCCTGAGGCCGAACGCGGTGCTGCTGTCGCCCGGCCCCAAGGCCCCCGACCAGGCCGGCATCTGCCTGCCGCTGCTGCGCGGCGCGCCGGATGACCTGGCGATCCTGGGCGTGTGCCTGGGCCACCAGGCCATCGGCCAGGCCTATGGCGGCGACGTGATCCGCGCCAAGGAAGTGATGCACGGCAAGACCAGCAAGATCTTCCACAACGACCAGGGCGTGTTCAAAGGCCTGCCCAACCCGTTCATCGCCACCCGCTACCACAGCCTGGCGGTCGACAAGGCCACCCTGCCCGACGACCTGGAGATCACCGCCTGGACCGAGGACGGCGAGATCATGGGCGTCCAGCACAAGACCCGCCCGGTCTACGGCGTGCAGTTCCACCCGGAGTCCATCGCCACCGAGGGCGGCCACCAGCTGCTGGCGAACTTCCTGGACCTGGCCCAGGTCAAGCGCGACGCGGCGATCTGGGTCTAGACGATGTCGGACGCCTTCAAGCCCCTGCTGGCCAAGCTGGCCGACGGCCAGACCCTGGACGAGGACGACGCCGAGATCTTCTTCGCTGCCTGCCTGCGCGGCGAGCCGACGCCCGCCCAGGTGGCCGCGGCGGTCACGGCCATGCGCCTGCGCGGCGAGACCGTGGGCGAGATCACCGCCTGCGCCCGCGCCATGCGCCGCGCGGCCATCCACCTGGACCACCCGTATGACGTCGTCGACGTCTGCGGCACCGGCGGCGACGGCCTGCACACCCTGAACATCTCCACCGCCGTGGGTTTCGTGGCGGCCGGCGGCGGGCTGAAGGTGGCCAAGCACGGCAACCGGGCGATCACCAGCAAGTCCGGCACCGCCGACGTCCTGGCCGCCCTGGGGGTCAATATCGACGCCAGCCTGGCCCAGCAGCGCCACGCGCTGGACACCGCCGGCATCTGCTTCCTGTTCGCCCAATCGCACCACGGGGCGATGAAGCACGTCTCGCCGATCCGCCAGCAGCTGGGCTTCCGCACGATCTTCAATCTGCTGGGCCCGCTGACCAATCCGGCCGGCGCCAAGCGCCAGGTCGTCGGCGTCTCGGCCCACCGTTTCGTCGAGCCCGTGGCCAAGGCCCTGGGCGCGCTGGGCGCCGAGCGGGCCTGGTCGGTGCATGGGGCCGGCATGGACGAGCTGACCACCACCGGCGAGACCGAGGTCGCCGAATGGCGCGACGGGTCCCTGCGCCTGTTCACGATCACGCCGGAAGCCGTGGGCCTGCCCCGCGCCGCCCTGGCCGACATCACCGGCGGCGAGCCCGCCTACAACGCCGCCGCCCTGACGGCCCTGCTGGACGGCCGCAAGGGTCCGTACCGCGACATCGTCATGCTCAACGCCGCCGCCGCCTTCCTGGTGGCCGACAAGGTCGAGACCCTGCGCGAGGGCGTCGAACTGGCCGGCGCCGTGCTGGACGACGGCCGCGCCGCCGCCGCCCTGGCCGGGCTGGTGGCCGCTACCAACAGTGAACCCGTGACCGCATGACCGACATCCTCGCCAAGATCGCCGACTACAAGCGCGAGGACGTGGCCGACCGTAAGCGCCGCCGCGCCTTCGCCCAGGTCGACAGCGCCGCCCGCGCCGCCAGCAGCCCTCGCGGCTTCAAGGCCGCCCTGGAAGCCGCCCACGGCCCCGGCAAGCTGTCGCTGATCGCCGAGATCAAGAAGGCCTCGCCGTCCAAGGGCCTGATCCGCGCCGACTTCGATCCGCCGGCCCTGGCCCGCGCCTACGCCGCCGGCGGCGCGGCCTGCCTCTCGATCCTGACCGACGGCCCCAGCTTCCAGGGCGCCGACGGCTATCTGATCGACGCCCGCGCGGCGGTCGCCCTGCCCTGCATCCGCAAGGACTTCCTCGTGGACCCCTGGCAGGTGGCCGAGAGCCGCGCCCTGGGCGCCGACGCCATCCTCGTGATCCTGGCGATGATCGACGACGCCCTGGCCGCCGACCTGATGGCCGAGGCCGCCCGCCTGGGCATGGACGCCCTGGTCGAGGTGCACGACGAGGCCGAGATGGACCGCGCCGGCCAGCTGGGCTCGACCCTGGTCGGCATCAACAACCGCGACCTCAAGAGTTTCGTGGTCGACCTGGCCGTCACCGAACGCCTGGCCGCCCAGGCTCCGAAGGACGCCCTGCTGGTCACCGAGAGCGGCGTCTTCACCCACGAGGACGCCGTGCGCATGGAGGCGGCCGGGGCCAAGGCCATGCTGGTCGGCGAAAGCCTGATGCGCCAGGCCGACGTGGCGGCGGCCACCCGGACCCTGTTGGGATAGGGCGTTGAACGAATTCGATCCCATAGAGCTGGACGCCCGCAAAGGTCGGTTCTGGCGCGACTGGCGCGTGGTCCCGGGCGTCGCCGTCGTCGCCGTGATCGGCGTCGCGGCGCTGGTCCTGACCGTGTCGCACGGCGGGCGCGCATCCAAGCCGAAGTCCGAGCCTGCCGTCGCGGCCGTCGCCACCGCGCCGCCGACGCCGACCGTCCTGCCCCTGAAACCCGACGAATGGCGCGGCCAGATCGACTACCGCGCCCTGGACGCCCGCATCCGGACGATGATGACCGACCGGTCGATGCAGGGCCTGGCGATCGCCGTGGTCGAGGACGGCCGCCTGTCGTTCGTGCAGGGCTACGGCTCCACCACGCCGGGCGACGGCGAGAAGGTCGGCGCCGACACCGTGTTCCGCTGGGCCTCGCTGTCCAAGACCGTGGCCGCCACGCTCAGCGCCCGCCTGGCGAACGAAGGGGCGTTCTCGCTGGACGACCCGCTGGGCAAGTTCGGCGTCAGCCTGCGCCTGCCGAACGACGCCCAGAACACCCTGACGGTCGAGCAGCTGCTGTCCCAGCGCACGGGCCTGCCCCGCAACGCCTATGACGGCTGGCTGGAGGGCGGACGCGACCCGAAGATGATCCGCGAGAGCCTGGCGGCCGTGCCCTTGCTGTGCCCGCCGGCCACCTGCCACAKCTACCAGAACATCGCCTACGACACGATCCGCGAGGTCGTGGAGGCCGCCACCCACCGGGCCTACGCCGACGAGGCCCACCAGCGCCTGTTCGCGCCCCTGGGCATGACCAGCACGACCATCGGCTTGGACGGCCTGCGCGACGCGCCGCACTGGGCCCCGCCCTCGCGCTGGGGCCACACCGCGCCGCTGACCGAGTTCTACTATCGGGTGCCCGCCGCGGCCGGGGTCAATTCCAACATCGTCGACCTGGCCAAGTGGATGCAGGCCCAGATGGGCCAGGCCCCCGCCGTGCTGCCCGCCGGAGTGCTGGCTGACATCCAGCGTCCCCGCGTCAACACCGGCCATCCCTACGGCAATTCGCCCCTGGGCCGCTCGCTGCAGCACCCGGGCTACGGCCTGGGCATGCGCAGCTTCACCTACAAGGGCCACCGTCTGGTGGGCCACAGCGGCGCGGTGACCGGCTATCGCTCGACCATGATGTTCGATCCCGCCACCCGGACCGGCGTGGTGATGCTGTGGAACAGCGAGGCCAACCTGCCCTTCAAGCTGCAGGCCGAGGTCTTCGACCTGGCCTACCACCAGCCGTTCCAGGACTGGCTGCAGCTGAAGGCCAAGGACCGGTCCGACCTCGCGCCCTGAAAAGGGGCGGTTCAGACAAGGCTGGATTTCGCGCCCAGGTTGACGCCTCATCGTCCTCCATCGACGTCCCGGTCGATGCTCGAGGACGAGGAAAACATCATGCGTAGCCTGTTCTTGCCGCTGGTCGCCGCTCTCGCGATCCTGCCCGCCAATGTGCTGGCGCAAACGATCCCGCCGGCGCCCCCTCAGGTCAACGGCGCGACATCGCCCGGCGTGCCCATTTGCTACACCTCTCCGAACCTCGTGAACTGCCCAGGCGGCGGAGGCGTCACCGGTTCTCCAGGCATCGGACAGTACTACATTCCGACCTCGGCCCTGGCCTACACCTCGACCACCGACGCGCTCGCCGCCGTGCAACGCAAGTCCGAGCACGTGGTCTCGGGCGGCGTGGCGATGTCCGCCGCGATGGACATGATCTCGCCGGCCGACGGACGCACGAACCGCATCGGCGGCGGGATCAGCACCTTCAACGACCAGGCCGGCGTCGCGGTGGTCTACACCCATCAGGCGGACGGCTGGGACGCTGGGTTCGGGCTGGCGACGTCACGCTACCAGAACATGGCCAAGGCGACCGTCGGGTTTTCCTGGTGAACCGGTCCTGATCCCGTTCGCCGCTACCAGATGAACGGGATCAGCGCCGCCTTGCGCTTGCGGTAGGCGGCGTGCTCGTCGCCGAACCGCGCCGTCATGGCCGCGTCCTCGACCCGGATCCGCAGGCCGAACCCGATCAGGCCCGCGATCGCCAGGACCAGGGCCGACAGCCAGTTGTCCAGGCCCAGGCCAAGGCCGGTCAGGCTCAGGACGGTGCCCAGATAGGCCGGGTTGCGGACGATCCGGTACGGCCCCGTGGTGATCATGCGATGGCCTTCCTGCAGATGCACCGTGCGCCTGAAGAAGGCGCCCAGGGTCATGATCGCCCACAACCGCAGGGCCAGGCCCGACCAGATCAGGATCAAGGCCGTCAGCCGAGCCTCGGCCTTCCAGGTGACGAGCCGGGCGAAGTCGGCGGCCCTGGCGGCGTAGAACGCGGCCAGCAGCCCCACCGCGATGGCCGCCAACACGATCCGCAGGCTGCCCCGGTCGGCGCTCTCCCCGGTGACGCCTCGCCGGTCGCGCAGCCAGACCCAGATCTCGAACAGGGCGACGGTCGCATAGCTGAACCAATAGGCGCGCGGCCAGCCCGCGTTCAGCAGCCAGATCTGCGCCATGCATCGCCCCTTCCGATGTCGCCCAGGTCACTACAGTCAGGCCGGGCCCTCCGGTCAACCGCCGACGGATCGCCCGCGCCCGGTTCGTCCTATTCGGCCGCCATGGCCACGGGCGACGCCCGCGCGCCGCGCACCAGCCGGCCGGGCAAGGCGCCGGTCGGCTCGCCGTCGCGCCGGGTGACGACCCCGCCGACGATGGTGGCGACATAGCCGTGCGCCTTCTGGCTCAGCCGACGCCCCCCGGCCGGCAGGTCGTAGGCCACGGCGGGCGCCTCCAGCCTCAGCCCCTCGTAGTCGATGACGTTGAGATCGGCCCGATAGCCGGGCGCGATCACGCCCCGGTCCAGCAGGCCGACGGCGGCGGCGGTGTCGCGGGTCTGCATCGCCACCATGGCCCCCAGCGGGATGCGCGGCCCGCGCGTGCGCTCGCGCGTCCAGTGGACGAGGTTGCTGGTCGGGAAACTGCCGTCGCAGATCATGCCGACGTGGGCCCCGCCGTCCGACAGGCCCGGCACGGTGTCGCGATGCAGCAGCATGGCCAGGCTGGGGTCCAGCGACCCGTCGGCATAATTCAGGAACGGATGGTAGAGCATGCCGCGCCCGCCGTTGCGCAGCATGGCGTCCAGCGCCACGGCGGCCGGGTCGCGGCCCTCCTGCGCCGCGATCGCCGCCACCGTCTTGTCGGCGGTCGGCTCGTAGTCGGGGACCGCGTTCATGGGGAAGAGGTTGTCCCAGGCGCGCAGGGCGCTGCCGGCGAACGGCCCCTTGGCGTCGCCGTCGTGGGCGAAGAGCCGGACGCGGAAGTCCGGGTCCCGCAGGGCGGCGACCTTGTCGGCCAGGGGCGCCTTGGCGATCTCGGCGAAGACCGGGTTCTGGCTGAACGGGTTGAGGGTCAGCTCCAGGCCGAACAGCACKCCCACCGGCCGGCCGCAGACCTGGGCCTTCATCGGCAGGCCGGCGTCGACGGCCTCGGCCAGGCCCGCCAGCATCGCCTTCCAGCCCTCGGGCGACTTGGGGCTCTGCACCAGAGAGAACGACAGCGGCCGCCCGGACCGCTCGACGATCCGCCGCAGCATGGCCAGCTCGGCCGGGCCGTCGGGGAAGAAATCCGAGACCAGCTGCAGCACGCCCTTGCCGGCGGCGGCCAGGCCCAGGGCGATCCCGGTCAGTTCGTCCTCGCCCGCCGTCAGGGTCGGGGTCGGCTGGCCGTCGCTGGTGCGGTGGTTCAGCGTCCGCGAGGTGGAAAAGCCCAGGGCCCCGGCCTCGACCGCGCGCCGGGCGATGGCGGCCATGGCGGCGACGTCGGCGGGGGTCGCCGGCTCGCGGTCGGCCCCACGCTGGCCCATCACGAACACCCGCAGGGCCGCGTGCGGCAGCTGGGCGCCGATGTCGACGTCGAAGGCGCGGCCGGCCAGGAAGTCCAGATAGTCGGGAAAGCTCTCCCAGGCCCAGGGCAGGCCCTCGGTCAACACCGGGAACGGGATGTCCTCGACGCCCTCCATCAGACGGATCAGCCGGTCGCGGTCCTCGGGCCGGCACGGCGCGAAGCCCACGCCGCAATTGCCCATGACCACGGTGGTGACCCCGTGCCCGGCGCTGGGCGTCATCGAACTGTCCCAGGTCGCCTGGCCGTCATAGTGGGTATGGATGTCGACGAAGCCCGGGGTGACCAGGCGGCCCCGCGCGTCGATCTCCTCGCGGCCGGGCGCGAGGCCTGGCCCGATCGCGGCGATCAGGCCGTCCTTGACCGCCACATCAGCGACGAAGCCCGGGCCGCCGGTCCCGTCCAGCACCGTCCCGCCGTGGAGGACCAGGTCGTAGGCGTGCTCGGCGGCGTGCTCGGCCATGGGCCGCGTCCTCCCGTGACTTATCGTTGTTCAGGAGGCTCCGCCTCGCGCGGCCGGTCGTCAAGCCTGGGGCCCCTCGATTCGGCCGCCCCCGGGGGATCGCCGCCACGCCCCCCGGAGCGACGCCTGTATTTCCTAGGGATTTCGGCCGCCTTTCCGGCGAACACCGTTAACTTGACATCAACGAAGAACACCTAGAGAACATCTGCAGAGGTTTGCGGTTTGTTCCGCGACAACTGGCGAGGCCGGACATGCTCACGCGCAAGCAGCACGAGCTGCTGATGTTCATCCACGAACGGATCAAGGAGACCGGCGTCTCCCCCTCCTTCGACGAGATGAAGGAGGCGCTKGACCTGGCGTCTAAGTCCGGCATCCACCGCCTGATCACCGCCCTCGAGGAGCGCGGCTTCATCCGCCGCCTGGCCCACCGGGCCCGGGCGCTGGAAGTGGTCAAGCTGCCCCAGCAGGCTACGACGGCCTCGCCGCCCAAGGGGCGCGGGACCTTCAAGCCGCAGGTGGTCGAGGGCGGCGGGCAGACCCCGTCGATCCCGGCCCCGCCGATCGCCGCCGACAACACGCGCGAACTGCCGATCCTGGGCCGCATCGCCGCCGGCACCCCGATCGACGCCATCCAGCACGAACGCGAGCGCCTGCCGGTGCCCGAGACCATGCTGGGCGGCGGCGAGCACTACGTGCTGGAAGTCCAGGGCGACTCGATGATCGAGGCCGGCATCCTCGACGGCGACTATGTGATCATCAAGAAGGGCGACACGGCCAACAGCGGCGAGATCGTCGTGGCCCTGGTCGGCGAGGAAGCCACCCTCAAGCGCCTGCGCAAGAAGGGCGGCTCGATCGCCCTGGAAGCGGCCAACCCCAAGTACGAGACCCGCATCTTCGGCCCCGACCAGGTCGAGGTGCAGGGCAAGCTGGTGGGGCTGATCCGGCGGTATCACTAGCCGTCCCCGCCTCCGCTCATCCCGGCGAAACGAAGTTCGGCGCGAGCCAAAACCGGGACCCAGATCATAAGGCGTTGAGTCTGGCTGACCGGACTCAGCGCCTTTTCGTTTTGGGTTCCAATTTGCGGAAGCGTGGTGGACGGGCAACCATGCTCAAGCTACCCAAGAACGAAGTCACCCCGAGGGACACGCCTTGATCCTGCCTTTCATCCTGGCCCTGCAGACGGCCCCGGCCGTCGAGGCTCCGGCCCTCGCGGCTTCCACCCAAACCCCGCTCGGCGCGCAGGATGTGAAGATCAACACGGGCAAGTTCCAGGCTGATCAGTACTATCCCGACTACGCCCAGCGCATGGGCGTGTCCGATGTCGTGGAAGCGACCTGCACGATCGGCCGGAAAGGCGCGTTGGAAGACTGCTTCTTCGGTTCGCCGGGGATCAGCGGCTACGGCTTCGACCAGGCCGCGGCCAAGCTGCTGGCCGCCTCCAGGGTCGCCGCCAGGGTCAAGTCGAGCGAATCGATCGAGGGGCGCACGCTGCATCTGACGATCCGCTTCACGTCCCGCAGTTCCCACGATTTCAGGKTGCGTTTCGAGTAGCCCTCAGGTCGGCATTCCCGCCGGCCGGTTCTCGACATATTGCGGCACGTTCAGCGGCGGCAGCCAGGGCTCGCGGCGTTTGACCCAGACCTCGTACTGCGGCGTGAACTGGCCGATCTCGTCCAGTCCGCCCAGGTGGATTTCGATCTCGTCGTCGTCCTCGTCGGTGGCGGTCCAGAACAGGGGCGAGCCGCAGGTCGGGCAGCCGTGCAGCAGGCCGTGTTCGGCGCCGGCCCAGACCTGTGTCCGCCCCGCGATCCGCACCTTGTCGGCGCGGAAGGCCGCGAAGGCGTTGCAGGGCGCGCCGTGTCGCTTGCGGCAGGTCAGGCAGTGGCACAGCCCCACCCGCAGCGGTCCGCCGCTGGCCACATAGCGCACCGCCCCGCAGGCGCAGCCGCCGCTTCGTTCCATGGTCGCCTCCGTCGCTCGCCCCCAACGCTCAGAACGCCAACCGCCCCTTCAGTTCCCCGAACGGGACCATCACGTGCTCGCGATAGGCCGCCCGGGCCGTCAGCCGGTCGTACCAGCCCGCCAGGCGCGGAAGGTCCGGCCGGTCGATCTCCAGTTCGAACCAGCGGTAGAGATGGGTCCCGATGGCGATGTCAGCCAGTGACAGGGTCTCGCCGCCGACGAACGGGCGATCCGTCAGCTGGCGATCGATAACCGTCAGACAACGGACGGTATGATCCAGCGCCCTGGCCACGGCGGCGGTGTCGCGGTCGGTCTCCGGCGTGCGATAGAAACCCCAGAACACCCCGCCCAGGAAGGCCGGCTGCAGCGCCGTCTGCGCCCAGTCCATCCAGCCGTCGATCAGCGCGCGCAAGGCGGGATCGGCGCTCCAGAAGCGGTCACCGCCATGGACGGCCGCTAGGTAGCGCAAGATGGCGTGGGACTCCCACACCACCACCCCGCCGTCGTCGATCACCGGAACCTTGCCGTGCGGGTTCATCGCCCGGAACGCCGGATCGTCCAGCCCGCCGAAATCGCCGCCGGCCGGGATGTGCGTATGCGGAAGACCCAGCTCGCCGACAAGCCACAGCACCTTCTGGACATTGGCCGAGCTGCGCCGTCCCCACACTTTCAGCATGGCTATCCCCTCGCCGCGCCGCTCCAGGGGCGGACGCCCCGCAGCGGCTGGGCCCAGACGATCCACCATTCCCCGCCACGCCGATAGAGCTCGGCCGCGCCGCCGGTCGCGAAGTCGTCGGCGTCGAGCACGATCCGGTCGCGGCAGGCCGGCGGCGCGGCCGCCACGGCGCCGCGCAGGACGACGATCTCGGCCTCACCGCACATCGCCGCCAGGTCGGTGAAGTCGGGCGCGGTCTTGCTCCACGACAGGGCCAGGGCCACGGGGGCCTCGGCGGTCGGGGCGCAGGACCGGCGGTCGCAGGCGTAGAGCGGACTGGGCGCGGCGCTTTCGGGCACGACCAGGCCCCGGCGGCGGCCCCACAGCTCGGCCCCGAACCGTCGGGCGTCGGGGCGCAGCAGCACCGCCTCGCGGCCCTGGCGCACGGCCGCCGTGCTCCCGTCGGGGGCGATCCAGACGTCGGGCGGGGCCGGACGCGGCCACAGGGCCACTGCCAGGGCCAGGGGCGCGCCCAGCCAGCGCAGACGTCCCCGCCACAGGCACAGCAGCATCAGGCCCACGAAGGCCAGGGCCAGGGTGAACGGCGGCCCGCTGGCCACCACGTGCTGGGCCCCGCCGGCGCTGGCGAAGCCCTCGGCGATCCACATCATCGCCGCTATGCCCCAGCCCGCCACGGCCAGGAACGGCGCGCCCAGGCCGAAGGGCTCCAGCGCCGCGCCCAGGGCCAGGAACGGCATGATCACGAACGACGACAACGGGGCCACCGCCAGGTTGGCCGGCAGGCCCCAGACGGCCACGCGGTTGAAGTGCTGCATGGCGAACGGTCCGGTGGCCATGCCCGCCACGAAGCTGGCCCCGATGCTGACCGCCAGCCAGCCGGCCCCGCCCTGGATGGCGCGGATCCACCAGGGCGTGGAGATCTCGCGCACCGGGCGCGGCCAGGCCTCGGCCAGGGCCACCAGGGCGGCGGTGGCGGCGAACGACATCTGGAATCCGGGCGCGCCCGCCGATTCCGGCTGGACCAGCAGGATGGCCAGGGCCGCGATCGCCAGGCCGTGCAGGGTGATGGCCTGGCGGTCGAACAGGATGGCGGCKAACGCCACCGTGGCGGTGATCGCCGCCCGCAGGGCGGGCGGCGGCGCGCCGGACACCGCCAGATAGGTCCCGACGGCGGCGAGGCCCGCCAGGGCCGCCGCCTTCTTGCCCGGGACCCGCAGCGCCGCCCACGGCCAGGCGGCGATCAGCAGGCGCACCAGGCCGAACGCGAAGCCGCCGACGATGGCCATGTGCAGGCCCGAGATCGACAGGATGTGGGCCAGGCCCGAGGCGCGCATGGCGTCGGTCTGCTCCTGGGTGATCCAGGCCTCGTGGCCGGTGACCATGGCGGCGGCGATCCCGCCGCGCTCGACGCCCATGTCCTGGACGATCCGGCTGGCTAGACGCCAGCGCAGCGCGTTGACGGCCATGGCCGCGCGTAGCCGCCAGGGCGGCGGGTCCAGCGCCACGGGCCGCGTCTGGCCGATGGCGAACCCCACCCCGCCCACGCCGTGGAACCAGGCGTCGCGGGCGAAGTCGTAAGCCCCGGGCGCGGCCGGCGGCGGCGGGGGTCCCAGCATGGCCCGCAGGCGCACCGCCTGGCCCGGCTCCGGCAGGTCGTCGGCCTCGACGGTCACCCGCGCCCGCTTGGGCGTGTCCTCGGGCGCCAGGCCGCTGATCGAGACCGGGGCGATCAGCAGGCGCGGCCCGCCGGCGCCCGGACTGACCACGTCGACCACGAAGCCGTCGATGCTCATCACCGCCCGCTCGCCCGAAAGGATCGGCGCGGCGACGGCGTGGGAGCGGACCTTCCCCGCCAGCGCCCCGGCCGCCAGGAGCGTCGCCAGGGCCAGGAAGACCGGCAGGCCCCGTGTCGCGCGGCGTCCGACCAGCCCCGCCAGCACGGCCAGGCCCAGGGTCGCGCCGACCAGCAGCGCCCACGACGGCTCGGCCTTCAGCTCCAGATAGCCGGCCGCCCCCAGGCCGAACGCCACGGGCGCCCACAGCATCCAGCGCTCGCGATTGGCGACGATCTCGGCGATCAGCGAGCGTGTTACCGCTCCCAGGCTAGGAAGCGCGCGAAGACGCGTGCTAAGACGCGCCGCCCAGCCACCGGACCCGTCCGGTGACCCCCTCGCCACGTCCGTGGCCTCCAGTTCGTCAGCCTTGATCCCGATGACCAATTCCCCCTCGCCCGCTTCGGGCGTCGTCACCCGCTTCGCCCCGTCGCCGACCGGCTTCCTGCACATCGGCGGCGCGCGCACGGCGTTGTTCAACTGGTTATATGCACGCCATACGGGTGGGAAGTTCCTTGTTCGCGTCGAGGACACCGATCGCGAGCGTTCGACCGAGGCCGCCGTCGCCGCGATCTTCGAAGGGCTGGACTGGCTGGGCCTGAAGTCCGACGAAGAGGTGATCTTCCAGTTCAGCCGCGCCGACCGCCACCGCGAGGTCGTCCAGCAGATGCTGGAGGCCGGCCGCGCCTATCGCTGCTGGATGACCGTCGAGGAGCTGGAAGCCGCGCGCGAGAAGGCCCGGGCCGAGGGCAAGGCCATCCGCTCGCCCTGGCGAGACGCCCCGCCGCCGAATGACCCGACCCTGCCCCACGTGATCCGCTTCAAGGGTCCGCTGGACGGCGAGACCGTGGTCGACGACCAGGTCAAGGGTCCGGTGACCTTCCGCAACATCGAGCTGGACGACCTGGTCCTGCTGCGCAACGACGGCGCCCCGACCTACAACCTGGCCGTGGTGGTCGACGACCACGACATGGGCGTCACCCACGTGATCCGCGGCGACGACCACCTGAACAACGCCGCCCGCCAGACCCTGATCTATCAGGCGATGGGCTGGGACGTGCCGGCGTTCGGCCACATCCCGCTGATCCACGGCCCCGACGGCGCGAAGCTCAGCAAGCGCCACGGCGCCCAGGCCGTCGGCGAGTTCGCCGACATGGGCTACATCCCCGAGGGCATGCGCAACTACCTGGCGCGCCTGGGCTGGGGCCATGGCGACGACGAGGTCTTCACCGATGAGCAGGCGATCAGCTGGTTCGACATCAAGGACGTGGTCAAGGCCCCCGCCCGTCTGGACTGGGCCAAGCTGAACTTCATCAACGGCCAGCACCTGCGCGTGGCCGACGACGCCCGCCTGGCCGATCTGACCCTCAAGGCCCTGGAGGCCCGCGGCGGCGACCTGCCGGCCGACGTCTCCGCGCGCCTGCTGGCCGTGGTGCCGCAGGTCAAGGAAGGCGCCAAGACCATCCTTGAGTTGGCCGACCACTGCGAGTTCGCCCTCAAGGTGCGCCCGCTGGCGCTCGAGGAAAAGACGGTCAAGCAGCTGACCGACGAGACCGTCGAGCGGCTGACCCGCTTGCGCGCCCAGCTGGGCGCCGCGCCGGTCTGGGGCGTGTCGGAACTGGAAACCCTGTTGAAATCCTTCGCGGAATCCGAGGGCGTGGGCTTCGGCAAGTTCGGTCCGTCGCTGCGCGGAATCCTCACCGGCGGCTCCCAGGCGCCCGACCTGAACAAGATCATGGCGGCCCTCGGCCGCGACGAGTCTCTGGGGCGACTTGACGACGCCCTGGCGTCGCGCGCATGAGGCGCTATAACGCAACCGCGAAATCGAAAACTGGACTGACCGTTCCACTATTGAAGGGGTCTCTCGCATGACCGACAAAGCCACGCTGACGATCGGCGACAAGAACTACGACCTGCCGATCCTCAAGGGCAGCACGGGTCCGGACGTCCTGGACGTGCGCAAGCTGTACGGCGAGTCCGACCACTTCACCTTCGATCCGGGCTTCACCTCGACCGCATCCTGCGAAAGCAAGATCACCTATATCGACGGCGACGCCGGCATTTTGCTGCACCGCGGCTATCCGATCGACCAGCTGGCCGAGAAGTCCTCGTTCCTCGAGGTCTGCCACCTGCTGCTGAACGGCGAACTGCCGACGGCTGACGAGTTCACCAAGTTCGAACGCAACATCACCTACCACACGATGCTGCACGCCCAGTTCGACAGCTTCTTCCAGGGCTTCCGCCGCGACGCCCACCCGATGGCCGTGATGACCGGCGCGGTCGGCGCCCTGTCGGCCTTCTACGCCGACAGCCTGAACGTCGATGATCCCAAGCAACGCGAGATCAGCGCCCATCGCCTGATCGCCAAGATGCCGACCATCGCCGCGCGCGCCTTCCAGTACTCGCAGGGCCGTCCGTTCGTGACGCCGCGCAACGAGCTGTCGTACTCGGAAAACTTCCTGCGCATGTGCTTCTCGGTGCCGGCCGAGGACTGGGTCCCGAACCCGGTGCTGACCCGCGCCATGGACCGCATCTTCATCCTGCACGCCGACCACGAGCAGAACGCCTCSACCTCGACSGTSCGTCTGGCCGGYTCGTCGGGCGCCMACCCGTTCGCCTGCATCGCCGCCGGCATCGCCTGCCTCTGGGGCCCGTCGCACGGCGGCGCCAACCAGGAAGCCCTGGAGATGCTGGAGGAGATCGGCACGGTCGAGAACATCCCCGCCTATGTGCAGGGCGTGAAGGACCGCAAGTACAAGCTGATGGGCTTCGGCCACCGCGTGTACAAGAACTTCGACCCGCGCGCCAAGGTCATGCAGAAGACCTGCTACGAGGTGCTGGAGCAGCTGGGCATCAACGACCCGCTGCTGCAAGTGGCCATGGAGCTGGAGAAGGTCGCGCTGAGCGACCAGTACTTCATCGACCGCAAGCTGTACCCGAACATCGACTTCTATTCGGGCATCACCCTGCGCGCCATGGGCTTCCCGACCAACATGTTCACCGTGCTGTTCGCCCTGGCCCGCACCGTCGGCTGGATCAGCCAGTGGAAGGAAATGTTCGAGGACCCCTCGCGCAAGATCGGCCGCCCGCGTCAGCTGTACACGGGCGCCACCCAGCGCGACTACGTGGCCGTCGAAAAGCGCGGCTGAGCCGCGATCGATCGCTGAAGACGGAAAGGGCCTCGCGAAAGCGGGGCCTTTTTCTTTGCCCGACCAACCCGAGAGTTGTCACGAAGAACAACACCCTTTGAAGTGGAACGGGTTGGGCCTAGCGTGCTTCTGGATCGCTCTGGCCGCTTCCGGTCAGGTTCGACGATCGCGCGACCGGATCGCGGTATGGTCGCGTCGCGAGGAGGTTCCCGATGTGGAAGCTCGTTCTCTCGATCCTGGCCTGGATGGCGCTCGCCACGCCCGGCTTGGCCCAGACCCGGCTTCCGCCCGTCGGCGGTCCGGGCGGCGGCGAATTCGTCGAGACCTGCGGCGGCGGTTCGAACAACTTCATGATCGGGGTGACCGGGCGGACCGGCGACTGGGTCGACGCCATCATGCCGATCTGCGCCCGCTACGACCCCAACACCAAGACCCTGGGCGGCGTCTACACGCTCAATCCGCACGGCGGGGGCGGAGGCAGCCCCAACAGCGCCACCTGCGCCGCCGGCATGGTCGTGAAAGGCCTGGAGGTCGGCACGATCGACAACGGCGGACAGGTGCTGGTCAAATATGTCCGGCTTCATTGCCAGTACGTGCCGATCGGCCCCGAGGGGCCGCGCGTGCTCCAGGCGGAATTCTTCGGCTTCGAGAACGCGCCCGGCCAGAATTATCCCGCGATGCTGAGCTGCCCGGACTTCCAGGCCGCCTCGGGCTTGTCCGGCGCGTCGGGCGACTATGTCGACCGCGTAGGCCTCTACTGCCAGGGCGCGCCGGTCAATCTGGGATCGCCCGTTCCGGCGCCCGGGCCGAGAGCCAAGGATACGATCACCCTTGGACCCGGGCACGGCGCGGCGACGCCCAACACCCGAGCCCCCACGCGGCCACCGCTCAGCTTGGGAATCTACACCGCACCCCGGATCGTCGGGGTTGACGGCCAGTCGGAGCGGCTCGACTTCTGCCAGCAGTACGGCGGCGCCTGCGGCAAGCCGGCCGCCGACGCGTTCTGCAGGAGCAAGGGCCACGACGGCTCGGCCAGCTCCGAGATCGATCCGGATATCGGGCGCACCATGATCATCGGCAGCGGCGCGATCTGCACCGACCCCACCTGCGACGGCTTCAAGAAGATCCAGTGCAATCCGTAGCGACCGGACTTACCGCCCCTCGGCCGAGCGCAGGATGAAGCCCAGGATCTCGGCCACGGCCACGTAGAGGGCCTCGGGGATCTCCTCGTCGAGTTCGATGGTCGACAGGGCCTGGGCCAGGGCCGGGTTCTCCTCGATCGGCACGCCGTGCTCGCGGGCGGTCTCGATGATCTTGTCGCCCACCCAGCCGCGACCGGTGGCGACCACGCGCGGGGCGTTGGGCTCTTCGTAGCGCAGGGCGACGGCGATGCGCGGGCCGGCGGCGCGGACGGGGCCGGTCATGTCGCCTGATCCAGGAACTGGCCCGGCKCGGCGGCGGAGGCGCGCGGCTGGCCGGTGTGGAAGGCGACCTCGGGTTCCAGGGCGGCCTCGCGGAGGGCGCTGTTGAGGCGCTCCTCGCCGGTGCGCAGGCGGGCCATGGCCGCCGGACGCTCGGCCCACAGCGACACGCGCGCGCGGTCGCCGGTCAGGGCCACCTGGGCGTGGACGGGGCCCATCGGCTCGACGTCCAGCGAGAAGCGGGCGCGCCAGGTGCGGCCCAGGGCGGAACCGCCCTCCCCGCCCGCGCCGCCGCCGCCGTCGCGGCTGATCTCGAACTGGGCGGCGGCGGGTCCCTGCGGCGTCATGAACGGCATGTCGAACACCCAGCGCGCGCCCTGCGCCTCGGCCGGACGGCCGGCGGGCGGCGGCTCGGGCAGCGAGGCGATCTGCAGCAGCTCGGTGCGGGCCAGGGCCGCGCCGCT
Organism: Caulobacter sp. 05T431; assembly: GCF_056665975.1. Lineage (NCBI taxonomy): Bacteria > Pseudomonadati > Pseudomonadota > Alphaproteobacteria > Caulobacterales > Caulobacteraceae > Caulobacter > Caulobacter sp. 05T431. Next base: position 893 of record NZ_JBFTKU010000033.1, on the reverse strand, counting down.
CTCGGCCAGCAGGCGTTGGGCGACGGCGTGCGGACCCGATCCAGGCGGCAGACCCGGCTGGGCGGCGGCCTGGGCGTGGGTCGGCGCCCCGGCATAGGGCGGCGGGGTCTGGGACGGCGGGGCCGGGGCGGCCTCGGGCCCGCCGTACGCCAGGGCCGCCGCCGAGGCCGCGCGCGGAACATCCAGAGGCGTCGCCGGGAAATCCTCGGCGACGATCGCGCCGAAGGCCGGCAGAGGCGGCGGCGGGGCGGGCGTCGGGCGGACCGTCTGCCAGGGCGCGTTGACGCCGGGCCGGGCGGGCGGCGGCGCGCCGTCGTCRGCCTGCGAAGTCTGGGCAGCGGCCTCCGGCTCGGCGGCGACCGCCTCGACCGCCGGATCGACCGGCGTCGAGTCCGCAGCGGCCAGGGCCTGGGGCGTGCCCCGGCTGGCCAGCTGAGCAGCGGCGGCGGCCTGGGCGGCGGCCGGGCCCGGCGCGGCGCCTGTCGCGTTCGGCGCGGTCCCGGCCTGGGACGACATCGGCGGCAGGCCCTCGGCCCAGGTCTTGACCACTTCGCGGAAGACCAGCAGCGCGGCCTTCATGTCGCTGTTGGGCGTGGGCGTCGGGACGGTCTTGAGCGGAGCGCTCACGGTGAGGGGCTGCCGACGCTGTGCCGGCTCGCCCGAGGCCAGCCTGGCTTCCAGGAACAGGCCKGAGCGCTGCAGGGCCTGGCGGATTTCCGGACCGCTGATCTGGCCGTCCAGGCGGGCGMTCAGGGCCATGACCTGGGCGATGGCGGCCTTGACCTGGCGCGGGGTGTCGGGTTCGGCGGCGGCCTGGGCCATGTCGGCCATCAGCGGCGCCAGGCCCGCCTGGCGGGCGGCGGCGCGGCCGGCGGCGGCGGCCACGGCGCGGG
>NZ_JBFTKU010000032.1:0-41423 GCF_056665975.1 Caulobacter sp. 05T431 | reverse complement strand
GTCCGGGACTGGAGATCGTTGATCCAGCCCGCCCGTCGGAGGCTTCAAGGCGGCGAGGTCCGAACAGGGCTCAGCGCCGCCGCGCTTCCGGATAACGACCGCGCGGAGCGATCGGGCTTCGTCGAAACGGTATTCTTTTTCAAACTCCGGACGATGTCCGGCGCTCCGTGGCCCTTTCCATCAACTCACAGCCGGTTTGGCGTGGGATCACACGCACTTGCCCCCACCTGACCGCTTCGCGGTCTGTTCGCCCCCATAGGGGGCGGATGCGCGCGCCGGGCGCCGCAGCGCGGCTTCTTCCCCCTGTGGGGGAAGACGACCGCGAAGCGGTCCGTAGGGGGCAAGTGTTCGCCTGCACTGAGCTCCCCGACGGGAGGACGGCCTGCTAGTCTCGCCGCCGTTCCTCAAGCCTCCGGATTCGCCCGTGTCCCAGATCGCCGTCGCCGACCTCACCAAGGACCAAGCCGATGCCGAACTGGCCTGGCTGGCCGACGAGCTGGCGGCCCACGACCTGCGCTATCACCAGCAGGACGCCCCGACGATCACCGACGCCGAGTACGACGCCCTCAAGCGCCGCAACCTCGACATCGAGGCCCGCTTCCCCGACCTGATCCGCGAGAACTCGCCGTCGATGCGGGTGGGGGCGGCGCGGGCCGAGCAGTTCTCGCCGGTCGAGCACGGCGTGCCGATGCTGAGCCTGGACAACGCCTTCTCCAACGACGAGGCCACCGAGTTCGACGCCCGCATCCGCCGCTTCCTGCGCCTGACGAACGAGCCGGTCTTCTACACCGCCGAGCCCAAGATCGACGGCCTGTCGGCCTCGCTGCGCTACGAGAAGGGCGTGCTGGTCCAGGGCGCGACGCGCGGCGACGGCCGGGTGGGCGAGGACGTCACCGCCAACCTGCGGACCATCGCCGACATCCCCCACAAGCTGAAAGGCTCCGGCTGGCCCGACGTTATCGAGATCCGCGGCGAGGTCTATGTCGAGCTGGAGGCCTTCGCCGCCTTCAACGCCGCCGCCCTGGAGGCCGGCCAGCGCACCTACGCCAACCCCCGCAACTTCGCCGCCGGCTCGCTGCGCCAGATTGATCCCAAGATCAGCGCCCAGCGGCCGCTGCGCTTCTTCGCCTATGCCTGGGGCCTGGTCAGCGACCCGTTCGCCGCCGGCCAGTGGGAGGCGTTGGGCAAGCTGCACGACTGGGGCTTCGTCACCACGGCCCCGCCGGCCAAGCGGGTGCGGGACGCTCAGGGCCTGCTGGACGCCTATGCCGAGTTCGAGGTGCTGCGGCCCAAGCTGCCGTTCGACATCGACGGCGTGGTCTACAAGGTCGACGAGCTGGAGCAGCAGCGCCGCCTGGGCTTCGTCTCCCGCTCGCCGCGCTGGGCCATCGCCCGCAAGTTCCCGGCCCAGCAGGCCCGCACGATCCTGGAGGCCATCGACCTGCAGGTGGGCCGCACCGGGGCGATTACCCCGGTGGCGCGGCTGAAGCCTGTGACCGTGGGCGGGGTCTCGGTGACCAACGCCACCCTGCACAACGCCGACGAGATCGCCCGCCTGGACGTCCGCGTCGGCGACACCGTGGTGATCCAGCGAGCCGGCGACGTGATCCCGCAGATCGTCCAGGTGGCGCTGGAGGAGCGTCCCAGCCCCGCGCCGGAACCCTATGAATTCCCTCACGAATGCCCCTKTCCGCTGAAGACGCCGCTGGCCCGCGAGGTCAACGCCTCGGGTACGGAGTCGGTGGTGCGCCGCTGCACGGGCGAGTTCGCCTGTCCGTTCCAGCGCATCGAGCACCTGCGCCATTTCGTGTCGCGCCGCGCCTTCGACATCGAGGGCCTGGGCGAGAAGCAGCTGGCGGCCTTCTTCGAGGAGGGCTGGATCAAGGAGCCGGCCGACATCTTCAGGCTGGCCCGCGACGAGGAGAAGCTGACGGCGCTGCGCGAGCGCGACGGCTATGGCGAGACCTCGGTGGCCAACCTGGTCAAGGGCATCGAGGCGCGGCGGACCATCGGCCTGGACCGGGTGATCTACGGCCTGGGCATGCGCGACATCGGCGAGACGACTTCGACGGTGTTGGCCCGGAACTTCGACCGCTTCGAGGACCTGCAGGCCGCGGCGGAGAAGGCTGCTCACCAACTGCCGGGGGCGGTCTATCTGGAGCTGGCGGGCGCGGCCGGGGTCGGACCCAAGGCCCGCGACGAGCTGGTCGAGGCCGGCAAGGGCGGGTTGAAGGCCGACCCGTGGCCCGAGGCCGACAGCCTGGAGGTCAAGATCGGCCACGCCGTGCCCAAGCTGAACAAGCCGGCCCGGGCCGCCCTGGCCGAGCGCTACGGCACGTGGGACGCCTTCGCCCAGGCCCTGGCGGAAGCCGGGCAGGGGGCGCCGGGCGACGACTATCTGAACCTGGCGGCCATCGACGGCATCGGTCCGGTGGCGGCCCAGTCGATCGCCCGCTTCTTCGCCGAGGACCACAATCGCGAGAAGGTCGCCAACCTCGTCGCCGAACTCGACATCCAACCGGTGGCCAAGCCCAAGACCGACACGGCCGTGGCCGGTAAGACCATCGTCTTCACCGGCTCGCTGGAGAAGATGACCCGCGACGAGGCCAAGGCCCAGGCCGAGGGGCTGGGGGCCAAGGTGGCCTCGTCGGTGTCGAAGAAGACCGACCTCGTCGTGGCCGGTCCCGGCGCGGGCTCGAAGCTGAAGACCGCGACCGAGCTGGGCATCCAGGTGATGACCGAGGACGAGTGGCTGGCGATGGTGGGAAGCTGATGACCGTCGTCGCCATCGACTTCGAGACCGCCAACGAGCAGCGCTCCAGCCCCTGCGCCATCGGCCTGGCCTGGATCGAGGACGGGGCGATCGTCGAGGTCGAGCACCACTACATCCGGCCAAGCGACATGCGCTTTTCGGGCTGGAACATCGCCGTCCACGGCATCCGTCCGGCCGACGTCGAGGACGCCGACGAATTCCCAGCGGTGCTGGCGCGGCTGCGGGACCGGATCGAGGCGGCGACGGTGATCGCCCACAACGCCGCGTTCGACATCAGCGTGATGCGCCGGACCTGCGAGCTCTACGGCCTGTCCTATCCGCGCTTCGACTACATCTGCACGGTGCAGGTGGCCAAGAACACCTGGCCGCAGCTGCCGTCGGCCAAGCTGGACGCGGTCTGCGGGTTCCTGGGTGTGGACTTCAGGCACCACGACGCCGCCCAGGACGCCTATGCCTGCGGCGCGGTGGCCCTGGCGGCCGTCGAGGCGACCCGGACGTCGCACATCCGCGACCTGCCGGGGAAGCTGGGCATGACGGCCGGGCGGCTGAACGCCGACAGCTACACCACCTGCTCCAGTCCGGGCCTGAGGCGGCGGGCCGGGTAGGGGATCGGCGAGCCTTGTTCGAACTTGGCCATCAATTCATGGCCGGTTCAGCCGAACGCGCGTTAGAAGGGTGACAACAACAGGGAGAGGACCCCCATGAAACTGCCCATCGTCGTCGCCGCCCTGGCTCTTTCCGCGAGCGCCCTGGCCGTTTCCGCCCCTGCCTTCGCCCAGGACGCCACGGGCCTATGGCAGACCGAAACCAACGGCGGTCAGGTCGAGATCAGCCGCTGCGGCAACAGCCTGTGCGGCAAGCTGGTCAACTCGGATCACATCAAGAAGGACCCGACGGTCAAGGACGAGAAGAACAAGGACGCGTCCCTGCGCACCCGGCCGCTGAAGAACATGCAGATGCTGTACGGCTTCAGCGGCGGCCCGACCAAGTGGACGGGCGGCAAGGTCTACAACGCCGCCGACGGCGGCACCTATTCGGGCACGATCACCGTGCTTTCGGCCACCGAACTGAAGCTGAAGGGCTGCATCGTGGCCCCGCTGTGCAAGACCGAGAAGTGGACGCGGATCAAGTAGAACTCGGAGTTTTCCCTCCCCCTCGTGGGGAGGGTGGCCCTGGCGTAGCCAGGGTCGGGTGGCGGCTTGCTGAGCCGGCAGGCCCCACCCACCAGCTTCGCTGGTCCCCCCTCCCCACGAGGGGGAGGGAAGGGCGTTCAGCCCGTCACCGTGTAGATCATGATCCCCGTCGCCACCGACAGGTTCAGGCTGTCGGCCCTGCCGCGCATCGGGATCTTGACGTTGACGTCGCAGGCGGCGGCCAGTTCGGGCGGCAGGCCCTGCTGCTCGTTGCCCATCAGGATCAGCGACGGCTTCACATAGTCGGCGCTCTTGTGGTCGACCGTGGCGGTCAGCAGGGTGCCGACCACGCTGCCGGGCCAGGTCTCGCGCCAGGCCAGGAACTCGGCGATCGAGGCCTTGGCGATCTTGACCGCGAAGATCGACCCCATGGTCGCCCGCACGCCCTCGACCGAATAGGGGTCGACGCAGTCGCCGACCAGGATCACCCCGCCGCAGCCGGCCGCGTCGGCGGTGCGGATCACGGTGCCCAGATTGCCCGGGTCGCGGACGGCCTGCATGGCCACCCAGCACGGGGCGCTCTCGGGCACGATGGCGCTGAGCGGCGTGAACACCTGCTTGAACACCCCGACCACGGCCTGCGGATTGTCGCGCCGCGAGACCTTCTCGAGGATCTCGCGATTGACCTCGATGACCTCGCCGCCGGCCTTCAGGCAGGCCTGGCTGGCCTTCTGGAGCATCGGATGGTCGGCGGCGTCGCGGCCGTACATCAGGATCTTGGGCGCATGGCCGCAGTCGATCGCCTCGATGACGATCTTCAGCCCCTCGGCCAGGAACAGCCCGCTCTCCTCGCGCTCCTTGCGCATATGCAGGGCGCGGACGGCCTTGACCGTATTGTTCGACAGCGAGGTGACGGTCTTCGCGTGCGGGGGGGCGTTCATCGCTTATGCCTCCGAAGCCCAGCGGGCGAAGAACGACAGGCCGATCTGGCGGTCGCCCTTCTCCTCGACCAGGGCCAGTTCGCCCCAGTCGATGACCCCGCCGCGGCCCTTCAGTTCCTGGGCCAGCAGGCCCGACATCGCCGCGCCCGAGACCCGGGCGGCATAGGCGTTCATCAGCAGGAACGAGGCGTCGGGGGCCAGGATCTGGGCGCAGTTCGCGGTCAGCTCGGCCAGGTCCTCGAAGAGGCGCCAGACCTCGCCGTCGGCGCCGCGGCCGAACTTCGGCGGGTCCAGGATGATGCCGTCATACAGCGAGCCGCGCCGGACCTCGCGGGCCACGAAGCGGCGGGCGTCCTCGACGATCCAGCGGATCGGCTTGTCAGCGAGGCCCGCGAACGCGGCGTTCTCGCGGGCGAAGCCGACCGACTTCTTGGAGGCGTCCACGTGGGTCACGGCCGCGCCGGCGGCGGCGCAGACCAGGCTGGCCACGCCGGTGTAGCCGAACAGGTTCAGCACCTTGGGCTGGCGGCCCTTGATCGCGCGGACACGCTGATCCTGCCAGGCCCAGTTGGCGGCCTGCTCGGGGAAGAAGGCCAGGTGGCGGAACGGCGTGAACTGGCCGTGGAACCTGGCCTCGCCCCAGGCCAGGGGGAACTTCTCCAGCGGCTTGCCCTTGAAGCGCYAGCGGCCGGCCTCGTTCTCGTCGGTGGGGTCGAAGACGGCGTCGGCCGCGTCCCAGACCTTCGGGTCCAGGCGCGGGGCCCAGAAGCATTGCGGCTCGGGGCGGACGACGGTGTAGCGGCCGTAGCGCTCCAGCTTCCTGCCATGACCGCTGTCGAGCAGGGCGTAATCGGCCCAGCCGGTGGTGCGCATGACGAGCGGGGCGGCGGCGATGGTCGGATTCATGCCCCCGCCAATACGCGCTCAGGGCAAGGCCCGTCCAGTCCGCGCCAGCAGGCGGGGCAGCAGACGGTTCGCCGCGCGGGGCGTATGGGGGGTCTTGTCCCAGTGGAACGGCGAGACGACGAACTGGCGAAGCGCCTCGGCCGCCGCCAGGCTCTGCAGCGGCCAATAGAGGATCGCGCCCAGCAGCGGCAGCATCCGCTGGCGGTGTCCGGCCCGCTGTTGGGCCACGGTCCCGGCGATGGCGACGCAGGTCCAGCCGAAGAAGACCAGCATCCAGTCCATCAGCGGAACCTCGGCGCACACGCCCAGCGTCGAGCCCAGGCTTTGCAACGCCAGCCAGGCGAGGAGGGGACCGTGCAGATGGGAGGAGACGACCGGAAGGGCCAGGGTAATGACGAGCGCGGCGAGGCCGCGCGGCGTGCGAGCGGCCCGACCCCGCGCATGGACGGCCAGGGTCTGGAGATGGCCCTTGATCCAGCGGGCGCGTTGGGGTTTCCAGACCTTGAACCCCGTCGGCGCGGTCTCGAAGGTGGGGTGGGACAGGACATCCAGCCGACGGCCGTTCGCGGCCAGGCGAAAGCCGATGTCGGCGTCCTCGGTGACGTTGTACGGATCCCAGCCCCGCACGGCCCGCAGGGCGGCGGCTCGGAAATGGTTGCTGGTGCCGCCCAACGGGAAGGGCAGGCCCCAGCGCGCCAGGGCCGGCAGGAAGACCTCGAACAGCACGGCGTATTCCAGGGCGAACTGGTCGGGCAGGAAGCGTGGGTCGGGTTCGATCCGCAACGGCGCCTGCAGGCAGACGAGGCCGGCGTCGGCCTGGGCGAACCGCGCGGCGGCCTCCCGAAGTTGGCCGGGATGCGGCGCGTCCTCGGCGTCGTAGATGACCACCAGTTCGCCGTGAGCCCGTTCGAGGGCGATATTGCAGGCGCGGGGCTTGGTCTGGGGCGAACCGGGCGGCGCGACCAGGACCTGGAAGCCGACTGGAAGCTCCAGCGCGCCGAAGGCGGCCTGGGTCTCGTGATCGCCGGCCTCCAGGGCGATCAGCACCTGCAGGCGGTCCCGGGGGTAGTCGAGCCGCTCGAGGTTGGCGACGAGCTCCGCCGCCACCGACGCTTCGCGATAGAGCGGGACGATGACCGTATAGGCAGGCAGGGCTTCGTCGGCGACCGGAGGGCAGGCCGTCGAAGCGCGGGGCGTGAACGCGGCGACCAGCTTGATGGCCGACTGGCTCATGAAGCCGACGAAGAACAGCAGATGAAAGGCTTCCAGCGTCGCCCGGGATTGCAGTCCGATCAGGACCGCCAGGACGACCGCCACGATGATCAGCCCGATCACCTGGCCCCGAGACAGGCGCCGGTGCGCTCCATCCGGCAGAGGCTCGGCCTTGACCGTTCCGTCTCCGAGCGCTTCGATCCACTGTCCGTCGGCCGTTTTCGCACCGAACGCGCGGCCCCGCTGGTTTCGTTCCTCTCGCGCCATAGCCCCCGCCGCGCAGATATCGCATCCAGCGAGCAGATAACGAATCCTCAACTATGGCGCGTCAATCAGAAAAACACCCGTTTTGGCTAAATCGTTGAGAGTTGCGACGTTTGGGTGATTCCCGTTTAGTGTCGGGTTCGGGGACTAGGTAGGGGAACGCCATATCGTGACGGTCGCGTTGAAGAAGCCGCACAAGTCGGCGCGTAAGCCCAAAGGGGACGGGCATCTGCGTCGCGGAGAAATCCTGGCGGCCGCCGAGAAGATCTTCATCGCCGAGGGCTACGCCGGGGCGACGATCCGCAAGATCGCCGACGCCGTGGGCGTGTCGTCGACGGCGCTGTACATGCACTTCCGCGACAAGGACCAGATCCTGCTGGAGATCAGCGACGACGCGATCGGCCAGCTGCTGGCGGTCAATGTCGACATCGCCCACCGGCCGATCGGCGCGGTGGCGCGGGTCAAGTTGATGCTCGAGGCGTACATGCGCTTCGCCTTCGACAATCCCAACACCTACCAGCTGGTGTTCTGCGGATCGCGCGACGTGATCTCCAAGGAAAAGCAGGCCGCCACGGCCGAGCTGGGCGATCGCTGCTTCGCCGAGTTCAGCGGGCCGATCCACGAGATCGCCGCCGCCGGCCGCCTGCGCACCGGCTCGGGCGAAAGCGCCGCTCAGGTGCTGTGGGCCGCCTGCCACGGACTGGTGGCCCTGCTGATCACCATGCCCGACCGCAACTGGGCGCCGCGCGAGGAACTGATGAAGGTCACCCTCGAAGGGCTGCTGCACGGCCTGGTCACGGACTGACCTCCATGCGCGCCGCCTTGCTCGCCGGCCTCGTCGTCGGCTTGGCGGTCGTCGCGGGCCCCGCCGCCGCACAGACCACAAGGCGGGTGATGTCGCTGGACTCCTGCGCCGACCAGTACGTGCTGGCCCTGGCGCCGCGCGAGGCGATCGTCGGCCTCTCGCCGCGCGCCGACGCGCCGGATTCCTTTCTCCGCGCCAGGGCGATCGGCCTGCCGCAACGCCGGACGACGATCGAGGCCGTGCTGGGCGCGGGTCCTGACGTGGTGGTGCGCCAGTGGGGCGGCGACGCCCGGCTGACGGCGGCCGTCGCCCGTCGGGGCGTGCGGACGGTCAGCTTGGGCGACGCCACCGACTTCGACGGCGTGCGGGCCAATGTCCGGCAGGTCGCCCGGGCCCTGGACCGCCAGGCCGAGGGCGAGGCGCTGCTGGCGCGGATGGACGCCGACCTGGCGCGGGCCAAGGGGGCGGGCAGGGGGCGCGCCGCCTTCTACCTGACCCCAGGCGGCTACACGGCGGGCCCCAGCACCATGATCGACGCCATGCTGCGGGCGGCGGGCTTCACCAACGCTTCGACCCAGCCCTATTTCTCGCCCGCGCCGCTCGAGAGGCTGGTGCTGAACCCGCCCAAGGCGGTGGTGCTGGGCTTCTTCGACCTGACCCGGGCCGGCGCCGACCGCTGGGGACCGGGGCGTCACGCGGCCCTTCGCCAGGCCACGCGGGGACGGGTGGTCGCCTCGCTGCCCGGCGCCATGCTGGGCTGCTCGGCCTGGTTCGCCGCCGACGGGGCGCGGGTGTTGGCGGAGGCGACGCGATGAGCCAGCGCCGTTTGGAGCTGATCCTTCTGCTGGTCCTGGTMGTCGCGGCGGCGATCGCCGTCAGCCTCGGCGAGAGCCCGCTGAGCGCTGCGCAATATCACCAGGCGCTGGTCGACCTGGCTTCGGCGCCGGGCGAGGTGCTGTGGACCATCCGCCTGCCGCGCGTGCTGATGGCCGCCCTGGTTGGGGCCGGCCTGGGCCTGGCGGGAGCGACCATGCAGGGGCTGTTGCGCAATCCTCTGGCCGAGCCCGGTGTGCTGGGCGTGTCGGCCTCGGCGGGACTGGGCGCGTCCCTGGCCATCGCCGGCGGGCTGGCGGCCTTGCCGGGCGCGATCGAGCTGGCCGCCCTGGTCGGGGCGCTGCTGGCCGGGGCGGCGGTGGTCGGCCTGGCGGCGCGGTTCCGCGAGCCCGAGGTGCTGATCCTGTTCGGCGTGGCCTTGTCGGCCTTCGCCGGCGCCCTGACGGCCCTGGTCTTCAACCTGTCGCCGTCGCCGGTGGCCGTCGCCGAGGTCCTGGCCTGGCTGATGGGGTCGGTCGAGAACCGTGACTTCACCGACATCCTGCGCGCCCTGCCGCCGATGGCGATCGGCGCGGGGCTCTGCCTCTACGCGGCGCGGGGCCTGCGGATGCTGACCCTGGGCGAGGAGGCGGCCCAGATGTCGGGCCTGCCGATGGCGCGGCTGCGGGTGGCGGCGGTGGCGGGCTCGGCCTTGCTGGCCGGGGCCTCGGTCGCCGCGGCGGGGGTGATCGGCTTCGTCGGCCTGGCCGCGCCGCATCTGGTGCGCGCCGCCGTCCGGGACGATCCGGGCCGGTTGCTGCGTCCCTCGGCCTTGGCCGGAGCCGTGCTGCTGGTCGCCGCCGACCTGGCCGCCCGCGTGATCCCGACGGAGCAGGAACTGAAGCTGGGCGTGGTCACCGCCCTGTTCGGCGCGCCCGTCTTCGCTCTGCTGGCCTGGCGGGCGGCGCGGAGCTGGCGGTCATGACGGCGGCCTGGACGATCGCGGGCGCGAAGGCCCGACGCGGCAAGGCCCTGGTGCTGGACGGCGCGTCCCTGGACGTCGCGGCCGGCGAGGTGCTGGGCGTGGTCGGCCCCAACGGCGCGGGCAAGACCAGCCTGCTGCGGGCGGGACTGGGCCTGATGCCGCTGGAGGCCGGTTCGGCCTTGCTGGCCGGACGTCCGGTCGGCGACCTGAACCCCGTCGAGCGCGCCCGTCTGGTCGGCTACCTGCCGCAGGAGCGCCGGCTGGCCTGGAACCTGCCCGCCCGGGACGTCGCCGCCCTGGGCGCGCCCGACCTGCCGCCGGATCAGGCGCTGGCCGTCGCCCGCGAGCGGTTGGAACGGGTGGGCGTCGAGACCCTGGCCGATCGTGGCGTGCTGGACATGTCGGGCGGCGAACGGGCCAGGGTGCTGCTGGCGAGGCTGCTGGCGACGCGCGCCCCGCTGCTGGTCGCCGACGAACCGGTGGCCGGGCTGGACCCCGACGCCCAACTCCTGACCCTGGACCTGCTGCGCGGCGAGGCGGCGGCCGGGGCGGCGGTGGTCGTCACGCTCCACGACCTGGGCCTGGCGGCGCGCCTGTGCGATCGGGTCCTGGTGTTGGACCGCGGCCGCGTGGCGTCGCAGGGGGCGCCGGTCGAGGCCCTGTCGTCCGACGTGTTGGCGTCGGTGTTCCGGCTGGACGGCTCGCTGATCGACACGCCCGCCGGACTGGTCGTCGCGGCTAGGCGCCGCTAGCCCGTCAGCGGGTGCCCGGCACGTAGCCGCCTTGCGGGATCGCCGTTGTCGAGGCCGGCGTCGCCCCGCCGATCGGCGGCAAGCCGCTGGCTGTCGTTCCCGCCGGGCCTGCATAGCTGTAGCCGCCGCGTTTCAGGTCGCTCGACAGGGTCAGCGGGGTGACGCCGCCGTTCAGGCGGGCGCGATAGACCATGGTCGTCTCGATGGTCCGCATGACGTAGTTGCGGGTCTCGGAGAACGGGATGCACTCGATGAAGTCGAGCGGATCGGTGGTCGCGCCGCGCGGGTCGCCGCACAGGGTCACCCACTGGGCGGGCCGTCCGGGGCCGGCGTTGTAGGCCGCGGCGGCCATGATGTAAGAGCCGCTGAAGTTGCTGACCATGCTGCCCAGATAGGTCGAGCCCAGGCGCATGTTGTAGAACGGGTCCGACAGCCGGTCGGCGCTGTAGCTCTCGCCCATCTGGCGCGCGACGATGGCGGCCGTCGACGGCATCAGCTGCATCATGCCGCGCGCCCCGACGCCCGAGCGGGCGTTGGGGTCGAAATTGCTTTCCTGGCGCGAGATCGAATAGACGAACGCCGTCTCGGCCGCGCCCGGTCCGGGCGTGAACAGGTGGTCCAGCAGCGGATAGCCGCGCTCCGGCAGGGTGAAGCCGCGCTGGGCGGCGGTGCGCACCGCGCGCATGGCCAGGTCGGGATCACCGTAGCTCCTGGCCAGGTCGACCAGCAGGGCCTCTTCCTCGGCGGTGGGCAGCTGGTCGTCGATGTAGAGGACGAAGACCCGGACCTGGTCGCGGGCTCCGGCCGCCATCAGGGTGCGGACGGCCCGCACCAGTTCGCGACCCTCGAAGCGGGCGCGGTCGGCCTGGGTGATCGTCGGATCCTTATCGAGGCGGATCTCCTTGATCCCGGCCTTCTCGGCGGCCAGCTGGCCGTAGAAGGTGGTGATGTAGCGCGCGCCCTCGGCGTAGAAGGCCTGGGCCGCGATGCGGTCGCCCTGGGCCTCGGCGGCCCGGCCCTGCCAGTAGAGGGCCCGGCCGCGGGTGATCGGCGAGGCGCCGATCTCGGCGATGCGGGCGAAGTGGTCGGCGGCGCGATCGGCGTCCTTCAGGCGGGCGAGGGCGATCCAGCCCGCGAAGAACTCGCTCTCGGCGGCGTCGGATCCGCTCTTCAGGCGGGCGTTGGCGGCGGCGTAGGCGCCGGCGTTGTCGCCGTTCTTCAGGGCGGACATCACCAGCTGCTTGCGCTCGCGCCAGATGGCGGAGGCGGCATCCTCGCTGGGCGGCGGGGCGGGGAACTGGCCGACCAGGGGCAGGGCCAGGGTGTCCAGGCCCTTGCGGCGCAGATAGGACGCGCGCTCGAAGGCCACGCCCGGTTGGGCCTGCTGGGCGGGCGAAAGCGCCGCATAGAGGTCGTTGGCGTTGCTGGCGTTCGAACGCAGGGCGATGCGGGCCTGGGCCGGCGCCTGCTGGTCGTAGGGCAGCAGGGCGACCATGTCGCGGGCGGCGGGCCCCTGGGGACCGTACAGCAGGATGTCGGCGCGGCGGACGTGGTCGTCGGCGGTCAGCAGCGTGCCGAACCGGGCCAGCATGCCGCGCTGGGCGTCGAGCTCGAACACCTGGTCCCGCCACCAGCGGCGAATCAGGTTGCTGGCGTCGGCGGTGCGGCCGGCGGCCTGATAGGCGGCGGCCAGGGACATGGCGCCCTCGGCGGTCTGCGGATCACGGCCGCCGAACCAGGCGATCATGCGCTGGGCGTCCAGGCCGGAGGTGACCAGGGCCTTTTCGGCGGCGTTTTCGCGGCGTTGGGCGCGGGGCCAGCCGGCGAGGTCGCGGCGGGCCTGGTCCAGCTCGAAGAAGCCCATGCTCTCGGCCCCGGCGTCGACCAGGGCCCACAGGGCGATTTTGCGCGACAGCGGGTCCTGGATGCTGGACATGGCCATGCGGATCGTGGCCGGGTCGCGGCTGGTCACCGCGGTGCGMAGGTTGGCCGCGTCGGCCTCGGCCGGCGTGGCGTAGGTGGCGGTCGGCGGCGTGGTGATCAGGCCCGACGGCGTGTAGGGCTGGGGGCCGCGGGGCAGGTCGACGTCGTCCTGGGCCAGCGCCACTCCAAACAGCGCGACAACCGCGGTTCCGCCCAGCAACACCTTACCCAGCCCTGACGCCAAAACGCGGTCTCCTTCGATTCTCTGGCCCTCGCGGGCTGCGTTCTCGCCGTTTTCGGATGATCGAGGGGCCGATTTGCGGCGTACGTGACCCTGTTTGGCGCTTATAGACCGCTTCGCGGCGGATTGACCTATGCAGAAACATCCCCAAATCGGTGCAGAGCGGCACGGACCGGTTGCGGGACAGGGGGAGCGGGACATATTGTCCGCCCCCATCCTCAAGCCGCAACCGTCGCGGCGCGTTTCTCACGGCAAATTGCAAGTCATGGCTCATTCTCCGTTCAAGGGCGTCATTCCGGCGCTGGTCACGCCTTTCCGCGACGGCGCGGTGGACGAGAAAGCCTTCGTGGCCCTTGTCGAGCGCCAGATCGCGGGCGGCGTGCACGGCCTGGTGCCGGTCGGCACCACCGGCGAGACCGCGACCCTGAGCCATGAAGAGCACAAGCGCGTCGTCGAACTGTGCGTGCAGACCGCCCGCGGCCGTGTGCCGGTGATCGCCGGCGCGGGATCGAACTCGACCGCCGAGGCGATCGAGTTGGTCGCCCACGCCAAGGCCGTCGGCGCCGACGCCGCCCTGGTGGTCTCGCCCTACTATGTGCGTCCCAGCCAGGAAGGCGTCTATCAGCACTACAAGGCCATCAACGACGCCGTGCAGCTGCCGGTGCTGGTCTACAACGTGCCCGGCCGCACCGGTTCGGACATCGCCAACGAGACGCTGGAGCGCCTGTCCAAGCTGCCCAACATCGTGGGTATCAAGGACGCCACCGGCGACCTGACCCGCGCCAGCTTCCAGCGGATCATGTGCGGTCCCGACTGGGTGATGCTGTCGGGCGACGACCCCACGGCCCTGGGCTACGTGGCCCACGGCGGCCACGGCGTCATCTCGGTCACCTCGAACGTCGCGCCGGACGCCTGCGCCACCTTCATCAACGCGTGCCTGAACGGCGAGTGGGAGACCGCGCTGTACTGGCAGGATCGCCTGGTGAAGCTGCACAAGGCGCTGTTCCTGGACGCCTCGCCGTCGCCGACCAAGTTCGCCATGGCGCACCTGGGCCTGTGCGAGGCCGACACCCGTCTGCCGATCTCGCCCTGCAGCGAGGCGGTCAAGCCGGCGATCCTCGAGGCCATGCGCGAGGCGGGTCTGGTCTGATGACCAAGCCGATCGCCGAGAACCGCCGCGCGCGGTACGACTACTTCATCGAAGAGACCGTCGAGGCCGGGCTGATGCTGACCGGCACCGAGGTGAAGTCGTTGCGCGTGGGGCGGGCGAACATCGCCGAGTCCTACGCCTCGGTGGAAGGGCGTGAGATCAAGCTGATCAACGCCGACATCCCGCCCTACGGCCACGCCAACCGCTTCAACCACGAGCCGCGCCGGCACCGGAAGCTGCTTCTGCACCGCAAGCAGATCGACAAGCTGATCGGCGCGGTCCAGCGCGACGGCCGGACGCTGATCCCGCTCAAGCTCTATTGGAACGAGAAGGGCCTGGCCAAGCTGGAGATCGGCCTGGCCAAGGGCAAGAAGAACCACGACAAGCGCGAGACCGAGGCCGCCCGCGACTGGCAGCGCGACAAGGCGCGCCTGATGAAGGGCGACCGAGGGGACTGACCGCCCGCTACTTCGTCTTGGTCGGCCGGGCCGCGACCAGCTCCACCTCCAGCAGCAGGTCCGGACGGACCAGACCCGCGACGCCGACCACGGTGCTGGCCGKCGGCGGTGTCGCGCCGAAGAAGTCTCCGGCCGCCTGACGATAGGCGGGCAGGGTGGTCTGGATGTCGACCAGGAAGCTGCGGACCTGGATCACGTCGGCGGGCGTTAGGCCGCGCGCGGCCAGGGCGGTACGAAGGTTGCGGAACACGGCCTGGGCCTGACCCTGGGCGTCCTTGGGCGCGACGCCGTCGGGGCCCTGGGCGGTCAAACCGGAGACGAAGACCAAGTTGGTCCCGGCGGGAACCTCGACCACGTTGGTGAAGCGGGGGCTGGTGAACAGTCCCGGCGGGTTGTCGCGGACGACGGCGTCCTGGGCCGTCGCCGGAGAGGTCCAAAGCGCCAGGGCGGCCGCCAGGGTCAGCAAGGTCTTCATCGTGGTCCGCTCCGCGTTCAGGGCCGGGTCGCCATCCAGATCACATGCCGCGCGCCGCGTCCCTTGTGGGCGCGGACGCCGATCTCCTCGACGGCGTAGCCCGCCCGCTTCAGGCGGGTCGTGAAGCCGTTGTCGCGGGTCGACGACCAGACCTCCAGCACGCCGCCGGGGCGCAGCGCGCGCTTGGCCGCGGCCAGGCCGGCGGGGCCGTAGAGGCTGTCGTTCTCCTTGCGCGACAGGCCGCCGGGTCCGTTGTCGACGTCCAGCAGGATGGCGTCGTAGCCGGCCGCCTCGGCGCCGATCGCCTCGCCGACATCGCCCAGGTGCAAGCTCACGCGCCGGTCGTCGAGCCCGCCGCCGTGGAGTTGGCTGAGCGGCCCCCGCGCCCATTCGACGACGGCCGGGACCAGTTCCGCGACCACGATCTTGGCGTCCGGCCCGAAGGCGGCGAGGGCGGCGCGCAGGGTGAAGCCCATGCCCAGGCCGCCGATCAGCACCCGCGCCTTGGGGCGCTGGCCGATCCGTTCGAAGGCCAGGGTGGCCATGGCCTCTTCCGAACCGCTGAGGCGGCTGTTCATCAGCTCGATCGGTCCGGCCATGATCGAATATTCGGTCCCACGCCGCATGAGCTTCAGCTCGCCGCCGTCGCCGGGGACCTTGGCGGTGTCCAGATGCTGCCAGGGGATCATGGGAAGTCTCGAACGCGACGAAGGCGCACGGGCTAACACAGGGCGGCGGATCGAGCCATCACCGCTTGACGCAGCGGGCGCGCGGCGCGACCCTTAAGCTAACAATGATAACCTACGGAGGATCCGCTCATGGCCGACGGTGCATCGCCCATCGCCACGTCGCTCAAGGACAAGGTCAGCGAGGCCGAATGGAAGGCCCGCGTCGATCTGGCGGCGCTCTATCGCCTGGTCGCCGTCCACGGTTGGGACGACATGATCTTCACCCACATCTCGGCCCGCATCCCGGGGCCCGAGCACCACTTCCTGATCAACCCCTACGGCATGTTCTTCGGCGAGATGACCGCCTCGTGCCTGGTGAAGGTGGATCTGGACGGCAACGTCATCGACAAGACCCCGTACTTCATCAATCCGGCGGGTTTCACGATCCATTCGGCCATCCACGCCGCGCGCGAGGACGCCCAGTTCGTCATGCACCTGCACACCGATCAGGGCGTGGCGGTGTCGGCGAACAAGGAAGGCCTGCTGCCGCTGTCGCAGCACGCGTTAATTGTCTTGCCTCAGCTATCGTATCACGATTATGAAGGCATTGCGCTCAACCTTGACGAACGGGAACGGCTGGTGGCTGACCTCGGCGAGAAGAAGCTGATGATGCTGCGCAACCACGGGACCTTGTCCACGGGGATGACGGCCGCCGAATGCTGGCTGGGCATGTTCTATCTCGAGCGCGCCTGCGCCCAGCAGGTGATGGCGCTCAGCGGCGGTCGCGGGAACGTGCTGGAGGCGCCGGAAGGCGCCCAGGCCGAGGTCCGCAGCCAGACGGGCATGGGTCTCGGCATGATCGCCGGCCTGGCCTGGCCGGGCTGCCTGCGCAAACTCGACCGGGAGTCCCCCGGCTACGCGGATTGACGCCCAAGCGACGAAAACGAAACGCCGCCGCGATCCTCGGGGTCGCGGCGGCTTTCTTTTGCGCGGTGCTTGGCCCGCTGGACGCGGCCTGGGCCGGCGCCTGGCCGATGAAGGACGGCGAGGGCCTGGCCATCCTCAAGTACGAGGACCAGAAGGCCGACAGGGGCTATGATCCCGAAGGCGCGGAGAGGTCGATCAGTCCCCGGCGCGACCAGACGCTCTCGCTCTACGGCGAATACGGACTGACCGACCGGCTGACCCTGCAGACCAAGGCGGCGCTGACCCGTGGCCATGACAACTTCGTCGACTATGACGGGCTGGGTCCCCTCGAACTGGGCCTGCGTTATGCGCTGCTGCATACGGATCGATCAGCGATCAGCCTTTATCTGGGCGCCACCAAGGACGGCGTGGGGCGCAATGCGGGCTATGCGGCGCCGGGGCAGGGCGACATGGACCTGGAGGCGCGTCTCCTGGCGGGGACGTCCCGGCAGTGGCGCAAGGCGCAGGGCTTCGCCGAACTGCAGGTCGCCCGCCTCAAGCGTAGCGGCCTGGCGGACGAAACCCGCATCGACGCCACTCTGGGCCTGAGGCCCACGCCCCGCTGGCTTCTGATGGCCCAGGCCTACACGGGCAAGGCCGAATCCGAGCCCGTGGCGTCGCGCTGGCGCAAGCGCGAGGTGTCGGTCACGCGCGACCTGGGCGTGTGGAGCCTGCAGGCGGGATGGCGACAGACCTTGTCCGGACGAGAGACCCCGATCGACCATGGTCCTGTCGTGGCCGTGTGGCGGCGCTTCTGATATTTCAACGATGTAATATTCGGTCATCCGTGTGTCACTGGACGCAGGCTAGGGCTGGCGGTTATTGAGCCGCTTTCGTGCTAGCTGAGCCGGTCCCACCCGGCGCCCGGAGCTTTTCGTGATCCGCAGACACTTCTTCCTCGCCGGGGCCGTCGTMGCCGTCCTGCTGATGCTGCTGGTCGGCGGATTGAAACTGGCCTTCGGCGGCAAGACGCCGGGGCAGGGCGGACCGGGCGGCGGCGGACGCGCGACGCCGGTGTCGCTGGTCGTCGCCCAGCCCCGCGGCTTCACCGACCGGGTCGAGGTGCTGGGCGTGGCCAAGGGCCGCCAGTCGGTCACCATCACCTCCAACACCGCCGAACTGATCACCGCCGTCCACTTCAGCGACGGCCAGGCCGTCTCCAAGGGGCAGGTCCTGGTCGAGCTGAAGGGCGATCAGGAGGACGCGGGCATCGCCCAGGCCCAGGCCCAACTGGCCCAGGCCGATCGTGAATACACGCGGTGGAAGACCCTGGCTGAAAAGGGCATCGCGCCCCGCGCCTCGKCCGACCAGTACCTGGCCGCCCGCGACACCGCCCGCGCCGCCCTGGCCGCCGCCAGCGCCCAGAAGTTGGACAAAGTGATCCGCGCCCCGTTCTCGGGCCGGGTCGGCATTTCCGATATCGCGCCGGGCGCCCTGATCAGCCCCGGAACCCCGATCGTCACCCTGGACGACGTCTCGCTGATCCGCGTCGACTTCTCGGTGCCCGACCGCTACCTGCCGATCCTGCGCGAAGGCCTGGCCATCACCGCCAAGCCGGACGCCTTGCCGGGCGAGATGTTCACGGGCCGCATCGCCCAGATCGACACCCGCATCGATCCGGCCACCCACGCCCTGAAGGCGCGCGCCGAGTTCCCCAACAGCGACGGCCGTCTCAAGCCGGGCATGCTGATCAAGGTCGGTATCGACCAGGGCCAGCATCAGAACGTCGCCGTTCCCGAGGCGGCCGTGCAGTTCGAGGGCAACCAGGCCTCGGTGTTCCTGATCGCCAAGGGGCCGAAGGGGCAGGTCGCCCGTCGCACCGCCGTGCAGACCGGCGTCACCGCCGACGGCTTCATCGAGATCACCTCCGGCCTGAAGCCKGGCGACAAGATCGTCGGCGACGGCCTCAACCGCGTACAGGACGGCGCGCCGGTCAGCACGGGCGGCGGCAAGGGCGACAAGGCCCAGGGCGGCGACAAGGCCGGCGGCGGCCACAAGCAGAAGGCCGGCTGATGCTTTCCGACCTTTCCGTCCGCCGCCCGGTCTTCGCCGCGGTCGCCGCGATCATTCTCTGCGTCGTCGGCCTGGCCGCGTTCAAGAGCCTGCCGATCCGCGAACTGCCCAGCGTCGATCCGCCCGTCGTGTCGATCTCGACCAGCTATCGCGGGGCCTCGGCCGAGGTCATCGAGGAGCGGATCACCCAGATCATCGAGCGCCAGGTCGCCGGCATCCAGGGCATCGACCGCGTCAACAGCTCGTCGCGCGACGGCCGCTCGCAGATCACCATCACCTTCACGCTGGACCGCGACCTCGACGCGGCCGCCAACGACGTGCGCGACGCGGTCAGCCGGGTGGCGGCGAACCTGCCGGACCAGGCCGATCCGCCGCAGATCGCCAAGGCCAACGCCGACGCTTCGCCGATCATCGTCCTGAACCTGACATCCGACACGCTCAGCACGCTGGAGCTGGCCGACTACGCCGACCGCTACTTGGTCGAGCGCATGTCGACGATCCCCGGCGTGGCCCAGGCCAACCTCTACGGCGCGCCGCTCTACGCCATGCGCATCTGGCTGGACGCCGACGCCATGGCCGCGCGCGGCGTCACGGTCGACGACGTCGAGAACGCGCTCAACGCCCAGAACGTGGAACTGCCCGCGGGTTCGCTGGAGGGCGCCTCCAAGGACTTCACGATCCGGGTCAGCCGGGCCTATTCCAAGCCCGAGGACTTCCTGAAGCTGCCTCTGCGCGGGGGCGACGCCGACGGATTCGTGGTCCGCCTAGGCGACGTGGCGCGGGTCGAGGAAGGCGCGGACGAGCGCCGCAAGCTGTTCCGCGGCAACGGCGTGAACCAGGTCGGCATTGCCCTGACACGCCAGTCGCAGGCCAACGACGTGGCCATCTCCGAAGCCGTGCGCAAGGAAGTCGCGACGATCAACCAGACGCTGCCGGCCGGCGCCAAGATGATCGTGGCGATCGACAACTCGGTGTTCACCGCCGAGGCGATCCACGAGGTGTGGATCACCATGGGGATCTCGATCGCCCTGGTGGCCCTGGTCAACCTGCTGTTCCTGGGTAGTTGGCGGTCGGCCCTGATCCCGTCGATCGTCGCGCCCATCTGCATCCTGTCGACCTTCATCGTCCTGGCGCCGCTGGGCTTCTCGCTGAACCTGCTGACCCTGTTGGCCCTGGTGCTGGCCGTCGGCCTGGTGGTCGACGACGCCATCGTGGTGGTCGAGAACATCCAGCGCCGCGTGGACGAGGGTGAACCGGCGAACGTGGCGGCCCTTCGCGGCACCCGCCAGGTGTTCTTCGCCGTCGTCGCCACCACGATCGTGCTGATCTCGGTGTTCGCGCCGCTCATGTTCCTGCCCGGCTATATCGGCCGGCTGTTCGTCGAGCTGGCCGTGGCCATCGCCGCCGCCGTGGGCTTCTCGGCCCTGCTGGCGCTGAGCCTGTCGCCGATGATGGCGTCCAAGCTGCTCAGGCCGGCCAGCTCGAACTGGCTGTCCAGCCGCGTGGACAAGGCCATGGACGCGCTCAAGGACAGCTACCGCCACTCGCTGGAAGGTCTGTTGGGCAAAGGCTCCGCCACCCTGGTGACCGGCCTGTCGGTGCTGGTCCTGGCGGTGTGCGCCGGCGGCCTGTTCGCCTTGCTGCCCCAGGAACTGGTGCCGGCGGAGGACCGCGGTCGCGTCGACGTATCGATCAACGGTCCCGAAGGCAGCGGCTTCGACGCCACGGTCAAGGTCGCCGACCGGATCGAGACGATTATCGACAAGTACCGCCACGATGGCGTCGCCGAGCGGACGATCATCACCGTGCCGCGCTTTGGCCAGACCCAGTTCAACACCGGCAACGCCGTCATCGCGCTCAAGCCCTGGGGCGAGCGGGACAAGTCGGCCGACCAGGTCGCCGCCGAGCTCAACAAGAGCCTCTCGAAGATCACCAGCGTTCGCGCCGTGGCTTCGGTGCGCGGCGCCTTCCAGCGTGGCGGCGGCGGGGGGGGCGGAGGCGGCACCAACGTCGACCTGATCGCCGTCGGTAACGACTATGTCCAACTGGCGGCCTGGATGAAGCCGATCCTTGACGCGGCCCAGGACAATCCCGGCCTGTCGCGGCCGCGCCTCGACTACGAGCCGACCTCGCCGCGACTGTCGGTGCAGATCGACCGCGACAAGGCCGCGACCCTGGGCATTTCCGCCCAATCGATCGGTCGATCGCTGGAGACGATGTTCGGTTCGCGCAAAGCCACCACCTACATCAAGACCGGTCAGGAATACGACGTCATCCTGCAGACGGCGCTGGACCAGCGTCGCGGCATCGAGGACCTCAACCGCCTCCAGGTGCGGACCGCCTCGGGGGCCCTGGTGCCGCTGTCGACGGTGGTGACCACCGAACTGCGCGGCGACATTCCCGACCGTCCGCGCGTCGATCGCTTGCGCGCGGTCACCCTGACCACCCAGCTGAATCCCGGCTACACCGTGGCCGACGCCGTGAAGTTCTTCCAGGACCAGGCGGCGGCCCATCCCACCCCCGGCGTCAGCGTCAAGTGGGGCGGCCAGGCCAAGGACTATCTTGAAGCCTCCGGCGCCGTGGGCCTGGCCTTCGGCCTGGCGCTGCTGCTGGTGTTCCTGGTGCTGGCGGCGCAGTTCGAAAGCTGGATCCATCCGGCCGTGATCATGCTGACCGTGCCGCTGGCGGCGCTGGGCGGCCTGTTCGGCCTACTGATCACCGGCTCGACCATCAACACCTACAGCCAGATCGGCCTGATCATTCTGGTCGGCATCGCCGCCAAGAACGGCATCCTGATTGTCGAGTTCGCCAACCAGCTGCGCGACGAGGGGCTGAAGGTCCGCGAGGCGGTGATCGAGGCGGCAGCCCTGCGTCTGCGCCCGATCATCATGACCTCGATCTCGGCCGCCATGGGCGCGCTGCCGCTAATGCTGTGGGCGGGCGCCGGTGCGGGCAGCCGCAAGACGATCGGGGCGGTGATCTTCACCGGCGCGATCTTCGCCACCCTGCTGACGCTGTTCGTGGTGCCGGTGTTCTACAATCTGCTGGCGCGCTTCACGAAGTCGCCGGAGTGGACGGCGCGGCAGATCGAAGAGTATGAAGCCCGCGAGAAGAGTGGTGAGGGGCAAGCCTCACCCGTCTGAACCGGGTGAGGAAGCATGGCTGAAGCCATTCTGGCGGCGAAGCGGCAGGAGCTTGCGCTCCTACGGCGCATCGAGGAACGCATTCTCTGGTTGGCTTCGTGGACGATCCACAACGCCAACCACCTGCGTGAAAGCCGCGACGGGCTGAAGGTCGGCGGTCACCAGGCGTCCTGCGCCTCGATGACCACCCTGATGACCGCGCTCTACATGAAGGCGCTGCGGCCGCAGGACCGCGTGGCGGTCAAACCGCACGCCAGCCCGGTGTTCCACGCCATCCAGCACCTGTTCGGCCGCCAGAGCCTGGAGAAGTTGAAGGCCTTCCGGGCCCTGGGCGGGGCCCAGTCCTATCCGTCGCGGACCAAGGACACCGACGACGTCGACTTCTCGACCGGCTCGGTCGGTCTCGGCGTGGCCATGACCGCCTTCGCCTCGCTGAGCCAGGACTATCTGGCGGCGCGGGGCGCGGTGAAGCCAGAGCGGATMGGGCGGATGATCTCGCTGCTGGGCGACGCCGAGCTGGACGAGGGCAACATCTACGAAGCCCTGATCGAGGCCTGCAAGCACGACATCCGCAACACCTGGTGGATCGTCGACTACAATCGCCAGAGCCTGGACGCGACCACCAAGGATCGGATGTTCACCCGCTATGGCGAGATCTTCGAGGCCGCGGGCTGGACCGTCGAGACGCTGAAATGGTCCAAGCGCCAGCGCGAGGCCTTCGCCAAGCCCGGCGGGGCGGCGCTGCAGCAATGGATCGAGACCGCCCCCAACGACCTCTACGCGGCCCTCAGCTACCAGGGCGGCGCGGCCTGGCGCGAGCGGCTGAACACGGACCTGGCCGGCGACGCCGACGCCTTGAAGCTGATCGCGGCCTACAAGGACGTTGATCTCGGCGAGCTGATGACCGAGCTGGGCGGCCACTGCATGGAGACCATCCTGGAGGCCTTCGAGCGGGCCGGCCAGGACGACGCGCCGCGCTTCTTCATCGCCTACACCGTCAAGGGCCTGCGCCTGCCGTTCCAGGGGCACAAGGACAACCACGCTGGCCTGATGACCGAGACCCAGATCGCCGAGCTGCGCGCCCGGCTCGGCGTGGTCGAGGGCGAGGAGTGGGACGCGCTGTCGGGCCTGTCGTCCGCCGAGCATACGGCCCTCAAGGGCCTGGTCGCCCGCGCCCCGTTCGCCGCCCAGGTCGAGCGCGAGCACGTCGCGCCCCGGATCGCCATCCCGACGGCCGATGAACTGCTGGCCCCGGTGCTGGGGGGCGGCGAGCAGTCGACCCAGGCCGCCTTCGGCAAGGTGATGTTCGAGATCGCCCGCCGCGACGACGAGTTCGCCGGCCGGGTGGTGACCACCTCGCCGGACGTGACGGTCTCGACCAACCTGGGCGGGTTCGTGAACCGTCGGGGCGTGTTCCAGCGTCGGGCGCACGAGGATGTCTTCAAGCGCCGGCGCATCCCGTCGGCCCAGGTCTGGTCCAAGGCCGAGACCGGTCAGCACGTCGAGCTGGGCATAGCCGAGAACAACCTGTTCATCGCCCTGGCGGCCCTGGGCTTGACCGCGCCGCTGTTCGGCGAGCGGCTGTTCCCGGTCGGCACCTTGTACGATCCCTTCATCGCCCGCGGTCTCGATGCGCTGAACTACGCCTGTTACCAGGACGCCCGCTTCCTTCTGGTCGCCACGCCGTCAGGCCTGACCCTGGCCCCCGAGGGCGGCGCGCACCAGTCGATCGGCTCGCCGCTGATCGGCATGAGCCAGCCGGGCCTGGACAGCTACGAGCCGGCCTTCGCCGACGAGACGGCGGTGCTGATGGCCCACGCCTTCGGCCAGATCCAGGCCGAGCAGGGGGCTTCGACCTATCTGCGGCTGTCCACCCGCGTGATCGCCCAGCCCGACCGCACCGACGACGCCTGGCGCCAGGGCGTGGTCGACGGCGCCTACTGGTTGCGGCCGCCGGCGCCCGGCGCGCGCCTGGCCATCGTCTATGCCGGCGCCCTGGCGCCCGAGGCCCTGGCGGCCTTCGAGGCGGTGCTGGAGGATGAGCCGGGGGCGGGCCTGCTGGCCGTGACCTCGGCCGACGTCCTGCATCGCGACTGGACCGCCGCGGGCCGCGCACGCTGGACCGAAGGCGGACCGCGCGTCTCGACCATCGAGACCCTGCTGGCGCCGTTGGCGCGGGACGCGGGGTTGGTGACCGTCATCGATGGCGCGCCGTCGACCCTGTCGTGGCTGGGCTCGGTGCGGGGCATGCGCCTGCGGGCCCTGGGGCTGGAGACCTTCGGCCAGTCGGGCGATCTGCCGGACCTCTACGCCAAGTACCGCCTGGACGCCGACGCCGTCCTGGACGCCTGCGCCGACCTGCTGATCTGACGACCGCGAGGATGGTTCAGGACGTCGGGCCCAGCAGCTCGACGCCCTGGATCAGCCCATCCGCCAGCGTGTAGATCGCCGCCTGCCGAGTGTCCGACCACAGGTGGCCCGACGGCGAGTGGATCGAGGACTGGAACTCGGTCCGGACCCGCCCGTCCGGCAAGGTCTCGACCGTGATCAGGTTGAGGTCCGGCGCGAACTCGAACATGCGTCGGTAGAAGTCGCGGGCGGCGGCCAGGCCGTCAACTTCCCCGCCGTCGAGGAAATCCTCGAAGCGCACCTGGGCATGGGTCGTGGCCAGGACAGCTTCGAGGTCGCGTCGTTCGATCGCATCGTAGTAGCGGACGATCAGGTCGGTCGCCGCGCTCATGCTTCGCGTCCCTTGTCGAGGAATTCGATGTCCATCCGCGCGACCTTGCCGTCACGGAGCGTGAAGACCTGTCGCTGACAGCTGTCGGACCAGACCTGGCCCGCCAGGTTGCGGACGATCTGGTTGACGTCGACGGCGATCCGGCCGTCCGGCCGCGTCTCGAACGCGACGGGCGCGGCGTCGACGGTGATCATCTTGTCGTTCTCGGTCCAGTAGGTCGCCACCGCGTCGAGGCCGATCAGCCGTCCGCCCTGGATCTGGTCGGGCCAGTCGACGTCGTCCGCCAGCAAGACCGAGAACGCGGCCAGGTCGCGCCGGTTGTAGGCCTCGTAAAGCCGCGTGAGCAGCGCTTGGGCGTCGTCCATGCTCGGCCTCAGCCGTTCGGAGGTTTGTAGCCCGTCTCGACCTTTAGGTAGGCGATAAGATCGATGCGATCCTTGGGATCATGCAGGCCCGCGAAGGTCATCTTGGTGCCCGGCATGAAGCCGCGCGGATTGTCCAGCCACTTGTCCAGATGCTCGGCGTCCCAGTCGAAACCGGCGGCGGCGACGACGGGCGAATACTTGTAGCCCGGTTTGCTGCCCGCCTTGCGCCCGAAGACGCCGTAGAGGTTGGGGCCCGTCATGTCGGGGCCGCCCTCGGTGATGGTGTGGCAGGACCGGCAGAGCGCGAACTTGCTTTGGCCGTTCATCAAGTCGCCGGTGTTGTATGGGGCGGGCAGGGCGGCCAGCAGGGCCTGCTTCTCGGCGTCGGTCGGCGCCGGCGTCGACGCGGCAGGCGTCGAGCTGGCCGATCCGCCGTTCGAGGCTGATCCACCAGGCTTCGAGCAACCGGCCAGGATGAGGCTTACGACCGCTGCCGCGGCGAGGTGAAACTGACGCATTTACTAGTCCCCGACTGACATTATGCCGCAAGCTGTGCGGCGCGGCGCCGCATTCATTTCCTGGCCCAAATGTGGGTCTCGCATCCAATATATAACGTCRTTATCCGGTCAAGGTCTCGCCACMTTTCGGAGAGCGCCCTGCGACAACGCGCGTTATCCCACAGAATGTAAAAGCAAAATGACCGATTACAAACCGTGGGTATGCACATAAAAAATTGACCAGAATTAACCATAAACGTACCCAGAAAGTCGTCGGAGGGGCTGCTCCGGCGACCGGGTAGGAAAAAATCATGGACTGGAACGAAGAGCGCACCGCCACGCTTCGCAAGCTGTGGCTCGAGGGGATGAGCGCCAGTCAGGTGGCGCGGCAATTGGGCGGCGTCAGCCGCAGCGCGGTGATCGGCAAGGTGCACCGCCTGGGCATCACCGTCCGGGACATTCCCACCCGTCAGCGCACCGCGGTGCGCACCGCCGTCCGAGCCCAACCTCGCGCTCGGGTCGCCCGCGAAGCCGCTCCCGTCCGCTCCGCCGTCCGTGTGATCGAGATCGCCGAGATGGCGCCGACCTCGAACATCCTCGGCCTTGAGACCCACTCCTGCCGTTGGCCGATCGGCAATCCCGACTCCCACGACTTCGGCTTTTGCGGTCGTGAAAAGACCGCCCGCGCCTCGTACTGCGACGAGCACGCCCGGGGCGCCTTCCGCAAGCTGGCCTCGCCCTCCGAACTCAAGGCCTGGGCCCGCCAGCCGGTCGCCCAGATCGAACGCCACACCGCCTGATCACCTTCATCGCCTGAACCCAAGCTCCAGGACGACCCCCATGAACATGGTCTTGATCGAAAACACCGCCGGCAGCAGCCAGGTGATCACCATCATCGAAGAGTTCGCCGGGCACTCGGTGTCGCGCGACCTCAATCCCGGCGAGAACACCCGCATCCCGGTCGGTCAGTTCAAGTCGATCGTGGTGCGCGAGACCTATCCCGACGACTGGTTGACCCGGGCCCGCGCGCGCAACGCCACGGCCCCGGAAGCGGTCGCCAACCGCGCCGCCTGACCGGGCCTTACGCCCTCGATGAGCGAGAAATGCACGGCCCCCGCGAACTTGTTCGCGGGGGCCGTGTCGTCTGGAACTGTATGGTTAGCGGTGACGTTAGGGGCTCGATCGAACGGCGTTCGCTGCCGTTCACGCCAGGGGGAACGGCGCTGGGTTCCAACAGATGCAAATGCGCGCATTCGTGATCGCGCAAGCGGAGCCGTGATTGTGTGTGGCTTCCGCGTGTGAGATGAAGACGCGCCATTTGGCGTGGGGGGAACCATGTCAGAGCAGAAGCAAGGGGAGGGCCGCGGTTTGCCGTTGCCGACCTATGTCAGCTATCTGATGTACCAGACCGAACAGCATCGGCGCGCCTTGGCGGCCGACTGCATCGCGCAACACGGGTTGAGCTTCGCCAAGTGGGTGGCGCTGGCTTCCCTCGCGCGGTTCGGCGAATGCTCGATGACGCGTCTGGCGCGACTGTCGGCCGCAGACCGCACCACCCTGACCCGGTCGATCGACGGCCTGATCCGCGACGGCCTGGTCGAGCGGGGAACCCAGGCGTCGGATCGGCGCAAGGTGGTGGTTCGTCTGACCCCGGAAGGCCTGGAGATCCTGGGACGCATCCGCGAGGACATCCATCCGATCAACCAGGAAGTCTGCGCCGAACTGACCGTTGAGGAGCAGACCAACCTCGCGACCTATCTCCAGAAGATCCTCGGCGGACTGATCACCGAACCGGAGTGGAAGCACGAGGTGTTGTCCTATGGACCGGGTCCGGTCGTTCCGGCCTGGGAACGCGGCTAGGAATCCAGCTTCGCGGGCCGGCTGATCACCCATCGCGTGACCGGCTGGCGGAAGTTCAGCGGTCCGGGCACCGTGATGTGGGTCTTCAGATATCGGAAGCCGGCCGATCTCAGCGTGCGGTTCGGCGCGGCGTTGAACGCGTGGGGTTCGCAGAACAACCGCTTCAGCCTCAGTTGTTCGAAATAGAGCTCGACGCTGCGGCGCACGGCCTCGACCCCGAGACCGCGTCGACGCTCGTCGGGCGCGGTGACGTGCAGGTGCATGTGGGCGTGTCGGCCGAAGGCGATCTTGTCGGCGCTCGAAAAGCCGACGGGGCGTTCGTCGTCCAGCCAGGTCAGGAGCAGGGTTTCGCGGCGTTCCAGCGGCTGCTGGAAGACCACCTCGTAATAGGCTCGCCAGTCCTCGCGCTTGGGCAGGCGCTCCGGGTCCACCCCGATGAGCTCCAGATGCTCCGGAGGCGACGCATGGAAGTAGTCGATGATCAGATCGACCTCGGACTCCGCCATTTCTCGGACCACCAGGCTCATGGGCCGCCCCGCCGCCAGCGCTTGGCGGACAGTGATCAATATCCGTAAAAATTGTCCAGATATAATTACTTACGTAAAGGTTGAGTTTGCGGCGGGTGGCTCAACACCTCGGGCGCTGCAACTCAGTCGTCGCCTCTCGGGCGTCCGCGAAGCGCCTTGACGCCGGCGCGCTTGCCCTTGGTCTCCAGCCGCTTGAGCTTGCTGGAATAGGTCGGTTTGGTGGGCCGCCGGGGCTTGGGCTTTTCGGTCGCGCGACGGATCAATTCGACCAGCCGGTCGCGGGCCTCCTGGCGGTTCATCTCCTGGGAGCGGCTGCCTTGGGCGAACAGGACGATCACGCCGTCCTGCGTGAGGCGGCTGCCGGCCAGGGCTTCGAGCCGGGTCTTCACGTCTTCCGGCAGGGTGGGGGAGTTGCGGACGTCGAAGCGCAGCTCGATCGCCGTGCTGGTCTTGTTGACGTGCTGACCGCCGGGGCCCGAGGCGCGGGTCGCCTTCTCGACGATCTCGTCGTCCTCGATACGCAGCCAGGAGGTGATCTCGATCATCGGACCACGCGCTTGGCCCTGACCACGGCCTGGTCGAGCGCCTGCAGGAACTTGGAACGGTCGGCGGGACCGAAGGGCTTGGGGCCGCTGGTGACCTCGCCCATCGACCGCAGGTGCTCGCCGATCATCCGCGAGGCCAGGGCGGAGCCGATGGTGTCGACCGTGAACAGCCGTCCTGTCGTGCCCAGGGCCTGGCCGCCGGCCTTCAGCACGCGATCGGCCAGCGGGATGTCGTTGGTGATCACCACGTCGCCGGGGCCGGCCCGTTCGGCGATCCAGTCGTCGGCGATGTCGGGACCAGCGTCGACCACGATCTGCTCGATGGCGGGGGTCTGGGGAATCCGGATCCAGCTGTTGGAGACCACGAAGGTCTTCAAGCCGTAGCGGGCGGCGACCTTGTAGACCTCGTCCTTCACGGGGCAGGCGTCGGCGTCGATGTAGATCGTCGTTTTAGGAGGGACGGGGGTCATGCGCCGTCTCGTAGCGCCTTCCCGAGCCGGGCGCCAAGCGTCGTGACGGCCTCGACCGCCGCGGGCAGGACGTGGGTGAAGTTGACGAAGCCGTGGGCCTGGCCCGGAAAGGTCTTCAGCTCGACCGGTACGCCGACCGCTTCCAGGGCCTGGGCGTAGGCGACGGCGTCGGGATGGACGGGGTCGAGCAAGGCGCCGCTGACCAGGAAGGTCGGCGGCGTAGCCGTTCCGACGGCGTCAAGCAGCGAAGGGGCGCGGGCGCTGGCCAGCTGGGCGTTGATGTAGGCCACCGCGAGGCGGCCGATCAGCCGGGCGTCCCGCAGCAGGGTCTGCGCCCAGACCTCGTCGTCCAGATGGACCAGCGGATAGAACAGGCCCTGGGCCTTTACCGCGCCGGGCCGGCGCGTGTTGGCCTCGTTGGCCACGGTGGCGGCCAGATAGGCGCCGGCGCTGTCGCCGGCCACGGCCAGGCGATCGGGATCGACGCCCAGTTCGCCTGCCTGGTCCAGCAGCCAGGCCAGCGCCGCCCGGGCGTCGTCGACCTGCGAAGGGAAGGGATGTTCGGGCGCCAGGCCGTAGGCGGCGGACACCACGCGCACGCCGGCGGCGTCGGCCAGGCGCTGGCAGACGGCGTCGTGGGTCTCGATGTCGGAGATCACGAAGCCGCCGCCGTGGAAGAACAGGATCGCCGGGCCCACGGCGGAGGCCTGCATCGGCACATACAGCCTGGCCGCGCGCTTTCCACTGGCGGCCGGGTAGTCGAGGTTGCGGATCTGGGCCAGGCGTGGAAGCTTGCGGTCGCGATGGGCGATCGCGAAGCGCACGGCGCGGCGGACGCGCTCGAGCCCGAAGCGATGGGCACCGGCCACCCGTTCGGCGAAGACGCTGGTCAGGGGCGCGTTCATCGGTCTTCCACCTTGGCCGTTCGAACGCCGGAAGGCTTATCTGGCCGGGAGGCGACTGTCCACGCGGGGCTTATGGCGTGGGGCGGCCGGACGAAACCAGGTTCGACGAAAACGACTCGCCGCCGATTGCGCGAGCCGAGGCGCCGCCGTTTCGCCCGTCGCGCGAACGCCATGCGCCCAGGGTTTGAGCAGCTTCGTCCCGGTTGCCCGCTTTGCGTACAACCCAGCGTTCTTCGCAGCTTCACCATAATGCGCGGCGTTCTTGCCCTTGATTGACCGTCCCGGCGCACTAGTTATCAACCCGTGGAGCCGCCCTTGGCGCTCCTGCCCTTCCTGGGCGTTTCCTCCCTAATGACTGCCCGGCCTTCGTGCCGGGCATTTTTTTTGGCGGTTCGGGGACCTTTGATCGACGCGCGCCGGGCGTGGCCTTAAACTCGGCCTTCAAGCGTGAAGCCGCTCCGACGACGTCGGCGGCCCCGAGGCAGACCGAGTGCGGAGACCG
Organism: Caulobacter sp. 05T431; assembly: GCF_056665975.1. NCBI lineage: Bacteria > Pseudomonadati > Pseudomonadota > Alphaproteobacteria > Caulobacterales > Caulobacteraceae > Caulobacter > Caulobacter sp. 05T431. The sequence goes on along the minus strand of NZ_JBFTKU010000032.1, from coordinate 11,391 downwards.
AGTATGGACAAGGCCGAAATCAATCGCGTCGTCGAGCGACACAAGGCCGAACAGGAGGCCCTCGACCAGCGTCTGGAGGCCCTTCGCAGCGGCAAGCTGCAGGTCGGCTCGCGCACGGACGACGGCGAGGTGCAGGACGAGACCCACGTCCACATCAGCGAACTGGAGCGCCTGCGTCAGTGGCTGGCCGAGAACGTCGCGCGCTACGAGGCGTTGCTGGGCGCCTAGGCTCGGGACCGGTCAGGCCTGGGGCGTGTCGTTCCTCAGGCCCCGCAGCCCCACCACGCCGATGGCGGCCATGAGCCGGTCGACCGTCACGCCCTCGACGGTGGGGACCCACTTGGCCAGCCAGATCAGCATGCCCAGCAGCAGTTGGACCACCAGCGACGACTCGCACGGCGTGATCGATCCGTCGGCCATGCCGTCCTGGATGATCCTTTCCAGGCGGCGGGTCAGGTGCTCGCTGCAGGCGGCGATTGCGTCGCGCTGGTCCTCGTCCAGATAGGACCGATCCCCGAAGTAGAGCAGGGGGCCGTTGCGGGCGGACTCCACCAGCAGCGCCCGCAGGAAGCGTTCCAGTCTTTCGAAACCGGCGCCGCCGTCCTGATCCGTCTCGCTGAGGACCCGCTCGAACCGCTCCAGCGAGCTCTGGTGGCAGGCGAAGACCAGGGCCTGCTTGTTGGGGAAGTAGTAGTAGAGCGCCGCGTCGCGCAGATCGAGCGCCGCGGCGATCTCGGTCATCGTGGCCAGGGCGTAGCCCTTGACGTTGATGATCTCGGTGGCCGCCCGGAGGATCGCGTCCCGCTTCTTGGCCGATTTCGGGCTGTGCGACAGCGGTTTGTGACCGTCCGGCGGTGCCGTCACGGTCTCGTCTTCCCCGGTCAAGGTTGCGCGCTCCCCTGGTGTTCTCTTTACGGAACTTCCGCAGTGGTAGCGGTCGGACGCCGCCTTGGGCAAGCGCGCTGAAGAACGATGTTCTATTTCATCCTAAAATTTCTAACTTGCTCTAGAATATCTGGGGTGTACTAGAATCGACCCTGGGACGTGAAAGCGCCGAAACAGGCGCTCGCGGCTCCGGGGGAAACTGAATGGCCGCGAACGCTGCGCAGGACCGTGTCCGCGCCCTCGTCGAGGGCGATGCGCCGCGCGACGTCACCGCCGTACCGCTCTACCGAATCCGAAATCGCCGAACCGCTCGTGTCCGCACGGGCAGGGGCGGCTCGTGTCGCGACCGCTTCGCGCGCTGAAAACAACAACAGATCCCAGGGAGAAATACGTGAAGAAGGTGCATTTCGTCGGCGCGTCGTTGCTGGCCCTAATCGTGGCGGGTCCCGCCCTGGCCCAGGACCAGACGCCGCCGCCCGCCAACGCCGCCGCGACCGTCGAGGAGATCATCGTCACGGCGACCAAGCGCGAGCAGACGCTGCAGGACGTGCCGATCTCGGTGGCGGTCACGGGGCAGAAGACCCTCGAGCGGGCCCAGATCCGCGACCTTCTGGATCTGCAGTCGGTCGTGCCGTCGCTGAAGGTTTMGCAGTTCAACGCCGCCAGCCAGACCAACTTCATCATCCGCGGCTTCGGCAACGGCAACGGCAACGACGGCATCGAGAGCTCCGTCGGCGTGTTCATCGACGGCGTCTACCGTTCGCGTTCGGCGGCGGCCCTKGACGACCTGCCCGAGGTCGAGCGCATCGAAGTGCTGCGCGGCCCGCAGTCGACCCTGTTCGGCAAGAACGTGTCGGCGGGCGCGATCAGCATCGTCACCAAGCAGCCGCAGTTCGATTTCGGCGGCAAGGCCGAGGTCACCCTGGGCAACTACGACACGCGCCAGGTGAAGGCCACGATCACGGGCCCGCTGAGCGACACGGTCGCCGTGCGCCTGTCGGGCGGCGTCAACGAGCGTGACGGCTACGCCACCAACCTCACCACCGGCAACGACGTCAACGACCGCGACCGTTGGTCGATCCGCGGCGATCTGCTGTGGGTGCCGACCGACCAGACCCAGGTGCGGATCATCGCCGACTACAACAAGATCACCGAAGTCTGCTGCGCGGTGAACTCGATCTACAACGGCCCGGCCACCCAGTTCATCGGCGCGCCCGCGCCCTACGGCCTGGGCAAGCCGATCAGCGATCCGAAGAAGATCTTCGACCGCGACGTCGTCTTCAACACCGACCCGTCCAACCGCCTGACCGGCAAGGGGATCTCGGGCCAGCTCGACCAGGACGTGGGCTTCGCCAAGCTGACGGCGATCACCGCCTATCGCGAACAAACCAGCGCCTCGTACCAGGACGTCGACTTCACCGGCGCCGACCTGGCCAACAAGGGCGACGGCAACGACATCAAGACCTTCACCCAGGAACTGCGCCTGGCTTCGACCAGCGACGGCCCGTTCAACTGGCTGATCGGCGGCTTCTACCAGGACGAAAAGCTGCAGACCGGCCGGACGATCAACTACGGCTCTGATATCCGCGCCTATGCCGAGGGCCTCAGCGGCCAGGTTCCGGCCGCCCTGCTGGCCGCCCTGCCGGTGGGCTTGCGTCCGGCGCTGACGGGCAAGTCCAATCTCTACGCCCTAGAGTTCCTGCAGAGCCTGGTGACGCCGTCGATCCATCCGGGCTCGACCTACTTCCAGGCCGGCCAGGGCATCGACGACGACTATTCGATGAAGCAGCGGTCCTATTCGCTGTTCGGTCAGGCCGACTACAAGATCACCGACAAGCTGACGATCACCGGCGGCCTAGCCTATCTGAACGACCGCAAGCGCGTGGTCTCGGATGTGGTCCTGCGCGACCCGTTCTCGTCCCTGAACCTGCAGAACGTGCCGCAATTCACGGCGCTGGGCCTGCCGGCCAACCTGTACGGCGCGCTGGGCAGCCTGCAATTCTACTACGGCAACACCACCAACCATGCGCCGGTCAACTTCCCGAACGCCAACGAGTCCGGCGAACTGAAGGGCGACAAGGTCACCTACGCGGTCCGCGCCGCCTACGACTTCGGCTGGGTGAACGCCTATGTCAGCTATTCGACGGGCTGGAAGGCCGGGGCCTACAACCTGTCGTCCGACAGCCGGCCGCCGAACGCCAACGGCGTGGGCCGCACCGCCGCGCCCGAGGACGTCAGCGTCTACGAAGCGGGTCTGAAGGCCAACTTCCAGGGCGGCTACCTGAACCTCGCGATCTTCGACCAGTCGATCAAGGGCTTCCAGTCGAACGCCTATACCGGCATCGGCTACAGCCTGGTCAACGCCGGCGAGGAGTCGGTGAAGGGCTTCGAGGTCGACAGCGCCTACCGGCCGCTGGACTGGCTGTCGCTGACGGCGTCGGCGACCTATCTGGATCCGACCTACGACTCGTTCACAGGCGCGGCCTGCGTGAACTACGACACCACCCGCTGCCCGGTGAACCCGGCCACCGGCCTGCGGCCCAACTTCCGCGACCTGACCGGCGACAAGCCGGCCGGCATCCCCAAGTGGACCGTGTCGACCTCGGCCACCGTCTCGCACGACCTGGGCAAGGGCTACGCCGGTTACCTGCGCGTCGAGTACGACTACACCAGCAAGGTGCAGCTGAGCGAGACGACGCCGCCGGACGTCGGGACCTGGGGGCAGAACGTCATCAACGCCAGCCTGGGCGTGACCGACGACGCGCACGGCCTGGAGCTGACCTTCTGGGGGCGCAACCTGACCGACGACGAGAGCCTGATCGCCACGTTCCCGACGGTGGCCCAGGACGGCAGCTACAGCGGCTATCCGACCCCGCCGCGCACCTACGGCGTGACTCTGCGCAAGACCTTCTGATCCACCCTCCGACCACCTGACTTCGCCGCCCGGTCCCTTTCGGATCGGGCGGTTTTCTTTTGGGCGCTGCGCAATGGAGGGAGTGGTGCCGGATGCAGGGATCGAACCCGCGACCTTCGGTTTACAAAACCGCTGCACTACCGCTGTGCTAATCCGGCCCGCCGCTCGCCGAACGGGGCGTTCTCCTTAGCCGCATCGGCGGGGAGGGGGCAAGGGCGGCCGCGACGTCATCCATTGCCGCGTCATCAAAGCAAGCTAAGGTGCTTCCAAACAATCGTTTGGAGGGACGGATGCGGATTCGGCTGACGATGGCGGCGGCGATGGCGGCGATCGCCTTGGCCCCGATGGCGGCGCATGCGGCGCCCAAGCCCGCGCCCGCCGCGATCCTGGCCCCCGCGACGCCCGAGGCCGAAGGCTTCTCGGCCGAACGTCTCAAGCGCCTGGACACCTACATGCAGGGCCTGGTGGACCAGGGTCACCTGCCGGGCGCGGTCACGATGGTCGCGCGCCATGGCAGGGTCGTCAGCTACGACACCTACGGCAAGAAGGCCATCGGCGGCGCGCCGATGACCAAGGACACGATCTTCCGCATCTATTCCCAGACCAAGCCGGTGACCGGCGTGGCGATGATGATGCTGTTCGAAGAGGGCAAGTGGCGGCTAGACGACCCGGTCACCAAGTTCGTGCCCGAGTTCGCGCATCTGCAGGTCTACAAGGGCCAGAACCCCGACGGGACCTTCATCACCGAGCCGGCGACGCGCGTGCCGACCATGCGCGAGATCATGAGCCACACCGGCGGCTTCGCCTATGGTCTGCGCACGGATCAACCGGTCGAGAAGGCCTATCGCGACAGCGGTCTGCTGGGCTCCAAGACCCAGGCCGAGTTCCTGGACAAGCTGGTCAAACTGCCCCTGGCCAGCCAGCCGGGTACGGAATGGCGCTACAGCGTCTCGGTCGACATCCAGGGCCTGATCGTCGAGCGGCTGTCGGGCATGAGCCTGGCCGACTTCATGAAGAGCCGCATCTTCGATCCGCTGAAGATGACCGACACCGCCTTCTATGTGCCCGCGGCCAAGAGCGACCGCCTGGCGGCGCTCTACATTCCCGACCCCAAGACCCGCAAGCTGGTCACGGCCGACAACTTCATGGTGCTGGACGTTACCAAGCCGCCGGCGATCGCCTCGGGCGGCGGCGGCCTGGTCTCGACCACGGCCGACTACGCCCGTTTCGCCCAGATGCTGCTGAACGGCGGCGAACTGGACGGCGCGCGCATCCTGTCGCCGGGCACGATCAAGCTGATGGCGTCCAACCATCTGAGCGACATCGTGATGGGCGCGCCCGACGCCTCGTTCTCTCCCGCCAAGGGCGTGGGCTTCGGGCTCGACTTCGCGGTGGTGATCAATCCGGCCCGGGACGGCACGCTGCAGGGCGAGGGGACCTACAGCTGGGGCGGAGCGGCCGGGACCTGGTTCTGGATCGACCCGAAGAACGACCTCTTCATGCTGGGGATGATCCACATCCTGGCCAAGGAGATCGATCCGGCCCTGGCCAAGATCAGCGATGACGCCTCGACCCTGGTGTATCAGGCCCTGGTCGATCCGGCGAAGTAGGCAGGCCCTCGAAGGCCAACGAAAACAAGCTTAGGGAGCCCGACATGAAGGCCGCCGTTTATTACGAAACCGGTTCGCCGGACGTGCTGAAGTACGAGGACGTCGCCGATCCGCCCTGTTACCCCAGCGGCGTGGTGATCCGCGTCGAGGCCGTCAGCATCGAGGGCGGCGACACCCTCAACCGCGGCGGCGGCCCGATGGCCGGCAGCCCGCACATCGTCGGCTACCAGGCGGCCGGCGAGATCGTCGAGGTCGGGGCCGAGGTCACCCACCTGAAGGTCGGCCAGAAGGTGGTGACCGTGAACGCCTTCGGCTCGCATGCCGAGTTGCGCAGCGTGCCGGCCCGCAACGCCTGGCCGATCCCCGACGGGTTCGACGTCCGCCAGGCGGCGGCCATCCCGGTGCCGTTCGGCACCGCGCACGAATGCCTGTTCGGGGCCGGCCACCTGAAGTCCGGTGAGACCGTCCTGGTCCAGGCCGGCGCGGGCGCCGTGGGCGTCGCGGCGATCCAGCTGGCCAAGCGGGCCGGGGCGACGGTGCTGGCCACCGCCTCCAGCGACGAGCGCCTGGAGCGTCTGAAGCCCTTCGGCCTGGACCACGGGATCAACTATCGCCGCGACGATGTGGTCGAGCAGGTGATGAGGCTGACCGGCGGCAAGGGCGCGGACCTGGTGGTCGATCCTGTCGGCGGCCAGACCCTGCAGGCCAGCATCCTGGCCCTGGGCTATCGCGGCCGCATCTCGCTGGTCGGCCAGGCCGGGCGCGAACCGACCAAGGTGGACGTCTCGTCCCTGATGGGCGGCAATCGCAGCCTGACGGGGGTGTTCCTGGGCGCCGAGATCATGACCGACCGCGTGCATGACATGATCCAGACCCTGATCGACGAGGCCGCGCGCGGCGAGCTGAAGGTGCTGATCGACAAGACCTTCCCGCTGTCGGAGGCCGCGGCCGCCCACGCCTATATCGAGAGCCGCCAGGCCGTCGGCCGGGTGCTGCTGATCCCATGACCAACCGCGTCCTGGCCCATACGGGCGCCAAATATCCGATCGTCCAGGCCCCGATGGGCTGGATCGCCCGCTATCCGCTGGCCAGCGCCGTCTCGCGGGCCGGCGGGCTGGGGATCATCGAGACCTCGTCCGGCGAGACCGAGAACTGCAAGGCCGAGATCCGCAAGATGGCCGACAGCGGCCTGCCGTTCGGGGTGAACCTGCCGATCCTGTTCCTGAAGGACGACGCCATGCTGCGCTTCGTCTGCGAGAGCGGCGTGAAGTTCGTCACCACCTCGGCGGGCAGTCCGGCCAAGTTCGTGGGGCCGCTGAAGGACGCCGGCATCGTCGTCTATCACGCCGTGCCGACGGTGGACGCGGCGGCCAAATGCGTCGAGGCCGGCGTCGACGGCCTGGTGGTCGAGGGCGCCGAGGGCGGCGGCTTCAAGAACCCCGAGGAGGTCTCGACCCTGGTGCTGCTGCAGGCCATCCGCGCGCGGGTGGACGTGCCGCTGATCGCCGCCGGCGGCATCTGCGACGGTCGCGGCATGGCCGCCGCCTTCGCCCTGGGCGCCGAGGCCGTGCAGATGGGCACCCGTTTCGTCAGCGCCGCGGAKAGCCCGGTCCACGCCAATTACAAGGCCGCCATCACCGGGTCCAAGGAGACCGGCACCTGGGTGCTGAACAAGAAGGCCAGCCCCTGCATCCGCGCGCTGAAGTCCGAGCGCACTCGCGAAATCCACGAGGCCGGCCTGATGCCGCCCGACGCCCTGAAGGGCATCCTGGGCGTCTATTTCGGCGGCGACATGGAGGCGGCGCCGGCCCTTGCGGGCCAGACCGTCGGCCTGATCGACGAGGTCAAGCCGGCCGCCCAGATCATCGACGAGACCGTCGCGCAATTCTTCGACATCACCCAGCGGCTGGGCGCGCTCGCCGCCGGCCGCAGCTTCTGAGAGACCGATCCCATGATGCAGAACCTGTTTTCCCTGAAGGGCCGCGTGGCCCTGGTCACCGGCGGCTCGCGCGGCATCGGCAAGATGATCGCCGAGGGCTTCCTGACCTACGGCGCCCGCCGGGTGTACGTTTCGGCGCGCAAGGCAGCCGCCTGCGACGCGACCGCCGAGGAGCTGTCGGCCCTGGGCGAATGCATCTCGCTGCCGGCCGACGTCTCGACCCTGGAGGGCATCAACGGCCTGGTGGCGCGGATCGCCGAGCGCGAGGACAAGCTGGACATCCTGGTCAACAACGCCGGCGCCGCCTGGGGCGCGGCGTTCGACGAGTTCCCCGAGAGCGGCTGGGACAAGGTCGTGGACCTGAACATGAAGACGCCGTTCTTCCTGACCCAGGCCCTGATCGGCCACCTGCGGGCGGCCGGCAAGGAACACGTGGCCAAGGTGATCAACATCGCCTCGATCGACGGCCAGTCGGTGGCCCGTGAGGAGACCTATCCCTACGGCGCGTCCAAGGCCGGCCTGCTGCACATGACCAAGCGCATGGCCCTGCGGCTGGCGCCCGACAACATCGCCGTCAGCTGTATCGCCCCGGGGGCCTTCGCCTCCGACATGAACCGGGTGGCCCGCGACCATGCCGACGCGGTGGCCAAGGCCATTCCGGCCGGGCGGATCGGCACGACCGAGGACATGGCCGGGACGGCGATCTTCCTGGCCTCGCGGGCCGGGGACTATGTGACGGGTTCGGCCGTCACCGTGGACGGCGGGGTGTCGTTCGCGCGCTGAGCGCTTCAAGGCTTCCCGGGTGACGGGAAGCCGCCCAGCTCGGCCGGCTCGGCGTCGCTGAGCTCGACCCCGGCGTTCGAGCCGCAGCCGACCGGTTTGGGCGGCCGCGCGCCGCGCTCGCGGGCCGACATCAGGGCCCAGCCGCCGGGCTTGAGAATCTCCAGCGGCGAGAAGCGCGCCTTGTAGGCCATCTTCTCGCTGCCCGGCACCCAGTAGCCCAGATAGACGTAGGGCAGGGCGTTCAGCTGGGCCTGCAGGATGTGGTCCAGGATGATGAACGAGCCCAGGCTGCGCTTGGTCAGGCTGGGGTCGTAGAAGCTGTAAACCAGCGACAGGCCGTCGGCGAGGACGTCGACCAGCACGCAGGCGATCAGGTCGCCCGGGCCGCGGTCCTTCGAGCGCAGGCGGTATTCGATCAGGTGCGTGCGGACCGCCGTGTCCTCGACCATGGCCACGTAGTCGGGCCAGGTCATCTCGGCCATGCCGCCGTCGGCGTGGCGGGTCAGCAGGTAGCGGCGCAGAAGCTCGAACTGCTCCAGCGTGGCCTCGGCCTCGACCAGGTGGCGTTCCAGGTCGGCGTTGCGGGTCAGCACCTTGCGTTCGGAGCGCGAGAAGACGTAGTCGCCGGCCGGGGCGCGGGCCGACTGGCAGGCGCGGCACGTCTCGCAGGCGGGGCGGTAGGCGATGTTCTGCGAGCGACGGAAGCCGACCTGGGTCAGGCTGTCATTGACGGTCGGTCCGTCGGACAGCGGCAGGTGGGCGAAGACCTTGCGTTCCTCGCGACCGGGCAGATAGGGGCAAGGCGTGGGCGCCGTGAGGAAGAAGCGCAGCTGTCGCGTCGGAAAATGCTGCGTCACGGAAAGCGCCCGATCCCTCTAGTGGCCTCGCCCGCGATACCGGGCCGATAAGCGATTAGGCGGCATCCGCGACGGTTGCGCAAGCTGTGCAGCACGCTTGAGCGTCATCACATCATGCGACGCCCCATGGGGCGTCCTCGAGGGCGCCTCAGAGTCCATCGGGAAGCACCGGCTTCTCGCGCAGGAGCACGATGGAGATGCGGCGGTTGCCGGGCAGGGTGGGATCGTCCGCGTACAGCGGCTCGGAATTGGCCTTGCCCGAGACCTGGTAGATGCGGTCCTCGTCCACCCCGGCGCCGCGCAGGATCTGGCGCGAGGCGTCGGCGCGGCCGGCCGAGAGGGCCCAGTCGCTGTCGGCGCGCTTGCCGGCCGAGCTGGCGCTGGTGTGGCCCGAGATGGTGATGCGGTTGGGCAGCTGGTTGATCACCTTGGCCACCGCGCGCAGCAGGATGCGGGCCCGGTCGTTCGGCTCGCGCGAGTTCTCCTTGAACATCGAGCGGCCGTCCTGGTCGACCAGCTGGATGCGCAGGCCTTCCGGGGTCTGGTCGATGAGGATCTGCTTGGACAGCTCGGCCAGTTCCGGCATGTCCTGCAGCGACTGGCGCAACGACTGGGCGGCCGAGGCGAAGCTGTCCTGCTCCTTCTTGGCCAGGGCGTCGCGCAGCGCCTGTTCGCTGGCCGAGTCCAGATTGGCCGAGGCCGCGCTCTGGCCGTCCTTGTCGGTTTCCTTGGGGGCTTCGGGGGCCATCTGCTGGATGACCGACATCTTGCCATCGGCCTTGGCGCCGTCGTCGCCCAACGAGGTGCCGCCCAGGATGCCGCCCGAACCGCTGGTGCTGGACGAGATCGAGGCGGGCGCGAAATAGTCGGCGATGCCCTGCTTCTGCTCGGGGCTGGTCGTGTTCAGCAGCCACATCAGCAGGAAGAAGGCCATCATGGCGGTCACGAAATCGGCATAGGCCACCTTCCAGGCGCCGCCATGGTGACCATGGCCGCCGCCCTTCTTGATCTTCTTGATGACGATGATCGGCTGGTCGCCGCTGACGGCCATTGCGCTTAAGCCTGTTTAACCCTGTTCGACCGAAGGTGACGGCCGGACGTTAAAATGCCGTTGCGATCCGCGCCGCGAAGGGCGATGTCGGGCCTCTTCCAAGAGGAGTTTCCGACATGAAGACGGCGTTCATCGGCCTGGGCGTGATGGGTTTCCCGATGGCGTGCCATCTGAAGGCCGCCGGCCACGAGGTCACCGTCTTCAACCGCACGCCCGAAAAGGCCGCCCGCTGGGTCGAAAAGCACGGCGGCGCGTCGGCGCCGACCATCGCCGAGGCGGTGGCGGGCGCAGAGCTGGTCTGCCTGTGCGTGGGCAATGACGACGACGTGCGCGGCGTGGTGGCGCAGGTGCTGCCGGCCATGGGGGAGGGCGGGGTGATCGTCGACCACACGACCACCTCGGCCACCGTGGCCCGCGAGATGGACGCCGCCGCGCGGGCGGTGGGCCGCTGGTTCGTGGACGCCCCGGTGTCGGGCGGCCAGGCCGGCGCCGAGAACGGCCAGCTGACGATCATGGCCGGCGGTGACGCGGCCGCCTACGCCCGGGTCGAGCCGGTGCTGATGGCCTACGCCAAGGCCATCCGGCCGATGGGGCCCTCGGGCGCGGGCCAGCTGACMAAGATGTGCAACCAGATCGCCATCGCCGGGGTGGTCCAGGGCGTGGCCGAGGCCCTGCACTTCGCCAAGCGCGCCGGCCTGCCCACCGACGACGTGCTGGCGGCGATCTCCAAGGGCGCGGCCCAGTCCTGGCAGATGGAGAACCGCTGGAAGACCATGTCGGAGGGCAAGTTCGACTTCGGCTTCGCGGTCGACTGGATGCGCAAGGACCTGGGCATCGCCCTGGCCGAGGCGGGCGTGAACGGGGCGAAGCTGGAGGCCACGGCGATGATCGACGGCTTCTACGGCGAGGTGCAGGCGATGGGCGGGAACCGTTGGGACACCTCCAGCCTGGTGGCGCGGTTGGAGAAGTAGGGGCTCGTTTCCTGCGCCTTCAGCGCGGCGACCACTTGCCCCCTACGGACCGCTTCGCGGTCGTCTTCCCCCAGAGGGGGAAGAGGGGCGCGGTTCGGCTCGGCGTCCTCCGCCCCCTACGGGGGCGGACAGACCGCGAAGCGGTCAGGTGGGAGCAAGTGGGTGTGATCTCACGCCAACGGCTGTGAGCTGATGGAAAGGGCTGCGGAGCGCCGGACATCGTCCGGGGTTTGAAAAAGAATACCGTTTCGACGAAGCCCGATCGCTCCGCGCGGTCGTTATCCGGAAGCGCGGCGGCGCTGAGCCCTGTTCGGACCTCGCCGCCTTGAAGGAAGCCTCCGACGGGCGGGCTGGATCAACGATCTCCAGTCCCGGACCGCG
>NZ_JBFTKU010000031.1:0-45337 GCF_056665975.1 Caulobacter sp. 05T431 | reverse complement strand
GTCGAGCACTGGAACGAGGAGCCCGGGGCTATCTGGATGAGCCGGGTCACCGATATCTACCAGAGCGCCGTCTGGCTGAACCCCACGCCCGAGCGGCACTGGGACTACACCCAGTCGATCGGCGTGATGAAGCAGCTGATGAACGACCGGATGTTCCCCCTGACGCTGGAGGGCCTGGACAAGGCCATGCGGGAGCTGGTGCGCGGCTAGATTGCCGCCGGCTTGACCCTTTCAGCGGACTGACGCGTTCTCCTGCCGCCGCAACCAGGATTCCGCCGTGTCCGACACCCCCGATCTGTCCGACCTCGAGGCGGCGATGGCGAAGGCCGTGGCGGCCGAGGATTTCGAGACCGCGGCCGCCTTGCGCGATCGCATCGCCGAGCTCAGAGGCGCAGGCCGAACGACAGCCGAGTCGTATCTCAGGCGCCAGGAGCCCGGGAAGATGGGCTTGGGCACGGATCAATCCAGCTATACGCCGCCCAAGGGTTGGGTTCCGCCGCCGAAGCCGAGTCCGATGACCAAGGGCCACTCGAAAGGCGGCCGTCGGACGAAGGGATAGTCGCCTAGTGCCCTGGACGCGGCTCGAACGAGCGCTTCTCGGGCACCTTCAGGCACTCAACGTCCGGCTTCTGGCCGTGCTGGGGCTTGGGTTCGGGATGCGGCAGGTGGCCGCCGCCCATCGGGGCTTGCTGCTGGAACGGTTTCATCATGGCTCTATCCTCCCGATTTTTCTTGTCATTTTTATCACGCCGCCGCTTCGAGGGCGTCCAGCGGACGCACCTCCACCCGGACGCTCAGATGGGCCTCGCCCGGCTCGCCGATGATCGTGCCCGACACCGGCCGCGCCTCGCCCGGCGTGCGGGTGGCCGCGACGCGGATCAGGTCCGGCGACTCAACGAGGCCGTTGGTGGGGTCGAACTCGGTCCAGCCCAGGTCGGGCAGGAACACCTCGCACCAGGCGTGTGTCGCCCCCGCCCCGCGTATGCCCCCGCCGGGACTGTGGACATAGCCGGTTGCGAACACCGCCGCATAGCCCAGCCGCCGCAGGGCCTCGACCATCAGCCAGGCGAAGTCGCGGCAGGTGCCGCTGCCGATGGCGACGGTCTCGGCGGGCGACTGCACTCCGGCCTCGTCGCGGGCCAGGTAGTCGAACTGGTCATGGATCGTGCGGTTCATCCGCAGCAGGAAGTCCAGCGCCGGCTCGTCCGGCCGCTCCATCTGGCCGCGCAGCCAGCGCAGCAGCGTGCGGTCCTGGTCCTCGGTGGCCGGGGTGATGAACGGGTTGAGCACCGCGCGGTCCTCGCGGGCGTAGACGATCGGCGAGACGGTGTGGGGATCGTCGATGCGCAGGCTGGTCAGGGGCGCGGGGAAGCGGTCGATGACCAGGCGGCTGGTGATGGTCAGGCTGTCGGCCTGCCCCTTCGGCGTGAACCAGCACACGCAGTTGCCCACGGCGTCGTAGGTCCAGCGCGTCTCACCCGGCAGCGAGGTCTGCAGCGAGGCGTCGCTGATGCGGATGGCGTGGCTGTCGCGCGGCCGGATCAGCAGCCGATGCGCCCCGAAGCCGACCGGCCGGGCGTAACTGTACCGGGTCTCGTGAAGGATGCTGAGCCGAGCCATAGGCTCAGCATAACCCCGCCCAACCTGCTTCGTTCCGTCACAGGCGGGTGATCGGCATGGACAGAACAAAATAGGAACAATAGGTTGGGCGGATGGCCGTCCTCGATCTGAAACGCAAGCTCGCCATCCTCTCCGACGCCGCCAAGTACGACGCCTCGTGCGCCTCCTCGGGCGCCGAGAAGCGCGTCTCCCTGGGCGGCAAGGGCGTCGGTTCGACCGAGGGCATGGGCATCTGCCACGCCTATGCGCCGGACGGCCGCTGCATCAGCCTGCTGAAGATCCTGCTGACCAACTTCTGCATCTACGACTGCGCCTATTGCGTGAACCGCGTGTCGTCCAACGTCCAGCGGGCCCGGTTCAGCGTGAAGGAGGTCGTCGACCTCACCCTGAACTTCTACAAGCGCAACTATATCGAGGGCCTGTTCCTGTCGTCGGGCGTGATCCGCACCGGCGACTACACGATGGAGGAGATGGTCCGGGTGGCCCGGAGCCTGCGGCTGGACCACGATTTCCGCGGATACATCCATCTGAAGCTGATCCCCGAAGCCTCGCCCGAACTGGCCGCCGAAGCCGGGCTCTATGCCGACCGGGTTTCGATCAATGTCGAGCTGCCGGCCGACGAGAGCCTGGCGGTGCTGGCCCCGGAAAAGGACGCGGCCGGGATCAAGAAGGCCATGGGCCGGATGCGCCTGCGGATCGAGGACCACGCCGAGCCCGCCCGCAAGGCCGGACGCCGCAAGTTCGCCACCGGCCAGTCGACCCAGCTGATCGTCGGGGCCGACGCGGCCCGGGACGGCGATATCCTGGCCCGCAGCGCCGCGTTGTACGGGTCCTACCATCTCAAGCGGGTCTACTACTCGGCCTTCAGCCCGATCCCCGACGGCAGCGCCCGCCTGCCCCTGAGCCGCCCGCCCCTGGTTCGCGAGCACCGCCTGTACCAGGCCGACTGGCTGATGCGGTTCTACGGTTTCGGCCAGGGCGAGATCGTCGCGCCCGGCGAGGACCTGGACCTGGCCGTCGATCCCAAGACCGCCTGGGCCCTTCGCCATCGCGGCGACTTCCCCGTCGACGTCAACACGGCCGATCGCGAGACCCTGCTGCGCACGCCGGGACTGGGCGCGCGGGGCGTCGACCGCATCCTGCGGGCCCGCTCCCAGACCCGCCTGACCCTGGACGACGTCAAGCGCGTCTGCGGCTCGGTCAAGCGCGCCAAGCCGTTCATCGTCACCGCCGACTGGAGGCCGGGCGCGGCCGTCGACGGCGACGACCTGCGCGCCTCGCTGGTCGCGCCGCAGCAGTTGAGCCTGTTCTGATGCGGGTGGCGCGGCTGGAGTCCGAGATCGACTTCGACGGCTGGCGCGTCGCCGCCCGGGCGCTGCGCGCGGAGGGCGTGCCGCCGGAGGCGGTGGTCTGGACGGTGGACCGGGAGCTGTTTTCGGAGCCCGTCCCTCCCCCTTGTGGGGAGGGAAAGACGTTTAGTGTCCCCAAGGCTTTCGTGGACCTCGCCGAGGCCGTGATCCTGCACCGCTCGCCCGAGCGCCTGGCCCTGCTCTACCGCATCCTCCATCGCCTCGAACGCCAGCCGCGCCTGCTCGACAACCCCGCCGACGCCGACATCGCCAAGGCCCGCGACATGGCCAAGGGCGTGGGCCGAGCGATCCACAAGATGCACGCCTTCGTGCGGTTCCGGCTGGTCGAGGACGCGGCGTCCGAGACCTATGCCGCGTGGTTCGAGCCGGCCCATCGGGTGACGGAGGCCGCGGCGCCGTTCTTCGCCCGCCGGTTCGCCAACATGACCTGGTCGATCCTGACGCCCGACGCCTGCGTCCATTGGGACCGCCGCACGCTGACGGTGTCGCCCGGCGCCGACCCCGCCGACGCGCCCTCGGAGGACGCCCAGGAGGAGATGTGGCGCACCTACTACGCCTCGATCTTCAACCCGGCCCGGCTGAACCCGGCGATGATGAAACAGGAGATGCCCAAGCGCTACTGGCGGAACCTGCCGGAGGCGGCGCTCATTCCGGAACTGATCGAGAAAGCCCGGAGCCGGACCGAGACCATGGTCGCCGCCCAGCCCACCAAGCCGTCGGAGCGCGTGCTCAAGGCCGCCCTGAAACACGCGCGGGACGGGTCGTTCGGCGAGAGCAACCTGGTCAATCTGGAAGAGGTGGCCGCCGGGGTGCTTGTCTGCCGCCGTTGCGACCTGTGGCGCGACGCCACCCAAGGCGTGCCGGGGCTGGGCCCCGACCGGGCGGCGCTGATGATCGTCGGCGAGCAGCCCGGCGACCAGGAAGACCTTCAGGGCGTCCCCTTCGTCGGCCCGGCCGGCCAGCTGCTGGACCGCGCGATGGCGCAGGCCGGCGTGCCGCGCGACCGTGTGTTCGTGACCAACGCGGTCAAGCACTTCAAGCACGAGCCGCGCGGCAAGCGGCGGATCCACAAGACGCCGGACCGCGGCGAGGTCCAGGCCTGTCGCTGGTGGCTGGACGCCGAGCGGCGGCTGGTGCGGCCCAAGGTCATTCTGGCCCTCGGCGCGACGGCGACGCAGGCGGTGTTCGGCAAGGCCCTGCCGATCGGCAAGACGCGGGGCCGGCGTCAGGCGCTGGACGGCGGCGAGACGGGGCTGGTCAGCTGGCACCCGTCGTTCATGCTGCGCATCCCCGACCCCGACGCCAAGGATCGCGCCTACGCGGAGCTGGTCGAGGATCTGAAGCAGGCGTGGAAGCTGGCGGGCTAGCGCCGGGGACACGCCGCAAGGGCATGCCCCCTGTCCATCAGGCCGAGAACCCCGCCTCGGCGAAGTTCAGCATCCGCCCCAGCAGCGCCTCGACGTCGGCCTCGCTGGTCGTGCCTTCCGACAGGACGTTCAGGCGGTCGAACTCGGCGAAGCGGTTGTTGTGCAGCATGCCCAGGGTGAAGTGCAGTCGCCAGTAGATCTCCTCGGCCGGCAGGTCAGGGCGCGCCTTGAGCAGGGCGTCGGAGAAGCGGCGCAGGTGGGTGACGTCGGTCTGCAGCACCTTGCGGATCTCGTCGGTGCCTTCGCTGCGGGCCCGGATCAGGAACTGCAGCGAGATGCGGCGCTCGTGGTCGGGGGCCAGCCACTTCAGCGGCGGGGTCAGCAGGGCGGCCAGGATCTCGCGCACGGGCGGGGCGCCTGCGTGGCGGTCGATCGCCTCGTGCAGCTTCTTGGCCCGCTCGCGGTTCAGCTCCACCGTGCGCCGACGGAAGATCTCGTACAGCAGGGCGTCCTTGGAGCCGAAGTGATAGTTCACCGAGGCCAGGTTGACGCCGGCCGCGGCGGTGATGTCGCGCACCGAGACGTTCTGGAATCCGTGCAGCGCGAACAGACGCTCGGCGGCGACGAACACCAGGTTCTTGGTGACGGCTTCGTTGTCGACGCCTTCGACGTCGGCTTCAGGCGCGGTGGTGACGGCAGCGCCGTCGCTCTTCGGACTCACTACGGTATCCCCTTTACCTGCGGGGAAGTCTTACGGCCGTTCGAAATTGGCGCAAGCGTCAAGATGGAACGCGGACGGAGGAATTCTGAAAGCGGCGCCAGCGAGGCGCCTTTCGCCGAGGTTTCGACGGCGGCGGCGTGTCACCACGTTTGGCGCTCCCCTCGATTCCACGTATCTAGCCTGGGTTCGAGGGGATGGGACACCCATCGGGGAGTAATCGAGTTTGGCGCCTGATCTGTCGACCGAGGCCGTTCCGCGGGGCCGGGGCGTTCGCCTTAGCCTTGTCATAGGCTTCCTGCTGCTGGTCTGCGCCGCGGTGGCGGCCATCGTCGTGGCCGTGACCAGCGCGGGCGCCGAGCGCTGGGCGGCGCACTCGGTGGAGGTCCGGCGCATCCAGGCGGTGATGTTCAGCGCGGTGCAGGACGCCGAAACCGCCCAGCGTGGCTACCTGCTGACCCAGGACCCGGTCTATCTGCAACCCTACAACGCGACCCACGATCGGTTGCCGGTGTTGAGGCGCGAACTGCACGCGGCGGTCGCCGACAACGCCGCCCAGCAACGGCGGCTGACGGCGCTGGACCAGGCGATCGACATCAAGCTGGCCGAGTTGGACCGCACAGTGGCCCAGGCCCGCGCCGGTCGCGCCGACCTGGYGATCGCCCGCCTGAAGACCAACCAGGGCAAGGCGATGATGGATCGCGTGCGCGCCCTTAGCCATGACTTCGAGACCGCCGAGGCGAACCTGCTGGCCCAGCGCCAGGTCGCCGTCGCCGACCAGCGGTCGCTGTTGATCGGGGTGATCGTCCTGGCCCTGGTCGGCGCCGGGGTCCTGGCCTATGCGGTCGCCCGCGAGACCCGGGACCACGCCCGCGAACTGACCGGCCACAACCTGGCCCTCAGGACCGAGATCGCCCAGCGCGAACGCGCCGAGGCCCAGCTCCGCCAGGCCCAGAAGATGGAAGCGCTGGGCCAGCTGACCGGCGGCGTCGCCCACGACTTCAACAACATGCTGGCGATCATCGTCGGCAATCTGGACATGCTGATCCGCCGGCTGTCGGGGCAGGAGAAGCTGCTCAGCCTGGCCGAGAACGCCCTGTCCGGCGCCAACCGCGCGGCGGCCCTGACCAAGGGCCTGCTGGCCTTCTCGCGCCAGCAGCCGCTGGACCCCAAGCCCACCGACGTCAACAAGTGCGTGGCCGACATGTCGGAGCTGCTGCGCCGGGCGCTGGGCGAGCACATCGCGGTCGAGACCGTGCTGGCCGGCGGCCTGTGGCGCGCCTTCGTCGATCCGCCGCAGCTGGAAAGCGCCATCCTGAACCTGGCGGTCAACGCCCGCGACGCCATGAGCGAGGCCAATCTGGGCGGCGGCCGCCTGACGATCGAGACCTCGAACGCCTTCCTCGACAAGGTCTATGCCGACGCCCATGACGAGGTCGAGGCTGGCCAGTTCGTGCTGGTGGCGATCACCGACACCGGCGGCGGCATGACGCCCGAGGTGATGGAGCGGGCCTTCGACCCGTTCTTCACCACCAAGCGGCTGGGCGAAGGCACGGGCCTGGGCCTCTCCCAGGTGCACGGCTTCCTCAAGCAGTCGCGCGGCCACATCAAGCTCTACAGCGAGTTGGGCGTGGGCACGACGGTCAAGCTGTACCTGCCGCGCGACACCCAGGGCCTGCCGTTCGAGGAGCCGCTGGCTCCCGCCCCGGTCGTGGCCCGCGGCGAGGCCTTCACCGTGCTGGTGGCCGAGGACGATCCGGGCGTGCGCAGCTTCACGGTCAGCGCCGCCCGCGAGCTGGGCTACAAGGTGATCGAGGCCGACGGCGCGGCGGTGGCCCTGGAGCGGTTGGCCCAGCGTCCGGAGATCAACCTCCTGCTGACCGACGTGGTCATGCCCGGGTCCAACGGCCGCCAGCTGGTKGACGCGGCCCTGGCCCTGCGACCGGACCTGAAGGTGGTCTACATGACCGGCTACACCCGCAACGCCATCGTCCACAACGGCACGCTGGACGCGGGCACCCGTCTGCTGACCAAGCCGTTCACCCTGGAACAGCTGGACCGCGAACTGCGCGACGCCCTGATCGAGCCATAGGCCTATTGCAGGCGGAAGCCGGCCTTGCCGGTCTCGCGGTTCTTGAAATAAGCGGCCTGGGGACCGTCCGCGCCGGGTTGTTCCAGCACGCGCTGGTCGCGGCGGATCTGGTCGATCTGGCCGCGCAGCAGGGTGGCGGTCTCGAAATCCTCGGAGGCGACGGCCTGGGCCATCTCCTCCTCCAGTTCCGACAGATGGGTCTCCTGGGTCATGGCGGGCTCCCGGCGTGTGCACGGAGGATAACGCGCGAAACGCCGGATCGGCCGGCCCACCCACTTTGGATCAGGCGACTTGAGATCGCGCCCCGGCAGGCGTAAGCCGCCCGTCGTGTCGACCGATCAGCTTTCCCCTTCGCCGGACAATTCGGTTCTCGGAACCCGGCTGATCTCGCTGGCCGTGGCCAGCGCCCTGCTGATGGAGTTCATCGACTCCACCGCCCTGTCGACCGCCCTGCCCACCCTGGCCCGGGCCTTCAGCGTCGATCCCATCCACCTGAAGCTGGCCCTGACCTCCTACATCCTGGCCCTGGCGGTGTTCACGCCGGCCAGCGGCTGGGCGGCCGAAAGGTTCGGCGCGCGGCGGGTGTTCATGACGGCCATGGTCGTGTTCCTGGCCGGCTCGGCCCTGTGCGGCCTGTCGCGGAACCTGGAGGCCCTGGTGGCCTCGCGCATCCTGCAGGGGATCGGCGGGGCGATGATGACGCCGGTGGCCCGGCTGATCGTCGTGGGCTCCACGCCCAAGGACAAGCTGATCCGGGCCATGGGCTGGTTCACCATGCCCGCCCTGGTCGGCCCACTGATCGGCCCTCCCCTCGCCGGCCTTGTGTTGGCCGTGGCCGACTGGCCGTGGATCTTCTACCTGAACCTGCCGATCGGCCTGCTGGGCATGACCGCGGTGATGCGCTTCGTGCCCAAGAGCCAGCCGAACAAGGAGATGGGCCGGTTCGACACCCCGGGCTTCCTGCTGTCGGCCCTGGCGA
This sequence comes from Caulobacter sp. 05T431, assembly GCF_056665975.1. Taxonomy (NCBI): domain Bacteria; kingdom Pseudomonadati; phylum Pseudomonadota; class Alphaproteobacteria; order Caulobacterales; family Caulobacteraceae; genus Caulobacter; species Caulobacter sp. 05T431. The sequence continues at coordinate 37,191 of NZ_JBFTKU010000031.1, read as the reverse complement.
TCAGCGGCCTGGTGGTGGTGGCAGAGACGGCGGGCCTGTCGCTGCTTCCGCCTTGGGGGCAGCTGGGCATCCTCGCCCTGGCCCTCTCGTCGGGCTGGCTCTACCTGCGCCTGGCCAAGGCCAAGCCCAAGCCGATCCTCGACCTCGACCTGCTGAAATACCGCACCTTCCGCGCCAGCCTGCTGGGCGGGACGCTGGTGCGGCTGGGCATCGGGGCCAGCCCGTTCCTGATGCCGCTGCTGCTGCAGGTGGCCCTGGGCTGGAGCCCGCTGAAGGCCAGCGCGGTGACCCTGGGCACGGGCGTGGGGGTGCTGATCGCCCGGCCGTTCGCCGCCGCCGGCCTCAAGCGCTTCGGCTTCCGCACCTCGCTGGCGGTGTTCGTCACGGCCACGGCGATCCTGACCGCCGCGCCCGGCTTCTTCACCCTGGCCACCCCGATGGCGGTGATGACGGGCGCGCTGTTCCTGGCCGGCTTCTGTCGCTCCAACCAGTTCATCGCCGCCAACACCATCGCCTATGCCGACGTGCCCCAGGCCAGGGTGGCCTCGGCCTCGACCCTGTCGGCCGTCGCCCAGCAGGTGGGCCTGGCCCTGGGCGTCAGCTTCGGCGGCCTGATGCTGCACCTGGYGCGCGGCCATGGCGCCCACCTGACGCCCGACCGGTTCACCTGGCCGTTCCTGGCCATCGGCTTGGTCACGCTGCTGGCTCTGCCGGTCTATCTGCGGCTGGATCGGGACGCCGGGGCGGAGATTTCGGGACGGGTGCGGGCGACTGAAACCCTCTCCCAGAGGGAGAGGGAGGGACCCGCCGCGTAGCGGTGGGAGGGTGAGGGGTTACACCTTCACCGATTTCGCACGAACGCCCTGCCGGCGCGCCGGCCGAGGCCGTAGTCCCTCACCCTGCCCTCTCCCTAGGGAGAGGGTTCTAGTTGCGCGCCGCCGCGATCCGCGCCCGCGCGATCTCGTCGGCCACCAGGTTGGCCGGGCGCTTGTCGACCAGCGAGTGGTCCAGCACCTCGCCCAGGGTCTGGGCCAGGCGGTCCAGCTTGGCGGCCACCCAGGCCGGGTCGAAGGCCGCGCCGGCCTCCAGGGCGCGGATCTCGCCGGCCACGTTGATGATGCCGCCGCCGTTGATCACGTAGTCGGGGGCGTAGAGGATGCCGCGATCGTACACCGCCTGGCCGATCGTCTTGTCGGCCAGCTGGTTGTTGGCCCCGCCGGCGATCACCTTGACCTTCAGGCGCGGCAGGGTCGTGGCCGAGATCGCGCCGCCCAGGGCGCAGGGGGCGAAGACGTCGGCCTCGACATCGAAGATGGCGTCGGTCGAGACGATCCGGGCGCCGGTCTTGGCCGCCACCTCGTCCAGGGCGTGCTGGTTGACGTCGGCGATGATCAGCTTGGCGCCGGCGGCGTGCAGCTTCTCGGCCAGATAGGCGCCGACGTGGCCGACGCCCTGGATGGCGACGGTGACGCCGTTCAGGTCGCGGTTCAGGGCCCGCTGGACGCACAGGCGCACGCCGCGGAACACGCCCTCGGCGGTGACCGGCGACGGGTCGCCCGAGGCGGCCGCGTGGCCTTCCAGGCCGGCGACGTACTGGGTGGTGCGGCGGGTGGCGACCAGGTCGGCCGGCGAGACGCCGACGTCCTCGGCCGTCCAGTACTTGCCTTCCAGGCTCTCGACGGCGCGGCCGAAGGCCTCGAACAGCTCCGGCGTCTTCTGGCTGCGGGCGTCGCCGATGATCACGGCCTTGCCGCCGCCGAACTCGAGGTCGGCCATGGCGTTCTTGTACGACATGCCCTTCGACAGCCGCAGGGCGTCGGTCACGGCGGCGTCGGCGCTGGAATAGTCCCACATCCGGCAGCCGCCGGCGGCGGGTCCCCGGGCGGTGGAGTGGACGGCGATGATCGACTTCAGGCCGGTTTTTTCGTCAAAGAACGCGTGTACGCCTTCGTGTCCCTCGAAATCCGGGGAATCGAACAAGGTCATGCCGTGAGTCCTGCCCTAAGTCAGAAAGTTTGCGCGCGGGTGTACGCTGGCCAGGTGGTGTGAACAAGCCCTTGCCCACATGGCTTATCGCCACATCCACCAACATCCGCTCATCCCGGCGAATGCCGGGACCCAGATGGAATGGCGGTGTGGCTGACGCCAAGAGCGCCGAGCCCTTACAATCAGCCACCCAACTTCAGGATCTGGGTCCCGGCATTCGCCGGGATGAGCGGAGTTTTATTGCTTGGACAACTGGCTGCGCACCACGTTCGGCGCGGTCGGCGCCCCCGGGATGGGCGGAGCGCCGGACGGCAGGTCGGCCAGCGGGTCCTTCAGGAACGCCGCCGCATCGGTCCACACCACCTGGGCCTGCTTGTCGACCAGCAGCAGGTGCCAGCCGTCGGCGTAGTAGGCCGAGCGGTCGTCGGGCTTGAGCCGCCGGGCCGCCTCCATGGTCGGCTCCTTGGGGATGATGTGGTCGTTGGCCCCGTAGAAATAGGCGACCGGCACCTGGACCTTGCCCAGCGACGCCCAGGCCTTCTCCATCAGCCCGACCAGGCCGTAGAGGGTGTCGGACCGCGCGCCCCAGATCATCAGCGGATCGCGACCCATGCGCCGCAGCTCGTCKATGTTGTCGGTGGGCTGGACGTTCTTGACCAACCACTCGGGCGGCTTGACCACCCAGCTGCGCGTGGTGTGGGCGGTGATCCACAGGCTGGTCTTGTAGGGCAGCGGCTGGTTCGACCAGCCCCAGACAGCCGGGGCGAACAGCAGCAGGCGATCGACGGCCGGCGCGCGGTCCGAAGCCATGGCGACGATGGCCAGGGCCCCGCCCATGCTCTCGCCGGCCAGGGCCACCTTGGCCTCGGGATGGGCCTCGCGGACCAGAGCGACGGCGGTGCGGACGTCCTCGACCACCAGGTCCGGCGGGGCCCAGACGCCGCGGTCGGGCGAACGGCCGAAGCCCCGGACGTCGAGGGCGTAGGTGGCGATCCCCTGCTGGGCCCAGAACGGTCCGGCCAGGTGGAAGGCGTTGGAATAGTCGTTCATGCCGTGCAGGGCGACGATCACCTGGGTGACGGGCGTCCCCTCGGGCGGCAGCCACTTCATCATGCCCAGCTTCTTGCCGTCGAAGCTGAACAGGCCGTCGTCGTCCAGGCGCGGACCGCGATAGCCCAGCTGCCCCGGTCCCGGACGCTGGGTCACCGGGGTGCAAGCGGCCAGGCCGGCTGCGCAGGCCGCGCCGAGAAGGAGAATCCGACGATTCATGACGCCAGGATGCCCGCCACTCGGCGGCGAAGATAGGGCGTGACCTCGGCGTCGAACCAAGGGTTGCGCTTGAGCCAGCCGGTGTTGCGCCAGGACGGGTGGGGCAGCGGCAGGACGCCCTGGTCGATATAGTCGCGCCAGGCGGCGACGGTGTCGGTCATGTTCGCCTTCATGCGGGACTCCAACGCCCAGGCTTGGGCATGGCTCCCGACCAGCAGGGTCAGCTCGACGTTCGGCAGGGCCGCCAGCAGCGGCTTGCGCCACAGCGCCGCGCAGCGGGGCGGCGGCGGATAGTCGCCGCCCTTCGGGTTGGTGCCCGGAAAGCAGAAGGCCATGGCCGCCACACCGATCTCCGGGCGACCGTAGAAGGTCTCGCGATCGACGCCCATCCACTCGCGCAGACGCTTTCCGGATGGGTCGTTGAACGGCAGGCCCGTCTCGTGGACCAGCCGCCCCGGCGCCTGGCCGCAGATCAGCAGCCGCGTCCCCACGTCCACCCTCACCACCGGCCGCGGCGTATGCGGCAGGTATGGCGCGCAAGCCCGGCAGGCGGCGATGTCGGCGATGGTGGCGTCCAGCGGCATGCCGCTGACTTAGGCTCCTCCCTCCGGATGGCAAGCGGGGCGCGGCGTCGCGGATCAGGAAATCGCAGGAGGCCGACTAGAGCCCTTCCCTGATTGTCCAGCCTCGGGCGGGCGCCCGATCAATGGCGTTCCACACGGAGGAAACCGTCATGCCGCAGACGCTCGCCGCCTGGATCGTCGTCGCCCTGGCCATCGCCGTCACCCTGGCCGCGCCCATCGCCCAGGCCTGCACCCGCGTGGTCTATCTGGGTCCGAACGACAACATCATCACCGCCCGGTCGATGGACTGGAAGGTGGACGTCCAGACCAACCTCTGGATCTTCCCTCGCGGCGTCGCCCGCGACGGCCAGGCTGGCCCCAACTCGATCAAGTGGACCTCGAAATACGGCAGCGTGATCGCCACCGGCTACGAGATTTCCACCACCGACGGCGTCAACGAGAAGGGCCTGATGGCCAATGTGCTGTGGCTGGTGGAGTCGCAGTACCCGCCGTTCGGCAAGGGCAGCAAGCCGGGCCTGACCATCGCCGCCTGGGCCCAGTACGTGCTGGACAACTACGCCACCGTGGCCGAGGCGGTGGCGGCCCTGGAGCAGGAGCCCTTCACCATCGTCACCGACGCCGTGCCCGGCGAGGCGCGCCTGGCCACCCTGCACCTGTCGATGTCGGACGCCACCGGCGACAGCGCCATCGTCGAATATATCGGCGGCAAGCAGGTGATCCACCACGGCCGCCAGTACCAGGTGATGACCAACTCGCCGACCTTCGACCAGCAGTTGGCCCTGGTCGCCTACTGGAAGCAGATCGGCGGCACGGTCATGCTGCCCGGCACGAACCGGGCCTCGGACCGCTTCGCCCGCGCGGCGTTCTACGTCAACGCCATCCCCAAGGACGAGGACCCCAACCGCGCCCTGGCCAGCGTGTTCAGCGTGATCCGCAACGCCTCGGTGCCCTACGGGATCACCACTCCGGACGAGCCGAACATCTCGTCCACCCGCTGGCGCACCGTGTTCGACCACAAGCGCAAGCTCTACTTCTTCGAGTCGGCCCTGACGCCGAACACCTTCTGGGTGGACCTCAAGAAGATCGACTTCTCGGAGAAGGCGCCGGTGAAGCGGCTGGACCTGGGCAAGGACCAGGACCACACCTATTCGGGCGACGCGACCGCCGACTTCAAGCCGGCGACGCCGTTCAAGTTCCTGGGCCTGTCCGGCCCCTAGGCGACCGCGCCCAGCAGGCGCTTTTCCTTGGCCACCCGCTCGGCGAACGAGGGCCGGGCCAGGATCGCCTCGACATAGGCCTTGGTCCGGGGCCAGGCCGACAGGTCGAAGCTCAGGTGATCGAGATTGGCGAACGGGCTGGCCACGGCCAGGTCGGCCAGGGTTATCCGGTCCTCCAGCAGGAAGCCGCCGGCGTCGGGCACGATGCGTTCCAGATAGTCCAGCAGCGGCGGGATCGTCTCGCGCTCGGCCTTGACGCAGGCCCCCTCGTCGCCGGTCACGCCCATGAACTTGGGCCCGACGATGCGGTTGAAGAACAGCGGCCCCGCCGCGGCGACCACGATGGTGTCGGCGAACTCCTCGAACCAGATCGCCCGGGCGCGGTTGCGCGGGTCCAGCGGGATCAGGTTCGGCTCGGGATGCAGGGCTTCCAGATAGGTGATGATCGCCGAGGAGTCGGAAATCTGGAAATCGCCGTCCTTGAAGCCCGGGATCTTCTTGAACGGGCTGCAGGCCAGGAAGTCGGCGTCCGGTTCGCCCGGACGCGGGACCTTGTTCTCCAGCGTCAGCCCCTTCTCGGCCCCGAAGGCCAGGGTCTTGCGCACATAGGGCGACAGAGACGAGCCGTAGACGATCATGGTGGACCCTCCCTTATGAGTTCAACTCATAGGTCCACCGATCGCGTTTTGAATCAAGACTTAGGTGCGATCAGTCCTCGCCGCCCTCGTCCGCCCCGCCCTCGTCGGCGACCTTCTCGAAGCTGGTCGGGTCGCCGTCCTGGCGCAGGCGCAGGCGGTAGACGCCGCKGAAGGTCTCGGGATCGGCCGGCTTGTTGTGGCGCAGGATGACGATCTGGCCCTGGCGCGCCAGCTCGATGGCGTCGGTGCGGATGTGGCCCAGCAGGCGCTGCCAGCGCTCGGGCTGGATCGCCTTGGCCACCGACATCGGGTCGATGGACTTGCCGGGCGCCACGGCGGCCAGTTGCGAGAGGATGGTGTCTTGGATCGGGGTGGTCATGGGCGGAGGGAATGACACGAATCCGTCAGCAGCGCGAGCGGGGCCGCTTGCCTCCGGCCATGGGTCGCCTTAGGTCCTCAAAGACAACGCAGAAGACTATCGTGGGGACGGCCATGGACGGCGGCAACGAGATCTGGGACGGGCCCAAGCTGGTGACGGACGGCGAATGGGCCGGCTGGCGCACCTGGGCCGGCATGGACGCCTTCGAGGACCAGACCGGACCGTTCTACTTCAAGGAGGAGGACGGCGTCGTCCGCAGCGCCTTCCGCGCCGAGGCCCGCCACATGAACGGCGGCGGCTTCATGCACGGCGGGTGCATGATGACCTTCGCCGACTATTCGCTGTTCTCGATCTCGTGGGCGCACCTGAAGGACGTCCGCGCCGTGACCGTCAGCCTGAACGGCGAGTTCCTGGGCCCGGCCAGGGCCGGCGACCTGGTGGAGTCGACCGGCGAGGTCACCAAGGCCGGCGGCTCGCTGCTGTTCGTGCGCGGCCTGATCTCGACCGGCGGCGCGCCTATGCTGAACTTCTCGGGCGTGATCAAGAAGATCAGGCTGCGGTAGATTGGGGACCGGCGCATGCGCCTGTCCCCGGCCGTGGAGCGCTAGACCCCCGCCTTCGCCGCCGGGCGGGCCATCATGCCGTCCAGCCAGCGCTTGACATTGGCCAGCTCCGGGTCGGGCCGGAACCGGGCCATGCGGGCGAAGTCGAGGCCGGTGGCGGCCAGGATGTCGGCCATGGTCACGCGCTCGCAGGCGATGAATTCGCTCTCGGCCAGGCGGCGGTCCAGCATCTTCAGCCCCCGCTCCGCGATCGAGCGGTTGCCGGCGGCGATCTCGGGCACCTGGGTCTCGATGGCGGCCAGGGCCGGATGGGTGTGCCGGACCAGCATCATCAGCGGCGTGGCCACCATCATCTCGGCCCGGCGCGACCACATCTCGATCACCGCCGCCTCGCAGGCGTCCTCGCCGAACAGGTTGGGCTCGGGATAGCGGCTTTCCAGGAAGCGGCAGATGGCCACCGACTCGGTGATCGTCTGACCGTTGTCCATCTCCAGCGCCGGCACGTTCGGCAGGCCGGCCTTGGCCAGGTATTCGGGGGTGCGGTGCTGGCCGCCGAAGATGTCGACGTCAACGATCTCGATGTCGTCGATCCCCTTCTCGGCCATGAACCACCGCACGCGGCGGGGATTGGGAGCGCGGCGGCTGTCGTAGAGCTTCAACGAAAAATCCTCCCGGCTTTTGACCGGGAGGATGCTTCGGTTCCGTCGGGGAAGGAAACCCCCTCCGTCCCTTCGGGACACCTCCCCCAGAGGGGGAGGAAGAGCCTAGAGCCCGAACCAGCCGCGCGGCATCAGGCCGATCAGCGAGCCCGTCAGGCAGGTGGCCAGGAAGCCGGCCATCATCGCCTTCCAGACCAGGCCCAGCACCTCCTGCCGGCGCGTGGGCACCAGCACCGAGAAGCCGGCGACGTTCATGCCCACCGAGCCGATGTTGGCGAAGCCGCACAGCGCATAGGTCATGATCATCCGGGTGCGCGGGTCCAGCAGCTCGGGGCCGACCTTGGCCAGCTGGATGAAGGCGGTGAACTCGGTCAGGATCAGCTTGACGCCCAGCAGGCCGCCGGCGCTGCCGGCCTCCTTCCACGGGATGCCCATGGACCAGGCCAGGGGCGCGAAGACCACGCCCAGGATGCGGGCGATGCTCAGATGCTCGCCACCCACCATCGGCAGGGCGAACAGGATCTTGTCGACCATGGTGGCCAGGGCGATGAAGACGATCAGGGTGGCGCCGACGTTCAGGGCGATCTGCAGGCCGTCGGTGGTGCCCTTCATGACCGCGTCGATCGAGCTGCCGTAGGTCTTGTCCTCCTCGGCCAGGTCCAGGTCGTCGGACTTCTCGCTGGGATCGCCGGGCACCATGATCCGGGCCAGCAGCACCCCGGCCGGGGCCGAGATCAGCGAGGCGGCCAGCACGTGGGCGGCGGCGTTGGGCAGCACGTCGTGCAGGATGGTGGCGTAGGCCACCATGGTCGAGCCGCTGACGCAGGCCATGCCGACCGCGATCAGCATGAACAGCTCAGAACGGGTCAGGCGCTCCAGATAGGCGCGGATGAAGATCGGCCCTTCGATCTGGCCCATGAAGATGGTGGCGGCGGTGGCGAGAGCCGGCGGGCCGCGCAGGCCCAGGGTCTTCTGGAACAGGAAGCCCAGCCCCTTGGCCAGCCACTTCAGGATGCCCCAGTGCCACAGCAGGGCCGACAGGGCGCAGACCACCAGGATCACCGGCATGACGCGGAAGGCGAACAGGAAGCCGGCCCCCGGATTGGTCTCGGTATAGGGCGGCGTGGTGCCCGACAGGTAGCCGAACACAAAGTTGGTCCCGGCTTGAGTCGACGAGGCCAGGCCCTCGACCGCGCCGTTCACGCCCTGCAGGGCGTCGCGCGTGGCCGGCAGGCGGAACAGCACGAAGACCAGGACCAGCTGGATGGCGATCGCGCAGACGGCCAGAACCAGCGGAAAGCGCTTGCGGTTCTCGGAGACGAGCCAGCAAAGGCCGAGGATCAGCGCCACGCCCGCCAGGGCCTGGACGTTCTCGGGAAGGAAGATCAAGACGAAGGATCCTAGATGAGCGACGCGCCCCCGCGACGCGGCCAAGGGCCCAAATGACTATGAATGGGGTGCGGCGTGCAAGCGCTATGCGCGCGAAACCGCGAGGGCCGGGCGATCTGCCCGACCCTCGCGCGTCCCGGGATCAGGCCGACTTCACGCCGCGACGTCGACCGAGGACGTGGTCGAGCCGGTGGACGTCGTGGCGTTGGTGAGGTTGGCGGTCAGCTGGGCCAGCAGCTTCTGCATCAGGTCTGAGGCGTCGCTGGAGACGTCCGAACCCAGCTGATCGACCGACGCGCTCAGGGTCTGGGCCAGTTCGGCGGCCGAGACCACGCCGTCGCCGTTCAGGTCGGCCGGATCGGTCGAGTCGGACGTCGACGAGCCGCTCTCGTCGGTCCCGCCGGAGGGCGGCGGTCCGGGCGGCGGGCCGCCGGCCCCGTGCGGTCCGCCGTGCTGCGGCTTCATCGCCTGGAACTCGCTGGCCGACAGCTTGCCGTCGCCGTCGGTGTCGCCGCTGGAGATCATGTTCGAGGCCATGTCGGTGGCGTTGGGCGCGTCCGACGGCAGGTCCGCCGGCGCGTGGGCCGCCATGGCCGTGGCCAGCTCGTCGCTGGTCACCGAACCGTCGCCGTCCGCGTCGGCGTCGGCGAACATCGCGGCGGCGCGGTCGCTCTGGTCGGTCTGCTGGGTCGACAGCAGCGAGGCCAATGTATCGGCCCCGAAACCTTGGCCCGACGAGGACCAGCCCTGCATCGGCGGCGGCGGACCGTTCTTGCCGCCGGTCTGCAGGTTTTGCCCGATCGACGACAGCGCGTCGGCGGACGTGGAATCGGTCTGGGTCGCGGTCGTCGCCCGGGTCTGCAGCAGCTGTTGCAGAAGCGATGAGGACCCGACGCTGGAGATGGTCATCTGTCTCTCCTCTCAAGGAAGGAGCGCCGGTCCCTGCGCCGGGCGCCCGCGCCGAAGGCTCGACGCGGTCAGCGAGGTGCGAAAAACGTGCCCCATTTCAAGTTGTTACGAGGGCGATACAATGACCCCGGCGTCGATACGCAGGGAACGGGCGGGCAAGCTTCACCGGGTGGCGAGGGCTGGCGCATGCGCCGCCAAAACGCGCAAGGCGCCGCTTCCGTGACCCGCCTGACACGCCTTAACCCGATTTAACTTGGCCGCTTGAAGTTCACCGGTCATTGCTGCAACCCTAGATGTGGGGAGCGTTTCAAGCATGTCGTTGGCCTTGGCCACACTGTTGTACGAGTGGCGTAGATACATGGCGGCGGTCGTCGCCCTGGCCTTCTCGGGCCTGCTGGTCCTGGCCCAGGTCGGCATCTTCGTCGGCATCGGCAAAGGCTTCACCGCTCAGATCGACCGCGCCCGCGCCGACATTATGATCCTGGGCCCCGGCGCCAAGGCGCTGTTCAACGGCGGCCCGTCCGGCCTGCCGCGCCGCATGATCCCCCTCGTCTACACCCACCCCGAGGTGGTGCAGGTGGCCCCGCTGGACGGGTCCGGCGGCCGCTTCCAGAACATCCTGTCGCCCGAGCAGCAGGCCAAGGCCGAGGCCCGCGCCAAGAAGGGCGGCAAGGGCGGCGGCGGGGGCGGCCGCAAGAGCGAGTTCGTCAACGTCACCGTCATCGACGCCATCCCCGGCTACGTCACCGTGCCCACCGACTACACGCCGGGCATGGTCGAGGCCCTGCGCCAGCCCTACGCCGTGGCGGTGGACCGCACCGCCCTGCCCCGCCTGGGCGTCAAGAAGGGCGACAAGGCGCTGTACAACGGCAAGACCATCACCATCGGCGTGGTCACCGACGGCTATCCGAACATCATCCAGCCCACCCTGGTGATGTCGCGCGACACCCTGCGGATGCTGGGCGAGGCCGACACCGGCCAGCGCGTCGGCCCGTTGATGGTGCAGATCCGCGACCCGGCCCGCGCCGAGATCGTCGCGGCCCAGCTGAACAAGAAGGGCGACGGCAAGTTCCGCGCCTGGACCCGTCAGGAGCTGGCCGACGCCAATTCCGGCGCGATGTTCGAGGACCAGATCATCGGCATCATCCTGGGCTTCTCGGCGTTCCTGGGACTGTTCATCGGGGTGGTGATCACCTGGCAGACCCTGCGCCAGGCGATCATGGCCAACATCAAGGAGTTCGCCAGCCTGCGCGCCCTGGGCGTGTCGATGGGCGACCTGCGCAACATCGTCATGGAGCTGAGCTTCTGGGTCGGCGTGGTCGGCGTCCTGGCCTCCGGCCTGCTGACCTGGCTGGTCTGGCTGATCGCCACGGCCAACGGCGTGCCGATGGCCTTCCCGCCGGCGCTGGTGGGGCTGGTCTCGGTCTTCCTGATCGTCATCGCCATGCTGTCCGGCTTCCTGTCGCTGGGCATCCTCAAGAACAGCCAGCCCGCGGACCTTTTGCGATGAACGGCGACCACAGCCACAAGCGCGGCGAGAGCGCCCTGATGGCCAAGGGCCTGGTCAAGCGCTTCAAGACCGGCCGCACCTTCATCGAGGTGCTCAAGGGCGTGGACTTCGACGCCAAGCACGGCGACGTGACCATGGTCATGGGCCCGTCGGGCTCGGGCAAGTCGACCCTGGTGGCGGCCCTGTCGGGCCTGCTGCGTCCCGAGGAGGGCAAGGTCCAGGCGATGGACACGCCCGACCTGTGGAAGCTGTCKGCCGGCAAKATCGACAAGTTCCGCCTCGACCACTGCGGCTTCATCTTCCAGGGCTTCAACCTGTTCCCGGCCCTGACCGCCAAGCAGCAGGTGATGACGGCGCTGAAGTACCAGGGCGTCGGCCCGGGCGAGGCCGGCCGGCGCGCCCAGGCGGTGCTGGAGTCGGTGGGCCTGGGCCCCCGCGTCAACCAGCGTCCGTCCGAGCTGTCGGGCGGCGAGAAGCAGCGCGTGGCTATCGCCCGCGCCCTGGCCAAGAACCCGAACCTGATCTTCGCCGACGAGCCCACCTCGGCCCTGGACGGCAAGAGCGGCGAGGTGGTCATCCGCCTGCTGCGCCAGGCCGCCACCGAGCGTGGCGCGGCGGTGATCTGCGTGACCCACGACCCGCGGCTGGAAGCCTATGCCGACCGCGTCATCCACATCGAAGACGGCCGCATCCTGGACGACGTGCGTAGAACGCCCGACGCCAATCCGCCGCCGCTCAGCCACTGATTTCTGGGGAATCTCTCAAATGCCCGCGTTCCTGCGCCGTCCCGCCTTCTGGATCGTCATCGCCCTCATCGCGCTGGGCGGCGGCGGGTTCTTCTTCATGAAGGGCCAGGCGGCCGAGAAGAAGAAGAAGCTCGAGGCCGCCGCCGTGGCGGAGGAGCCCTCCCCCTACGCGGCCATCGCCAACGGCAAGGCGGACGTCGAGGGCGGCATCATCCAGGTGGCCGCGCGCCGCCAGGGCATCGTGCGCGAGGTCTATGTCCAGGAAGGCCAGGACGTGGTCGCCGGCCAGCCCCTGGCCAAGCAGGAGGACGACGACGCCCGCCTGGCCGCCGACACCGCTTCGGCCAGCCTGGCCTCGGCCCGCGCCCAGGTGGCGGTCTACCAGGTGCAGCTGCGCACCGGCCAGCGCGAGTACAAGCGCCTGCAGAACCTGTCGGCCTCCAACTTCGTGGCCGGCCAGCGCCTGGACGCAGCGCAGGACCAGATCGCCTCGGCCCAGGCCAGCATCCAGGCCCAGCAGGCCGCGATCCAGGTGGCGACCGCCCAACTGGCCCAGGCCCGCTACAACCAGGAACTGACGGTGATCCGCGCCCCAGCCAACGGCCGCATCGCCCGCCGCTACGCCAATCCGGGCTCAGGCGCCTCGACCCTGAACGTCACCCCGATGTTCGACCTCGAGCCCCAGACCGCCCGCATCGTGCGCGCCGAGATCGTCGAGGCCGACATCCCCAACGTCACGATCGGCCAGGAGGTCGAGATCCAGCCGGAAGCCGACCCGACCAAGACCTACGTCGGCAAGGTGTTGCGCCGCGCCGCCGTGTTCGGGGCCCGCAAACTGGCTTCGGACGATCCCAGCCAACGCAGCGACGAGCGCGTGGTCGAGGTGGTGGTCAGCGCCGACGGCGCCCCGGTCCTGGTGGGCCAGCGCGTGCTGGTCAAGTTCATGAAGCCCGGCCAGAAGGCGGGCGTGAAGCGCGACCAGCCCAAGCCGCCGGTGGCCGGGGGCGAGAAGAAGAAGGCTTAGTCCGCGTCCTCTTCCCCCTCTGGGGGAGGAGCGCCGCAGGCGCGGAGGGGGCAAGTGTTCGCCCGCTCCGCACCTAGCCCTTGCCCCCTCCGGTTGCTGCGCGACCTCCTCCCCCGGAGGGGGAAGAGGCTCCATCTTGACGCCCCCTCTCCCGCGCCGCACAAACGCGCCAAACCAAACACGCGTTTGAGGGAGATACGAGCATGGCGGACGATATCCGGTTCGACGGTCAGGTGGCGATCGTCACGGGGGCCGGCGGCGGCCTGGGCCGGCAGCATGCGCTGGAGCTGGCGCGGCGCGGGGCCAAGGTGGTGGTCAACGACCTGGGCGGCAGCGTCGACGGCTCGGGCGGCTCGTCCGAAGCGGCCAAGGCGGTCGTGGCCGAGATCGAAGCCCTGGGCGGCGAAGCCATCGCCCACGGCGCCTCGGTGACCGACGACGCCGGCGTCGCCGACCTGGTCAAGACCACGATGGACAAGTGGGGCCGGATCGACATCCTGATCGCCAACGCCGGCATCCTGCGCGACAAGACCCTGACCAAGATGGAGCTGGCCGACTTCGAGCTGGTCATGCAGGTCCACGTCTTCGGCACGTTCAAGCCGATCAAGGCGGTCTGGGACATCATGAAGGCCCAGAACTACGGCCGCATCGTCGTCACCACCTCGTCCTCGGGCATGTACGGCAACTTCGGCCAGTCCAACTACGGCGCGGCCAAGATGGCGGTGCTGGGCCTGATGAACACGCTGAAGCTCGAAGGCGCCAAGAACAACGTCAAGATCAACGCCATCAGCCCGGTGGCCGCCACCCGCATGACCGAAGGCCTGATGCCGCCGGAAGTGCTGGAGAAGCTGAAGCCGGAATACGTCACCCCCGGCGTGGTCTACCTCGTCTCGGAAGACGCCCCGACCGGCGCGATCCTGACCGCCGGCGCGGGCGCCTTCGCCCTGTCGCGCATCTATGAGACGGAAGGCGTCTATCTGGGCGAAGGCGGCCTGTCGGCCGAGGAAGTCCGCGACAACTGGGACAAGATCACCGCCGAGCCCGACCAGAAGGCCTATTTCAACGGCGGCGAACAGGGCGCCAAGTTCTTCCGAAAATTGGCGGGCGGCTAGGCCTCACGCTTTGCGATACTGATTGCGGCGCGAACAGAGCTGACCTAGACTTCCCTTACGTCAGCTTGTTCGCCTCGCTTTTAGGCAACTTCAAGCATTACTGACAGAACATCGAAATATAGAACTACCTCAACGCTTGATGTTCTTTGACGCGTTGTACAAAATTCACCGTTCTGCGAATAAAAAGCAACGTTTTTTGACTTAATGCGTTAGAGCGACGGCAACCGGCGCCATCAAAGGCGCCGGAGCTTCCTCCCCAGAAGGTCGTCTCTCATGTCTATTTCGCGTACCTCCCTCGCCGCCGGCGTGGCGCTCGCCGCCCTGGTGGCCGCTTCGCAGGCCTCGGCCGCGGCGTTCTATCTGCAAGAACAATCCGTCCGCGGCGCCGGCCGCGCCTATTCGGGCGAAGTGGCCGACCGCGGCGCCGCCAGCCTGTGGTGGAACCCCGCCTCGATCGCCGGCCTCGACAAGAACGAAATCTACGGCGGCGTGCACCTGGTGCAGGTCGACTCCCAGGTCAACGACCGCGGCTCGACCCTGACCCGTCCGATTCCCCCGGCCGGCCTGACCACCCCGGTCGGCGGCGACCGCATCGCCGGCGGCCCGATCAACAACGGCGTCGTGCCCAACTTCGCCGGCGCCTTCCGCGTCAACGACAAGCTGGCCCTGGGCCTCTCGGTCGCCGCGCCCTACAACTTCACCACCGACTACAACAGCAACAGCTGGACCCGGTACGACGCCCTGAAGTCGAACCTGACGACCATCGACGTCAACGGCGTGGTGGCCTACCGCGTCAACGACATGCTCGACCTGGGCGTGGGCGTTTCGGCCCAGTACACCGACGCCGAACTCAGCTCGGCCCTGCCGAACCTGTCGCCCCTGCTGCCCGACGGCTCGTCCTCGCTGAAGGGCGAAGGCAACTGGGACTACGGCTGGAACGTCGGCGCCCAGTTCCACGCCACGCCGACCCTGACGATCGGCGCGTCGTACCGCTCGAAGATCAAGCATGACCTGGACGGCAAGGTCGTCGTCTCGGGCCTGCTCGGCCCGCTGGCCCCCAACAACGTCAGCACCGACGGCGTGGCCAACATCACCACCCCGTGGATGGCCAACCTGGGCGCCCGCTGGCAGGTCAACGACAAGACCACGCTGAACGCCTCGGTCTCGCGCATCGGCTGGGGCGAGTTCGACCAGATCGTCATCCAGTACGCCGGTCGCACCCAGATCAGCGAGCAGAACTACAAGGACACCACGACCTACGCCGTCGGCGTGGACTACGTGGTCAACGACAAGCTGACCCTGCGCGGCGGCGTGCAGTTCGACCCGACCCCGACCCCGGACGTCGGCCGCACCGCCCGCGTGCCGGATGGCGACCGCATGCTGTACGCCTTCGGCAGCACCTGGAAGGCCACCGACAGCATCTCGTGGGACGCGGCCGTGTCGTACATCAACTTCGACGACACCACGATCAACCGCACCGAGACGATCTACGCCGGCACCGCGGCGGCGACGGCCCTGAACCTCAAGGGCGACGTCGGCGGCTCGGCCGTGGTCCTGTCGACGGGCCTGCGCTGGAGCTTCTAGGCTTCGACGTGAGCTGAAGAAAACGAGGCCGTCCGGGGTGACCCGGGCGGCCTTTTTCTTTCCAGATCAGACTCCGCTCATCCCGGCGAATGCCGGGACCCAGATCCCATAGCGGTGTAGTGGGTTGGAAAAGCTCAGCGCCTTTGGCGTCAGCCTCAAAGCCATTCCATCTGGGTCCCGGCATTCGCCGGGATGAGCGGACTTATTTGATATTGGTCCAAAGGGTCTTAGCCGCTTCGCCAAACGCCTTCGCCGCCGCACTATCCGGCGCGCGCAGCACCACGGGCGTCCCGGCGTCGCCCGCCTCGCGGACGGCGATCTCGATCGGCACCTGGGCCAGGACCGGCACGCCCAGGGTCTTGGCCTCCGCCACCCCTCCGCCGGCCCCGAAGATCGGGATCGGGGCGCCGGTGGCCGGGTCGGCGAAGAAGGCCATGTTCTCAATCAGACCCAGGATCGGGGTGGCGGTCTTGCCGAACATCGCCGCCGCGCGCCGGGCGTCGATCAGGGCGATCTCCTGCGGCGTGGTGACCAGCACCGCCCCGTCGATCCGCAGCTTCTGCACCAGGGTCAGCTGGATGTCGCCGGTGCCCGGCGGCAGGTCGACGACCAGCACGTCCAGCGGCGCGGCCTCCGAGCCCCAGGCCACGTCGTGGATCATCTGGCGCACGGCAGACGAGGCCATCGGGCCGCGCCAGATCATCGCCTTGCCCTCGTCGACCAGGAAGCCGATCGACATCAGCTTGATGCCGTGGGCCTCCAGCGGCTGCAGCTTGCCGTCCTCGAAGCTGGGCTCGCCGTCGACGCCCATCATGCGCGGCGCCGAGGGGCCGTAGACATCGGCGTCCAGCAGGCCCACCCGCAGGCCCTGGGCGGCGAAGGCGCAGGCCAGGTTGGTGGCGACGGTGGACTTGCCCACCCCGCCCTTGCCCGAGGCCACGGCGATCACGTGCTTCACATGGGCCGGCTTCTCGGCCTCCGGCGGCGGGACCAGCTTGGCCTGGCCGTCTTCCGAGACCTTGGCGCCCTTGCGCACGCGGGTCGCGCCCTCGGCCGCCTGGGCGGTCAGGACCACCTGGGCGACGTCGATCCCCGACAGGCCGGCCAGCACCTTCTCGGCCGTCTCGCGGACCGGGGCGTAGGTCGCCGCCTGCGACGCCGGGACCTCCAGCATGAAGCCGGCGCGTCCGCCGCGCACGACCAGGCCCTGCACCAAGCCGGCCGCGACCAGGCCTTCGCCGGAGACCGGATCGACGACCAGGTCCAGCGCCGCGCGGGCGTCGTCGAGGGTGGCGGGGGAAGCTGCGGTCACGGGATTGTCTTGCCTTGTTCTGCGGGGGCTTTCATATCCGCGTGCGGGGGTGGTTTTACAACCCCGCCAATCGCTGCGACGGGAAGACCTGACCGCCCATGCCCTGGAACGACAACGCCGGCCCCGGACCCTGGGGTTCTCCGCCGCCGAACGACGGCAAGAAGGACTCGGACAGGAACAGAGGCGAGGAACCGCGCTCCAGCGGCCCCAGGGGCCCCGGCGAGCCGCCGCCGCCCGTCGACTTCAACGCCCTGATCGAGCGCCTGTCCGACCGGATGCGCCAGACCTTCGGCGGTCCCAGCCGCGGCCGGGCCATCCTCGCCTCGGCCGCCGGACTGGCGGTGCTGTGGGGGATTTCGGGCTGCTACGTGGTCCAGCCCAAGGAGCAGGCGGTGGTCAGCACCTTCGGCGCCTACAGCCGCACCGCCCAGCCGGGCCTGCGTTACCACCTGCCCTGGCCGATCGAGCACGCCGAGCTGGTGCCCTTCACCTCGATCCAGACCCTGGACATCGGCGGCACGGTCAGCCAGCCGGTGTCGGACGAGCGCCTGATGCTGACCGGCGACGAGAACATCGTCGACCTGAGCTTCACGGTGCAATGGAAGGTCTCGGACGCGCCCAAATACGTCTTCAACGTCCGAGAGCCCGACACCGTGATCAAGGACGTGGCCGAGAGCGCCATGCGCGAGGTGATCGGCCGCACCGCCCTCACCCCGATCCTGACCACCGGCCGCGGCCAGGTGCAGGACCAGACCGAGGCGCTGATGCAACGCATCCTCGACCGCTACGACGTCGGGGTGTCGATCCAGAGCGTCAACATCCAGGCCGCCACCACGCCGGGTCCGGTGCTGGAGGCCTATCGCGACGTGCAGCGCGCCGCCCAGAACGCCGAATCCGCCGCCAACAACGCCCGAGGCGAAGCCGCCCAGATCAAGCAGGCGGCCCTGGGCTATCGCGAACAGGTCGTGCGCGAGGCCGCCGGCGACGCCGACCGCTTCAACCAGGTCTACGCCCAGTACAAGCTGGCCCCCGCCGTCACCCGCGAGCGGCTCTACATCGAGACCATGCAGCGGGTGCTGGAGCGGTCCAACAAGGTGATCATCGACAACAAGGGCGCCACCGCCCCGGTGATCCTGCCGCCCGACGCGTTCCGCCCCAAGGTTCCGACCGCGTCCGCCAGCGAAGGAGCGGCCCGATGAACCGCCTCAACGGTCCCGTCGTCGCCACCGGCGTCGGCGCCCTGTTCCTGCTGATCCTGGCCAACTTCACCCTGTTCAAGGTGGACCAGCGCCAGCAGGCCCTGATCGTCCGCCTGGGCGACCCGGTGCGCACGGTGCGCGAGCCCGGCCTGCACGTGAAGAGCCCGTTCGACACCGTCATCCGGTTCGACAAGCGCAACATCGAGATGAAGAACGCCCAGCCGGAGGAGGTCACCGCCGCCGACCAGGAGCGCCTGGTGGTCGACGCCTTCGTCCGCTACCGCATCACCGATCCGCGCCAGTTCTACCGCGCCCTGGGCCAGGAGACCGTCGCCGCCGACCGTCTGGACCGCATCGTCAACGCCGCCCTGCGCGAGGAGATCGGCCGCTCGACCTCGGAAGAAGTGATCGCCGGCAAGCGCGCCCAGGTGATGGCCGCGATCCGCGCCCGCGTCGCCCGCCAGGTGGCCGCCTCGAACCTGGGCGTCCAGATCATCGACGTGCGCATCAAGCGCGCCGACCTGCCGCCCACCAACGAGCAGGCGGTGTTCGAGCGCATGCAGACGGCCCGCAAGCAGGAGGCCGCCGAGCTTCGGGCCATCGGCGAGCAGAAGCGCCGCGAGATCGTCGCCACCGCCTATGAGGAAGCCGAGAAGATCCGCGGCGACGCCGACGCCCAGCGCGCCCAGCTGTTCGCCGAAAGCTTCGGCCGCGACCCGGGCTTCGCCGCCTTCTACCGCTMGATGTCGGCCTACGAAAAGGCGCTGGGCCAGGGCGACACCACCCTGGTGCTGTCGCCCGACAGCGCGTTCTTCAAGTACTTCGAGAAGGGCCCGGCGGGGTAAGTCAGCGCCGTTCGATCACCTGGCGGTTCATCGGGGCCAGCTTGGCCAGCAGCTTGTTCTGGGCTGCGAAGGGCACGCCTTCCTTGTCCATCGCCTTCTGCAGGTTCTCGACCAGGACGTTGAAGTCGCGCGGCGTGATCCCCTGGTCCTTGTGGGTGGCGCTCATGTCCTTGCCGCTATAGTCGCAGCCGCCGTCGGAAGCGGGGCCGGCCAGGATGTAGCAGAACTGCTCCGACAGCGTCCGCTTCAGCCGGACGACGTCGGCGGTCGCGAAGATGTCCTTGATGCGCGGGTCGGCGATGTTGCGGTCGACCAGGTCGCTGGTGATCCGCGCGATCCCCGCCTTGCCGTGGAAGGCCTCCAGCACGGCCTTGTCCTTCATCGGCGTCGCGCCGGCGTTGGCGTTGGACTGGACGTAGGGATCGACCGGCTGCTCGCCGGGCGGGACCGGCTGCTGGGCGAAGGCGGCGCCCGCGAAGGTCAGGGAAAGGGCCGTGACGGCCAGGACGAGGCGCATGGTCGTGTCTTTCCCTAGAAGCCGGCCTGCAGCGAGACATAGAGGCCCCGCTGGTTCCTGAAGGTGGCGATGTCGCCGAGGTCCGCATAGGCCGCCGTCACCGACAGGGTCTTGTTGAACGCGTAGGCCACGAAGACGTCGGCCCAGTCGTCCTCCTTGGCGAAGCCCAGGTTGTCGGGCTTGGTCCGGTACTCGGCCCCGACCAGCAGGCGCTTGGAGACCAGCCAGCCGGCCGAGCCCTCGAACTGCGCGCCGTAGCCGTCGTGCTTGTCGCCGCCGAAGCCCAGCAGGCCGGTCTGGTTGGCCTTGGTCAGCCGCACCGCGCCGCTGACGACCAGGCTCCTGTCCAGCAGCACCTTGGTCGCCGCCGCGTAGTAGTCGATCCCGGTGTCGTCCTGGGCGCCGACGGCGCGGACGATGGCCGGCTGATTGTTCTGCTTGAACTGGGCGCCCACCGCCACCTGGGGCAGCCAGCTGTCCTGATCGTAGACCGCATCGCCCAGCAGCCGGACCTTCACGCCCGCGACGGTCTGCTTGAAGGTGAACCCCTCGCCCAGCCCCAGCTTGGCGCCGGTGGCCCCGGTGTCGAAGTCCTGGCGGGCCAGGGACAGCTCGACCCGATCGAACAGGCCCACCGTCACCCCCGCCGAGCGCAATTCGTAGTCGGGCACGTTGACGTAGGTGGCGTGGACCGAGCCGCCCACGCCGCGCGAGGTCTCGTTGCCGCCGATCAGGGCCCAGGTCGCCACGCCGCCGCCCCCGCCGCCTTCAAGGGCGCTGACCCCGCCGGTCAGCAACAGCTTGCCGCCCGGCTCGGCCTCGGCCGCACAAGCAGCGCCGCCCCCGAACACCAGCACCACCGCGATCGCTGTCGTCGTAATAAGTCTCGATCGCATGAGGTCCCCAATCGATTGTCCGCAACACCATGCCGGGTAAGACCTTACCGATCCTTGAGCAGGCCAATTTGTCGCAGGTCTTGCTCGAAGAACGCCGCTCGACACCCGTTAACTGGGACTTCACGGCGCCAAGGCTAAGCAGGCGTCATGAAGATCGCCTCGATACTTTTCGCGACGGCAATGTTGGCGGGTTCGGCGCAGGCCGCGGACCTGGCGGTTTCCGTGCGCGGAGCCGACGGCAAGCCCGTCCCGGACGCGGTGGTCACCGTCTATCCGAACGGCCAGCCGACCAAGGGACCGATCAAGTTCGACTGGCCCTATCGCGTCGCCCAGCAGAACATCCAGTTCACGCCGTTCGTGCTGATCGTGCCGGCGGGGGCCGAGGTGTCGTTCCCCAATCTCGATAAGGTCCGCCACCACGTCTATTCGTTCTCGGCCGGCAACAAGTTCGAGCTGAAGCTTTACGGCCACGAGGAGAGCCGCACGGTCCGGCTGCCCGCGGTCGGGGTGGCGGCGATCGGCTGCAACATCCACGACCAGATGGTCGGCTTCATCAAGGTGGTCGACACCGCCTATGCGGCCAAGAGCGACGCCAACGGCGTGGCGGTGATCCACGGCCTGCCGGACGGCCCGGTGGTCGCCAAGGTCTGGCATCCCTATCTGCGCGCGCCCAAGAACGAGAAGACCCTGGCCCTCACCGCCGTCCACGGCGCGGCGCGCGAGACCGCGACGATCGAACTGCGCCCAGGCGGTCGCTGACCCCATGTTCAGGCGCCTCCAGACCAAGCTGACCGTCCTCTACGCCGGACTGTTCGCCCTGGCCCTGAGCCTGGTCGCCGTGAGCGTCTACCTGACCATCGCCAACAACGCCCAGCAGCAGGTCCGGCGCGAGCTGACCGCGACCGGCACGGTGTTCGACAGCGTCTGGGCCCTGCGCACCCAGCGGCTGCGCGACGGCGCCGACCTCTTGGCGCGCGACTTCGGCTTCCGGGCCGCGGTGGCCACCCGCGACGCGCCGACCGTTGAATCGGCGGTGACCAACCTGCGCCAGCGCATGGGCCTGGACCTGGCCTTCCTGGTCGGTGTCGACGGCGACGTKGTCGGCGTCGATCCGGCCAAGGTCGACATCGACAAGCTGTGGAGCGCCCTCGACCACGAGGAGCGGGCCCAGGGCGTGTTCATCGTCGACGGCGCGCCCTACCAGCTGATCTCCGCGCCCGTGATGTCGCCGAACCTGACGGGCTGGATCGTGTTCGGCGCGCGGCTCGACGATCGCGAGATGACCGCCCTGGAACGGCTGTCGGCCATCCGCCTGGACGCCCAGGTGTTCGACCGCCGCGGCGAGACCTGGGTGACCACCGACAAGACCGCCGACACCGGCGCCCTAGGCGCCGTCGTGGCCACGGCCATGCGCCAGGCCACCGCCGAGCCCGCCCGCCTGCGCACCACCACGGGCGACGACCTGGTGCTGGTCAAGCGGCTGATGACGCTGGACGGCCAGACCCCGGCCGCCCTGGTCCTGCGCTATCCCATGGCCCTGGCCATGGCCCCCTATCGACCGCTGATGGCCGCGGTGATCATCGCCGGCCTGATCGGCGCGGCCCTGGTCGTGGCCGCCAGCTGGGCCCTGTCGCGCGACATCGCCCGGCCGATCACCGCCCTCGAGGCCGCCGCCCGCCGGTTGCGGCATGGCGAGGCCGTCCACGTGGACGTCCGCTCCAGCGACGAGATCGGCCGCCTGTCCGACAGCTTCAACCTGATGGCCGCCGAGATCCGCGAGCGCGAGGTCCGGATCACCGAACTGGCCTTGCGCGACGCCGAGACCGGCCTGCCCAACCACTTGGCCATGGAGCGCGAGATCGAGGCCCGCATGGCCCGTCTGGCGCCCGGCCAGCAGGTGGTGGTCGCCGCCCTGGGCCTGGACCGCTTCACCGTCCTGCGCAGCGCCATCGGCTACGCCCTGTTCACCCAGCTGATCCGCGAGATCGGGGCCCGCGTCCAGGTGATCGACCCC
Source organism: Caulobacter sp. 05T431 (assembly GCF_056665975.1). NCBI lineage: Bacteria > Pseudomonadati > Pseudomonadota > Alphaproteobacteria > Caulobacterales > Caulobacteraceae > Caulobacter > Caulobacter sp. 05T431. Next base: position 14,839 of record NZ_JBFTKU010000031.1, on the reverse strand, counting down.
GAGGCCGTGGTCGGCCGCCTGACCACCTCGACCCTCTGCGTGATCTCCCGCCTGACAGCGCTGACCGACGAGATCGTTCCGGTCGTCGAGCGGGCGCTGATCGACCTGGCCGCGCCCGTCCGCCTGGGGACTGAACTGGTCGACGTCCACATGACCAACGGCCTGGCCGCGGCCGAGGCCGGGAGCCTGGACGCGCCGCGCCTGATCGAGCAGGCGATGATCGCCCTGGACCAGGCCCGGGCCTGCGGCCGAAAGGTCGCGATCTTCGACCCGGTGGCCTATGGCGACCCGGCCGGCAACCTGTCGCTGATGAGCGAGATGCTGCAGGGCGTCGCGACCGGCGCCCTGTTCCTGCACCACCAGCCCAAGCTGGACCTGCGCAGCGGCGCGATCACTGGCGTCGAGGCCCTGGTGCGCTGGGACCACCCGACCCGCGGGCTGCTGCGGCCCGACCTGTTCGTCGGCATGGCCGAGGAGACCGGCCACATCCGCGCCCTGACCGATTGCGTGATCGACCGGGCCATCGTCGACCAGCGCGCCCTGCGCGACCTGGGCCACGACCTGACGATCTCGATCAATATCTCGGGCCGCCTGATCGACGACGCCGAGTTCGCCGACCGCGCCATCGAGAAGATCACCGCTTCAGGCGCACGGTTCTGCTTCGAGATCACCGAGACCGCCGTGATCGGCAATCCCGACGTCGCCCTGGGCGTGCTGGCCAGGCTGACCGCCGCCGGGATCCCGGTGTCGATCGACGACTACGGTTCGGGCCTGTCGTCCCTGGCCTATCTGAAGCAGATCAACGCCGACGAGCTGAAAATCGACAAGGCCTTCGTGCTGTCGCTGGAGAACGACGCCAAGKACGCCCTGCTGGTCAAATCCACGATCGATCTCGCCCACAGCCTGGGCCTGAAGGTCACCGCCGAGGGCGTGGAGAGCCGCGAGGCCCTGGCCATGCTGCAGATGATGGGCTGCGACCTGGCCCAGGGCTTCCACATCGCCAAGCCGATGGCGCTGGACAGCCTGGTGGCGTTCCTGGGCGAACAGGCCGGCGCGACCGCCCTTCCCGCGACCGAGCCGAAGGCCCGACGCAGGGCCCGCTAGGCCGCGGCCTTCAGCAGGTCCATCACCACGTGCAGGTTGTCGGCCACGTGGACGCACTTCTCGTGCATCTCCTCGTTGGGATCGAGGATGTCGGGCACCATCACCGTCATCATGCCCGCCGCGTGGGCCGCGCGGACGCCGGGATGGGAGTCCTCCAGCGCCAGGCACAGGGTCGGATGGACGTTCAGGCGACGGGCCGCTTCCAGATACGGGTCCGGATGGGGCTTGTGCCGCGTGACGTCGGCGTGGGCCACCACCGCGTGGAAGCGCTTGAACAGGTCGAACCGGCCCAGATAGCGCTCGGCCGCCTGGCGGCTGTTGGAGGTGGCGATGGCGCGCGGCAGACCCAGGGCGTCCAGGTAGTCGAGGATTTCCATCACCCCGGTCTTCAGCCGCACCTCGGCCTCGAGGATCATCTCGACGTCGGCCCAGGTGCGCTTGAAGTAGTCCTCGACCGGAAAGGCCTGGCCGTAGAGGTCGCGCAGCATCCCGGCGCATTCGGGGTTGGTCTTACCCACCATCGAGCGGTAGGTCGCGGCCGTGAAGTCGACGCCGAACGCCCGGCCCGCCTCGATCATCGCCGCCTCATAGACGGTCTCGGTGTCCAGCAGCAGCCCGTCCATGTCGAAGACGACGGCCTGGACGGTGCGCGGGAAGCTCACGAGACGAACTCCGCCTGGGTGTAGCCCTGGAAGTAGAGCAGGGCCGTCAGGTCGGCGTGGTCGACCTTCGCATGCGCCTGGGCGGCGACGATCGGCTTGGCGCGGTAGGCCACGCCCAGGCCCGCAACCTCGATCATGGCCAGGTCGTTGGCGCCGTCGCCGACCGCCAGGGCGTCGGCCGGGGTCAGGCCCAGGGCGGCCGTCTCTTCCTGCAGGGCGGCCAGCTTGGCTTCCTTGCCCAGGATCGGGTCGCCCACCGTTCCGGTCAGCTTGCCGTCGGCCTCGATCAGGGTGTTGGCGCGGTTCAGATGGAAGCCCGCGGCTTCCGCGACCCGCGAGGTGAAGAAGGTGAAGCCGCCCGAGACCAGGGCGCAGCGGGCGCCGTGCTCGGCCATGGTCCGCACCAGGGTCCGCGCGCCGGGGTTCAGCTTCACCCGGTCGTCGTAGCAGGCCTGCAGGGCGCCGACCGACAGGCCGGTCAGCATGCCCACCCGCTCGCGCAGGGCGCCCTCGAAGGCCAGCTCGCCGCGCATGGCGCGCTCGGTGATCTCCGAGACCTTGTCCTTGACCCCGGCGAAGTCGGCCAGCTCGTCCAGGCACTCGACGTTGATGATGGTCGAGTCCATGTCGGCGATCAGCAGGCGCTTGCGGCGATTGGCGACCGGCTGGACCGCGAAGTCGACCGGCAGGTCGCCGACCGCGGCCTTCACCGCCTGGTGCGTCTCGACCGGCGGCCCGTCGGCCAGCAGGTCCAGCGCGCCGTCGCCCAGCACGGCTTCGGACGAGGTGACCAGCGCGGCGCGCACGGCGGCGGCGGCCTCCGCCAGGGCGGCAGGGTCGGGCGAGACGAGGGTGATCGCGAGCATGAGGGGGCGGCTATTGGAGGAAGCCGCCCGCGTCAACCCGGCAGAGCATGATTGGGTCCCGGGCGGGGCCCTATTCGTTCATCAGCGACAGGCAGTTGGTGAACAGCAACATGCCGCGCTCCTCGTTGGCGTCGTCGCCCTTCTTGGTCACCGGCGCGTCGATCATCATGCTGGCCATGCTGGCCACGCCGCGGCGATAGACGTCCGCCGGCTTCTCGCCGCGGGTCGCGCCGTCGGCGATCGCGGTGTTGAGGATGGCCTCGCCGCTGACGCCCATCATCTTGAGCAGCGGCCCGACGGCCTTGCCGCCCTCGCCTTCCGACAGCTTGGCCAGGATGGCCGGATTGCTGCGGATGACCTCGTCCGCGCCGACGAACAGCACGGCGCAGCCGAACTTCTGGTCGGCCTTGGTCTGGGCTGTGATCGGCGACGGCGCGACGGGTTTGGTGGCGGTCGGCGTCGTGGACGACGCCAAGGCGGCGGCGAAGATCAAGTCAAGCATGGTATGGATCGCATCCCCCGGATATGCAGGCGGTCATCGCCGAGACGTTGGACTCAGGATTTGGCCGCCGACAGCATCATCCTTATCGGAGGCCCCACGGCCAGCGGCAAGTCGGCTTTCGCGCTGGACCTGGCGCGCGAGCGCGGCGGCGAGATCGTCAACGCCGACTCCATGCAGATCTACGCCGGCCTGCGGGTGCTGACGGCCGCCCCGTCGCCTGACGAGCTGGCCCAGGCGCCGCATCACCTTTTCGGCGTGGCCGACGCGGCCGACGGCTGGTCGGTGGGGCGCTGGCTGACGGCGGCGACGCAGGTCCTGGCCGACATCGCCGCGCGCGGCCGTCCCGCCGTCGTGGTGGGCGGCACCGGCCTCTATTTCCGGGCCCTCACCCACGGCCTGGCCGACGTGCCGCCGGTGCCCGAGACCCAGCGCGAGATCTCGGCCCTGCTCTACGCCGCCCAGGGCGAACCGGAGTTCCGCGACATCCTGGCCGAGCTGGACCCCGAGGCCGAGAAGCGCATCGAGATCGGGGACCGCCAGCGCCTGGTCCGCGCTCACGCCGTGGCCGTGGCCACCGGCAAGTCGCTCACCGCCTGGCAGACCGACACCAAGCCGGCCCTGGCCGAAGGGACCTGGCGCGGCGTCGTGCTGGACCCKCCCCGCGCCGAGCTCTACGACCGCTGCGACGCGCGCCTGGGCCTGATGGTCGAGAACGGCGCCCTGGACGAGGTGCGGGCCATGGAAGCCCGGGGCCTGGACCCGTCCCTCCCCGCCCTCAAGGCCGTCGGCTATCGCGAACTGGCGGCTCACCTGCGCGGCGAGACTACTTTGGACGAGGCGCTGGACGCGGCGCGGCAGGAAACCCGCCGCTACGCCAAGCGGCAGATGACCTGGTTCCGGAACCAGACCCCGGATTGGGAACGGGTCGTTCCCTGGACGACGAAAGCATAGCCATGACCGAACTTTCCCGCCTCGCCGCCGCCGTCGGCGCCCGCCTGGTCGAACGGGGCGAGACCGTCGCCGTGGCCGAGTCCTCGACCGGCGGCCTGATCTCCGCCGCCCTGCTGGCCGTGCCGGGGGCGTCGAAGTTCTATGTGGGCGGCGCGGTGGTCTACACGGCGCGGGCGCGCCTGACCCTGCTGGACATCCCGCAGAAGGCCATGGACGGCCTGCGCTCGGCCAGCGAGCCCTACGCCGTGCTGCTGGCCCGGGTGGCCGGCAAAAACCTGAAGGCGACCTGGGGCCTGTCGGAAACCGGGGCCGCCGGGCCGGACGGCAACCGCTACGGCGACGCCGCCGGCCACAGCTGCACGGCCGTGGTCGGGCCGGAGACCGAGGTCAGTCTTACCATCGAGACGGGCCTGGACGACCGCGAGACCAACATGCGGCGGTTCGCCGAGCATGCTCTTGCCCTGCTGCTGAAGTCCTTGGGCTGAATCTCGCCTGAAAGAACGGCGTTGCACGGGCGCAACGGGTCGTTTCTTGCGTCAAACCGCGCCTTGACGCCCCTCGGGGAGCATGGCATTCCCCGATCATCCATTTGGAGCAACACTCGTGCGCAACACCATGATCGTACTTATGGAGCGGCCGTTCACGGCGTGACCTCGAAGTCACGCTGATAGATCGGTCGCGCGCACAAAAGGTCCTTCGGGGCCTTTTTTCTTTTCCGCCCTGCCCCAACCCAAGCTTACCAACCCCGGATCAGTCCCATGACCGCCCATCAAACCATCGAGAGCCAGGCTCCCGCCCAGACCGCCAGCGATCGCGCCATGACCGGCGCCGAGATCGTGGTCCGCGGCCTCGTGGACCAGGGCGTCGAGGTGCTGTTCGGCTATCCGGGCGGCGCGGTCCTGCCGATCTACGACGCGCTGTTCCACGAGCCGCGCCTGCAACACATCCTGGTCCGCCACGAGCAGGGCGCGACCCACGCCGCCGAGGGCTATGCGCGCAGCTCGGGCAAGCCGGGCGTGGTCCTGGTCACCTCGGGCCCGGGCGCGACCAACGCCATCACCGGCATCATGGACGCCCTGATGGACTCGATCCCGATGGTCGTCATCACCGGCCAGGTCCCGACCCACCTGATCGGCACCGACGCCTTCCAGGAAGCCGACACGGTCGGCATGACCCGCTCGTGCACCAAGCACAACTACCTGGTCAAAGACGTCCGCGACCTGCCGCAGATCATCCACGAGGCCTTCAAGATCGCCACCACCGGCCGTCCGGGCCCGGTGCTGATCGACATCCCCAAGGACGTCCAGTTCGCCAAGGGCGAATATTACGGCCCGACCGAGGTCGCCTCGACCCACGCCTACAACCCGCGCGTCAAGGGCGACCAGACCCGCATCGCCGAGGCGGCGAGGATGATCGCCCAGGCCCGCCGGCCGATCTTCTACACCGGCGGCGGCGTCATCAACGCCGGCCCCAAGGCCAGCGCCGCCCTGCGCGAGTTCGCGGCCATGACCGGCGCGCCGGTCACCTCGACCCTGATGGGCCTGGGCGCCTTCCCGGCCGCCGATCCGGCGTGGCTGGGCATGCTGGGCATGCACGGCACATTCGAGGCCAACAACGCCATGCACGACTGCGACGTGATGGTCTGCGTCGGCGCGCGCTTCGACGATCGGGTCACCGGCCGCCTGGACGCCTTCTCGCCGGGCAGCAAGAAGATCCACATCGACATCGACGCCTCGTCGATCAACAAGAACGTCCGCGTCGACCTGCCGATCGTCGGCGACGCGGGCAGCATCCTCGAGGACCTGATCGCCGCCTGGAAGGCCGGCGGCCACCAGCCCAACAAGGCCGCCCTGACCGAGTGGTGGGCCCAGATCGACCAGTGGCGCGCCCGCCAGTGCCTGGCCTATCGCCGCTCGGAAACCACCATCAAGCCGCAGTACGCCATCGAGCGCCTGTACGAGCTGACCAAGGGCCGCGACACCTACATCACGACGGAAGTCGGCCAGCACCAGATGTGGGCCGCGCAGTTCTTCCGCTTCGAGGAGCCCAACCGCTGGATGACCTCCGGCGGCCTGGGCACCATGGGCTACGGCCTGCCCGCCGCCCTGGGCGTGCAGCTGGCCCATCCGGGCAGCCTGGTCGTCGACATCGCCGGCGAGGCCTCGATCCAGATGTGCATCCAGGAACTGTCGACGGCGATCCAGTTCGACCTGCCGGTCAAGATCTTCATCCTGAACAACGAATGGATGGGCATGGTCCGCCAGTGGCAGCAGCTGCTGCACGGCGAGCGCTACAGCCACTCCTATTCCGACAGCCTGCCCGACTTCGTGAAGCTGGCCGAGGCCTACGGCGCCGTCGGCATCCGCTGCGACGACCCGGCCGAGCTGGACGGCAAGATCCTGGAGATGATCAACAGCGACAAGGTCGTGGTCTTCGACTGCCGCGTCGAGAAGCACGAGAACTGCCTGCCGATGATCCCCTCGGGCAAGGCCCACAACGAGATGATCATGGGCGACGTCGAGGACATCGGGAATGTCATCGGCGCGGCGGGCGGCGGGCTGGTCTGATCCGGCGCGTCGAGACCTTGAAATCAACCTGCCCGGATGGGGCGATAGCATGATCCGATATCGCATCAGACCGGATCGCCCCATGTTCGGAAACCTGTTCCTCGCCGTCGCCCTCGCCGCCGCCCTGGGCTCGACGACGACGGCGCTTGCCGCCAAGCCTCGGGTCGAGGCGCCGATCGGCCAATCCAGGCTCGCCGACGGCACGCCGCGCTATTGGGTGGAGCTGTCCATCGCGGACGGCGCGCCCATGCGAGCCCTCCTCGACACCGGCTCGACGGGCCTGCGCGTGCTGGCGGCCGCCGCGCCCGCCGGCGTCACGCCCACGGGGGCGAATAAGACCTACAGCTACACCTCAGGCGCCGAGTTCAGCGGTCCGGTCGTCCGAGGCCGCGTCGCGCTGGGCCAAGCCCGAACGGACGGCGACTTCCCCTTCCAGCTGGTCGACACCGTGAGGTGCGGCAAGGCCAAGCCCGACTGCCCCGTCGGCGACGTTTCGCCCAAGGACTACCGGATCGGCGGTCGCGGCGCGCTGGGCTATGTCGCCATCATCGGGACGAACATGGGCCAGGCCGACGCGCCCAACCTCCTTGAAACCCTCGCCGACAGCTGGATCATCGAACTGCCGCTTCCCGGCTCGACGAAGCCTGGGCGATTGATCCTCAACCCCGACGACGGCGACCGCGCGGGCTTCACCTCGGTGCGGCTGGACCCGGTGTTCGCCGACCTGCACGGCGGCTTCCACGACGCGGTGCCGGGCTGCCTGACCAGCGCGGACGGCGCCCGGTCGCTTTGCGGCCCAGTCCTGCTGGACAGCGGCGCGCCGGTGGTCGAGGTCGCCCTGGGCGCGGGCGTCGAGCCCCGCGCCTGGCCGGCCGGTTCGACCGCCATCCTGGCCATCGCGCCGATCCAGGGCCCGCCCCTGGCGGCGACCTTCCAGGCCGGCCGCGACCAGGCCTCGACCCTGCGGATCCATCCAGGCCAGGGCCAGCCGCGCAACCGCATATCGGCCGGAGCCTTGCCCTTCTACGCCTTCAGCGTGCTCTATGAGCCGCACGCGCGAATCCTGGGCTTCAAGCCCAGACAACCCGACACCGCCGCGACGGAAACACCATGACCACCGACCTCCACCCCGCCTCCGCCTACGACATGGCCCCGAACGAACAGGTCGAGCAGACGGCGACCTTCGCCCTGCTGGTCGACAACGAGCCGGGCGTGCTGCATCGGGTGGTCGGGCTGTTCGCCGCGCGCGGCTACAACATCGAGAGCCTCACGGTGGCCGAGACCGACCGCAAGGCCCACACCAGCCGGATCACCGTGGTCACCCGCGGCACCCGCCAGGTGCTGGACCAGATCGAGGCCCAGCTGAACAAGGTGGTCAATGTCCGCCGCGTGCACGACGTGACGCGCGATCCGAACGGCGTCGAGCGCGAGCTGGCCCTGGTCAAGGTGCGCGGGTCGGGCGCCGACCGCGTCGAGGCCCTGCGCATCGCCGAGATCTTCCGCGCCAAGCCGGTGGACACCACCCTGGAGAGCTTCGTGTTCGAGATTTCGGGCGTCTCATCGAAGATCGACAAGTTCCTGGACCTGATGCGGCCGCTGGGCTTGGTGGAACTGTCGCGCACCGGCGTGCTTTCCATCGAGCGGGGTGTTGAAGGGATGTAGCCATGACGGGCGCGATGCTTTTGGCCGGCCTCCTGACGGGGTTCGCCCTCGCCGGCCAGCAATCCGCGCCCCAGGCTCCCCCGGCCCCGCCGCCCGATCCCGCCGTTTGGTGGGCCCCGGAAATCCCCAAGCCGCCGCCCGAGCAGGACCCCTTCCAGGGCCGCCGCCTGCGCAAGGGCGAGCAGCTGGTCCCGATCGACAACGGCGTCGATCCCCTGCTCTACCGCCTCTGGGGCCTGCAGCCCCTGCAGAGCCAGCTGATCAAGCCCGGCGAACTGGTGCTGGAGGTCTGGGCCCGTCCGGCCACCGGCGTGCGCCAGGCGGTGGTCCGGGTGACCGTGCGCCGCGACGGCCGCGCCTTCGTCCAGGCCCGCGCCGGCCTGGGCTGCTGCACCCCGGAGATCGGCCGCCGGGTCGACATCGACGCCGAACTGGCCACCCAGCAGATCCCGCCCCTGAAGGCCCTGCTCGGCGCGCCGATGTGGGCCCAGCCCCGTTCGGTGATCGTCGACTACGGCGGCGGCGCGGTGGATCCGGTATGCCTGGAGGGCGTCTCGTGGGACGTCACCCTGCTGGTCCCCGGCCAGGCCCGCCACCTGCGCCGCGCCTGCGACGACGCCGAGGTGGGCTCGATCGCCCCGGCCCTGGCCGCGGCGCTGTCGGCCGCCTCGGGCCGCGACGCCCGGTTCGACGCGATGTTCGCCCGCGGCGGCGACTTCTCGCGCCAGCAACAGGCCTACGACTCGCTGATCGCCTTGGGCGGCCGGCTCAAGCCGGGAACCGGCAGCCGTCCCCAACCGGCCGCCGTGCCGGTGACGACGGACGACACGCCGGAGACACCGCCCCCAACCTCGGCGCCGGCCTCGCCCCCAAACTCGCCCTAGCGAGCACGACGCGACGCCACGCCCAAAAATTGCAATTTCCGAATAACGCCGTTATCAAACTTGGCCATAACTCCGGAAGGGAATCCATGGCCAAGACCGTCGTCCTGAAATCCATGCTGGCCGCTCTGGGCGCCGCCGCCGCGCTGGGCGCGACGGCCGCCCAGGCCCAGGCCGTGCCGAACACGCCCCAGATCCAATTCGTGCCCTCCGCCGAGGTCCCGTCGATTCCCGTGGGGCTGCAGACCGCCTGCATCAATGCGCCGGTCGACGGCGCGCCCACCAGCAAGACCTGCCCCGTCATCTACTACGGGCCGACCAAGACCTGGATCTTCAGCTACGCAGACAACCGCGTCTCGTTCGCCGTGGTCACCTTCGACGGGACCGGCAAGGTCCTGCGGAACGTCGAGGTCCCCGGCGGCCGCTACATCTTCGACGTGTTCAGCGACGACCACGGCCAGAAACTGACCCTGGTCGGTCAGTCCAAGAACTCTGTCGTGATCAACTGGTCCGACCTGCCGCACTAGAGCGACTGGGCGCGCCTCAGCCGACCTTCAGCAGGTTGAAGCGGTAGAGCAGCGCGCCCAGCACCGCCCCGATCGCCGGGGCCACGAAGAACAGCCAGAGCTGCGCCAGGGCCTGGCCGCCGACGAAGACGGCGGGTCCCAGGCTGCGGGCCGGATTGACCGAGACGCCGGTCACCTGGATGCCGACGATGTGGATCACCGCCAGGGCGATGCCGATGCCCAGGCCCGCGAATCCGGGGGCGGAATCGGCCCCCGTCGCGCCCAGGATGACGATCACGAACAGGGCGGTCATCACCACCTCGAAGGCGAAGGCCGCCTCGACGCCGAACCCTCCGCCATAGCCGGGGCCCCAGCCGTTCTGGCCCAGGCCGTGGGCCGTCCCCCCGGCGATGAACAGCAGCACCGCCGCGCCGACCACGGCGCCGACGAACTGGGCGGCCCAGTAGAGCAGCATCTCCTTGACGCCCATCCGTCCGGCCACGAAGGCCGCCAGGCTGACCGCCGGGTTGACGTGGCAGCCCGACACCGGGCCGATCCCGTAGGCCATGGCCACGATCGCGAAGCCGAAGGCCAGGGCGATCCCCAGCTGCCCGACATGATCGCCGCCCAGGACCGCCGCGCCGCAGCCGAACAGCACCAGCGCGAACGTGCCGATGAACTCGGCCACGAACTTGGACATCTGACCCTCTCCTCTCCCAGCCCGCTTCGAAGGCGGGCGGGGCGAGCTTGTCCCTCTTCGGCCGGGCCAGAAATGGGGGAAAACCTCCAGGAGGGTCGACGTCGCGCCCTAGGTGTCGAGCAGGATTTCGGGCCGGGCGCGCAGGCGGGCCACGTCGCGCAGGGGCGGCGCGCCGAACAGGCGGGCGTATTCGCGGCTGAACTGCGAGGGGCTGTCATAGCCCACCGCGTGGCCGGCCGAGCCGGCGTCCATCCGCTGGGCCAGGATCAGCTTGCGGGCTTCCTGCAGGCGGATCTGTTTCTGGTACTGCAGCGGGCTAAGGGCGGTCACGGCCTTGAAATGGCGGTGCAGGGCCGAGGGACTCATGCGCGCCTCGGCCGCCAACTCTTCGATGCTGAAGGGCTGGTTGAAGTGCTGGGTGATCCAGCCGATCGCCCGCTTGACCTGGCGCATGCGGCCGTCGGCCCGGGCGATCTGGGCCAGGCGCGGTCCCTGGTCGCCCAGCAGCATGCGGTAGAGGATCTCGCGCTCGAGCAGCGGGGCCAGGACGGCGGCGTCGCGCGGGTTCTCGGCCAGGCGGACCATCCGCATCACCGCGTCCAGCAGCGGCGGATTGACCCGGCTGACGGCCATGGCCTGGATCAGCGGCCCGGCGTCCTGGGCCAGGGCCGGTTCGCCGCCCACCTGCAGCAGCATGTCGCCGATGACCGCCGGGTCCAGGGTCATGCGGAACGATAGGTAGGGCTCGTCGGGCGATGCCTCGATCACCTGGCCGATCACCGGCAGGTCCACCGAGGCGACCAGGTAGTTGAGCGGGTCGTAGACCAGCACCGACCCGCCGCTCAGAACCTGCTTGCGGCCCTGGGCCACCACGCAGACCGCGGCGCCGAACACGCCGTGCTTGGGCTCGGTGGGCTGGCTGGAGCGGTGCAGCGAGGCTTTCTCGCAGACGGTGTGGTCACCGTCGTGAGGCGCGTATCGTTCAATCAGCGCGGCGAGTTCGCCTTGCTCGACCATCGACATTTCCTTTTGCTGATGGACGTTGTCCTACGCTCGGGGAACTGCCCCGTCACGCCTGCCAAAGGTGATGTGCAGGATCGTGCAATCAAGGGGCAGCATCGGTCTATCGCGAACGGCGATCCCTGAGTCATGGTGGGGACGTCCCGCATCGCCGCCGTCGCCGCCCTCTCCCGAGGCCCCTTCTCCAAGGGTTTCGGGACCGAGCGACGCAGCGGCCGTCCGCCCCCGAGGATATCATGACACGCTACTCGCCCCGCCGGCCCCAGGCCGCGCCACGGTGGTTCGTCGCCGCCTGGCTGACCGCCACCGCCCTCATCACCGCCGCTTCCGCGATCGGAGCCTCCCATTGATCGGCCGCCGCATCTCGKGCGTCTGGGCCAGCGCCAACCAGGCGGTCGCCCTGGAACTGCGCCTCGACGGCCGGTTCGAGGAGCGCCATGACGGCGAGCTGGTGTTCGAAGGCCATTACGAGCTGGTCGGCGACGACGTGCGCCTGTTCGAGGACGGCGGCGGCCAGCTGACCGGTCGCCTGACCGAGGGCCGCCTGAGCCTGACCCCGCCGCCCCCGGCCCAGCGCCGCCGCCACCCCCGTTACGGCCAAAAGTACGGGCGGCCTTCCATCCATGCCCCCCAGCCTCTATATTGAGTCCGTCCGGGTTCGCCCGGACTATGGGGATAAACGCGCACGTAATAAGCGGACTGGACCCGGGTGCGATTCCCGGCGGCTCCACCAAAACCTCCCGAGTTATCACGGGAATGCATGGGGCCGATCAGCATCGACAGACGTGTAAAGGTGTATGCTTTCTCTCGGCGTGGCTCACCGTATCGGGCCGCTAAACTAACTGCGAACGATAACTTCGCTGAAGAGTTCGCCATCGCCGCGTAATGCGGTGCGGGTGATCTCGCCTCTTAAGTCCTAGGGGTTCAGATCCTTAGGCGGGGCCCGGAGGGAGCCTGCCAACAGAATCCCTCCACTTTCCACGACATCGCCGAGGCTCCCTCCTCTTCCTTGCGAAGGGATGCGGGAGCCTGCCAACAGAATCCCTCCACTTTCCACGACATCGCCGAGGCTCCCTCCTCTTCCTTGCGAAGGGATGCGGGAGCCTGCCAACAGAATCCCTCCACTTCCTCCCTCGCGAAGCGGGGGAGGTGGCGCGGCGCGAAGCGCCGTGACGGAGGGGGCCAGCGCGGGCCCCTCTTTCTTCCACTTTCCTCCATGCACCCACCTTCTCGCCGCCCCCGCGACAGGCTAATCTGCGCGCTTCGTTCCAGTTCTCGCTTTACGATGGACCGCATGGCCCAGACCAATCCGCCTGAAGACCTGATGCAGTACGAGGCGATGGCCCAGGACGCCCTGCGCGGCGTCGTGAAGGCCGCGTTGAAGAAGGCCGCCGCGCCCGGCGGCCTGCCCGAACCGCACCACCTCTACATCACCTTCAAGACCCAGGCGGCGGGCGTCTCCGGTCCCCAGGACCTGCTGGGCAAGTATCCCGACGAGATGACCATCATCCTGCAGCACCAGTACTGGGACCTGGCGCCGGGCGAGACCTTCTTCTCGGTCACCCTGAAGTTCGGCGGCCAGCCCAAGCGGCTGTCGATCCCCTATGCGGCGGTGACCCGGTTCTACGACCCGTCGGTGCAGTTCGCCCTGCAGTTCGAGGCCCCGGAGATCGTGCCGCAGGAGCCCGAGCCGGACCCGGAGCCCGAAGTGGTCGCGACCACCGAGGGCGGCGAGGAAGCGCCGAAGATCATCTCCCTCGACCAGTTCCGCAAGAAATAGCCGCGTGAGCGACATAGCCTCGGAGACGCCGCAGACGCTCACCGACGAGGCGATCCTCGCGCGCTTCCACGCGTCCAAGAACCCGCCGGGCAGCGCCCGCACCCTGGGCTTCCGCATGCTGTCGGTCAGCCAGGCCGAACGCCGGGTCGAGATCGCCTTCGCGCCGTCGGTCGAGGCGGTCGGCAACCCGATGGGCCAGGTCCAGGGCGGCTTCGTCTGCGCCATGCTGGACGAGTGCATGTCGGTGGCCGGGATGATCACCTCGGGCATGACCTGCGTGGTCCCCACGCTGGAGATGAAGACCAGCTTCCTGCGTCCCGCCCTGCCCGGCCCGCTCAAGGGGATCGGCTGGGTGGTCAAGTGGGGCAAGACGGTGTGCTTCCTCGAGGGCGAGCTCTACGACCCCGAGGGCCGGCTGCTGGCCAAGGCCAGCGCGACGGCGATCCCGACGCCGTTCGCGAAGTTCAAGAAGTAGCGCGGCCATGCGGCGGTTCGCGAGCCTGGTCCTGGCTTTGCTGCTCCCGTTCTTCGCGCTTTCGGCGTCCGCCCAGGCGCGGACCGCCCCGCCGTTCTCCGATTGGGCCGCGGTGGTCGTGGCCGGCGATTGGCACGCTCATTCCGGCGCCCCCACCGAGGCCTTCGACAACGCCCGTCGCGACGTCGGCGCCACCCTGGCCGGCCTGGGCTTCTCGCCCGACGCCATTCGTCAGTACTCGGTGCGCCCCCAGCGCTATCCGGCCATGAAGCCGGGCAGGACCGACCTGCGCGCCATCCATGCCGACCTGAGCGCCCTGGCCGCGAAGAACACCGGCGGCTGCCTGTTCTACCTCACCAGCCACGGCGCGCCCGAGGGCGCGGTGCTGGACGAGGACATCCTGCCGCCCACCCTGCTGGCCGCGGTGATCAACGACGCCTGCCCGGCGCGCCCCTCGATCGTGGTGGTCTCGGCCTGCTTCTCGGGCGTCTTCGTCAAGCCGCTGCAGCGCGACGACCGGATGATCCTGACGGCGGCGCGGTCGGACCGCACCTCGTTCGGCTGCAGCGAGGACGACGAGTACCCCTATTTCGACGACTGCTTCCTGTCGTCCGCCCCGACCGCCCGCGACTTCGCGGCCCTGGGCCGGGCGGTGCAGGCCTGCGTGGCCCGGCGCGAGCGCGACACCGGGGCCAAGCCGGCCTCCGAGCCCCAGCTGTGGATCGGCGCCGGCCTGCGGCCGCTGCTGCCCCTGTTCGCCTTCCCGGCGTCGCGAAGCCCCGCCGCCGTCGTGAAGCGCCGCTGAGCGATCAAGCGTCCACGGGAAAGACGGGCGAGCCGGGCCACAGGCCCTTTGATCCCCGGCCGGAACACCCTAGAAGTCTGCTCACCCTTATTTTCCATGAGCCGACGAGGTCTTGTTCGTGACGCTGCGTCTTTCGTTCAGGGCCGTTCTTTCGGCGGCGATCATCGGCTGCGGTCTGTTCGGCGCGACGATGGCTGAGACCCAGGACGCCGCCCCCGCCGCGCCGCCCTCGACGGCGGCCGCCACCCTGCCTTCGGCCCCGGTCCCCTACACGGCCACCGTCCGCCGTCGCGCGCCCCGCCCGCGTCCCGCAGCCCCGGCCGCGGCGACGCCCGCCGCGACGCCCGCGTCCCCGACC
>NZ_JBFTKU010000030.1:0-52792 GCF_056665975.1 Caulobacter sp. 05T431 | reverse complement strand
GAGGCGAACCTGCTCCAACTCCAACCCAGGGCGTCCTTGTGGGACACGACGGACTAAGCCTTCCCGCTCGTCCACCCCTGAAAGCCGTTCGGTCGCCGGCCGACGCCCTTCCCATGCTTTCAGGTGAGATCAGGATACGGCCGTCTGGAAGGGTGAGCATAAGTTTGGTCGAAAAAGTTCAGGGCGTTGAAATCGCTGAACTCTGCTGGCTATCCGCCGAGCACGTAACGCCCTTCCCTCCCCTTGTGGGAGGGTGGCCCAGGGGGACTCAGCGTCGGGTGGGGTTTGCTGGTTCAGCAAAGATTGACAATCTTTGCCAAAGAACCACTCTCTCGAGCAGAGGTGAACCATGGCTACGATGAACGTTTCCCTGCCCGACGCCATGAAGGATTGGGTGGAAAGCCGCGCCGAAACCGGACGCTACAGCAACGCCAGCGACTACGTCCGCGACCTGATCCGCCGCGACCAGGAACGCACCGCCAAGATCGCCGCCATGCAGTGCCTGATCGACGAGGCCGAGGAAAGCGGCGTCAGCCCCAACGGCTTGACCGAAATCCTCGCAACTGCGCGTCGCCGCGCCGGCGTGGACCAAGGGGTGTAGTGGGCTGGATCGCGCCCTACCCTATCGACTTAGGCGAAAGCCAAGACGTCACTAGTGACAGCCCGGAAACGACATCCGAGGCACTGTGTACCGGCTGGACCCTTAAACGCCCCTACGAGCTTCCCTATCTTTCGGGGGACCTCCAAACCCTAAACGTGTCACACGGATGCCAGGAACTAACTTCTGTGGCCTCGTGGACCAGATCACCCTTCAGAGGCCTCCACAGGGCTCTGAAGGTCATTGGTGTTACACGCTCTTCCACTGATCTCCCCGGATGGGCTGAAGCGATCCCCACGCTCTCCAACAAGAGACCTCGGCCCGGCCTATGATCGTTCTCAGCGGAGATCATTTCCGACCGCGCGCCCGGTCCACTCGGTACCGCTTCGCCGCGCACTCCGAGTTTGCACTTTGCAAAGGTTCTGCACGTTCGCTGTAGCGGTACTCGTAACGGTCGTACCCAGTGATGACATGCAGTGTATCGGACGCCGTAACCCCCTTTACATATTCGTTCGCATCTCCGCGCCTTCGATGTAGTATTTTTCATCACACCTCATAGCAGTACCGTACATCGCATCGGACAACGGAACCGCACTGACGACGTTAGCAGCGCAACATCGCACCGCGTAGGTCAAATCTCTGCTCCAAATGGGAACGCAACGGGACATCTATACAGAAGTTATCCACAGGTCATTTCTTAACGAACTTGACGTTGGTTAACGACAGGGCTTATGCAACGTTCATGCTCAGGCATGGCCAATCCAAAGCATTCGGAACGCAGTGTTGAACATACGAAGGCACGTCTCATTAGCGTGCGCCTAGCACTCGCTGTGATTGTCGAGAACTCATTGCAAAAGCACCGGATATATTAAATTATGTCCGGTGCTAATTTACGTTCATACTGTGAATGAAAAAATCTCCCGGATCACTCCGGAGGCCTTTCTCGTGAGCGGCGATCCGAAGGGGTCAGAGTTATTTAGCGAAGGCCGAACACGACAGCGGCGGTGCCGCCGCCGATAATGACCAGCAAGATGCACCGGTCACTTCGTTATCTCCGGCTTCCCAATTTGTAGGCCTTTTGTGGGTACCTACAACGCCCACAACCTTTTGAATAAAGGGCTTCAAGTCCCACAAGGCTCTGAACAAGGGTGGTAGGCCTGGAGGGACTCGAACCCCCAACCAGACCGTTATGAGCGGTCGGCTCTAACCATTGAGCTACAGGCCCCCAAGACCGTCGGGCGGCGCGACGCGCGGCCCCTTCGGGAGGACGGGTCGATTAGCATGGGCTGCACGCGGCTTAAAGGTCCGGTTCAGGTTGAGCCTGTCAGGACTGGGGGCGTCCGTCGCCGGCAGCGCTTGTCGCGGCCGGCGGACGGGATGCTAGGGTCGCGGCGCCGCAGCCGCATGGAGAACGACGACTATGACCGCCCTCACCGCCCGCACGGCCTCGATCGCCCTGGCCGGCGCCCTGCTGACCTCCGCCGCGGCCGTGATGCCCGCCCACGCCGACAGCGCCGACGCCGCCTTCCGCGCCACGACGATGAGCCTGTCGGCCCAGGGCGAGACCAAGGTCACGCCCGACATGGCGACCATCACCCTGGGCGTCCAGACCGACGGCCCCACCGCCGCCGGCGCCCTGTCGGCCAACGCCGCCCAGATGACCAAGGTCGTGACGGCGCTGAAGAAGGCCGGGATCGCCGACCGCGACATCCAGACCTCGAACCTCAACGTCAATCCCCAGTACGTCTACAAGGAGAACCAGCCGCCCAAGCTGACCGGCTACCAGGCCAGCAACCAGGTGACGATCCAGGTGCGCGACCTGGCCAAGCTGGGCCAGACCGTCGACGCCACGGTCAACGCCGGCGCCACCAATGTGGGGGGCATCAGCTTCGGCCTGCAGGACCCCAAGGCGGCCGAGGACGCCGCGCGGCTGGACGCGGTCAAGGCCCTGCAGGCCAAGGCCGACCTCTACGCCCGGGCCACCGGCTACAAGATCGTCCGCCTGGTCAATCTGGGCGAGGGCGGCGGCTACACCCCCGCCCCGCCCATGCCGGTGATGATGCGGGCCAACATGGACAAGGCCGGCTACAGCAGCCCGGTCTCGGCCGGCGAGCTGAACGTGCAGGTCAGCGTCTCGGCGACGTACGAGCTGGCGAAGTAACACTTCACGATCCCTCTCCCCTTGCGGGAGAGGGTGGCCTCCGAAGGCGGTCGGGTGAGGGGTTGAAGAACGACAAAGCCGCGCCCGGTCGAAGGACCGGACGCGGCTTTTGCTTTTGAGAGACCCCTCATCCGTCGGCTATCGCCGACACCCTCTCCCGCAAGGGGAGAAGGAAAGGATCAGAGCCCCGCCTTGGCGAAGGCCTCTTCCACCCGCTCCTGCACCTCGCGGCCCGGCAGGGCGCGTTCGCCTTCCATGACGGCGACGTACGACAGGCCGTGGTCCGACTTGCCCGCGCCGACCGGCACCGGGCCCATGGCCCAGCCGACGGTGTTGACGCCCGGGCCCGAGGGGCAGCTGGCGAAGCGGGCGGGCTTGCCGACCGCGCCTTCCAGCACGGTCTGGGCCGTGGTGCTGGTCCCGCCGCAGGTGGGCAGGTTGCGGGCGCAGGTGATGTAGCCGCCGCCGGTCCAGACCACCTTGCCGGCCTTGTTGGCCAGCAGCACGCAGGTGTTGGGCCCGCCGATGGCGCGGCCGACGGCTTCCGACAGCCGCTGCTCGTCGACGCCCTGCGGCAGCTTGGGCGAACAGGCGGCGAGCAGGAGCCCCGCCGCGATCAGGACCCCAAAGGTCTTGGCGGGCGTCTTCATGCTCAGGCGGCCTTCTTAATGCGGTTGCCGTCTTCCAGCAGCACCACGGTGGGGGCGTAGTTGCGGGCTTCCTCCGCCGGCATCTGGCAATAGGTGACGACGATCACCGTGTCGTTCTTCTGCACCAGGCGAGCGGCCGCGCCGTTGACGCCGATGACCTTGGAGCCGCGCGGCGCCTCGATGGCGTAGGTGGTGAAACGGGCGCCGGTGGTGATGTTCAGCACGTCGACCTGCTCGTTGGGCAGGATGCCCGAGGCGTCCAGCAGGTCGCGATCGATGGCGATCGAGCCTTCGTAGTCGAGGTCGGCCTGAGTGACGGTGGCCCGGTGAAGCTTGGCCTTCATCATCGTCAGCAGCATGGCGGAATAACCCTATCCATTTGATTTATTATGGGATTCTTTGGGCCGCCACACACATGACCCGTGATCAGTCCCGGCCATATAGACAGGAAGCGCGCCCCGTTCAATCGCACTGCCGCAACGCGCCCGCCGCGAACAAAGGTTAACAGCGACGCTTGGGCGCCGTATGGTCCGGATAACGGCGTGATGCGAGGGGGCTCTCATGCGACTGGTGACAGGCTTGGTGCTGGGCGGGATCGTGGCCGCCGGCGCGTTGGGGGCGGCGCTGTCCCAGACGCGGATCGACCCGGCGACCGGGGCGCAGGTCCCCGGCGCGGCGCCGACCACCGCTCCCACGGCGGCGCCGGCGGCGATACGTCCCGGCATCGCCGTCCTGAACCGCGCCCCGCCGCGCGGCGGCCAGGTCGACTGGAAGGCCGCGATCGGCGGCCTGCGCCAGAGCGGCGGCGGCAATCCCGCGCCCAACCTCAACCAGGCCGCCGTCGACATGACGCGCGTGCCGATCCTGCTGCCCACCGACGGCGACCTGACGGCCGGGGCGCGGATCTATTCGTTCGGCGACTACTACACGATCACCGCCGACGCGCCGGGCGCGGGCGTGTCGCTGACAGGCACGACCGCCGTGGTCCCCCTGCCCGCCGCGACACCGCTGAAGGTGACCCCGATGGGTCCGGAAGGCGCCACCTCGCAGCGCACGGTGGACGGCCAGCTGATCAGCTTCGTCCGCTACGGCGTGCTCTACACGGTCGAGGTGCGGTGCGATGCGCCCACCGACCCGCGCTGCGCCGACGACAACTACGCCCGCGGCCTGGCCGCCAAGACCACCGCCGTGGTGATGGGCGCCGCCGCCCGCGCCGCCGCCGGCCTGGGGGGCTAGGACCATGCGCAAGCTGCTCATCCTTTCCCCTTTGGTGCTGGCGCTGGTCTTGGGCGCCTGCGACGACACCACCAAGCCCGCGCCCGCTCCGCCCGGCGGCGAGGTCAAGACGCCCGCCTCGCCCGAGCCCGGCCCGCCCACGCCCGACGACCAGCCGTCCGACGGCGGGGCCGAGCAGCCGTCCAGCGAGCCGATCCCGCCCGCGCCCGGTCCGCCGTCCCAGCCCCCGACGCCGCCGGCTCCCTCGCCCGCGACCTTCAACCACGACGCCCCGGGCGTGATCCCGGCCGGCCAGGGCCACGGCTATCTGGACCGCACGGTGTGGTCGCCCAACATGTGCTGGCCGCTGCAGGACGACGCCTTCGCCAATTCCCAGGTCTACGGCCACGGCGGCGGCATGGGTCCGGCGGGCACCAGCCAGTGCGACGCGGTCAACTACAGCCTGCCCTGGCACGACACCTTCTGCGAGGCCCGTTCGCGCGACAATCCGCTGTGCGCCGGCGGCGGCACGGGCCACCAGGGCCAGGACATTCGCCCGGCCGCCTGCAAGAAGAACCAGTACTGGGCGGTGGCCGCCGAAAAGGGCGTGATCACCGACATCGGCAGCTACACGGTCACCCTGACCTCATCGGCCGCCCCGCACCGGGTCTATCGCTACCTGCACATGCAGATGGCGGCCCTGGCGGTGCACGAGGGCGACACGGTGGTGGCCGGCCAGAAGCTGGGCAAGGTCAGCAACGACTTCGGCGGCACGCCCACCACCATCCACCTGCACTTCGAGCTGCGGGCGGGGGTGGCGGGCACGACCACCGACGGCAAGGCCGTGGTCCTGCACACCTTCCTGCCGCCCTACATGAGCCTGGCCGAGGCCTATCAGCGCAAGCTGAACGGGGGGAACTGCTCCTAGCCGGCGGTTCCGGCGAACAGGATCAGGTTGCCGTCCGGGTCGCGCACGATGAAGGTGCGCGCGCCCCAAGGCTCGGTCCGCAAGACTTGGTGGAACGGCGCGCCCGCCGCCTGGAAGGTGCGGAACAGCGGCTCGGGGTCGTCCAGCGTCAGGGTCGCCGACAGGGCGTCGGGTTCGCGCACGCGGAAGCCGGCGTCGAACACCGGGCCCTCGACCCGGCGCAAGTTCAGCCGGGCCCCGCCCCGGACGACCTGGGCGTAGAACGGCGGGTCGCCGTGCGAGAAGGCCAGGTCGAACCCCAGGACCTCGACATAGAACCGGCATGCCGTGTCCAGATCGGCGACGAACAGCTGCGGCTCGGCGGCGGTAATCACGGTCATGGCGTCTCTCCTGTCCGCGCCTTCAGGAACCCCGCCATCTCCGCCAGCACCGGCGCCTTGCGCCTGAACGGCCGCGACAGGGCCAGCATCGGGCCGGCATGGGCCAGGCCGGCGTAGCAGCGCTCCTCGACGACCACCCCGGCCTCGCGCAGGGCGGCGGCCAGGCGGCGGGTGTTGCGCGGGCGGACCAGGGTGTCGTCCTCGCCGGTCGCCAGGAAGGCCGGCGGGCTGTCGGGACGGACGTGGGCGCCGGGCTGGGTGGCCGCCAGGTCGTCGGCGCCGCCGAAGGTCCGCTGGGTGACGGGCTTGTCCAGCGGCAGGAAGGCGTAGGGCCCCGACAGGCCGGCGAAGGCCCGCACCCCCTTGGGATCGACGCCCGCCGCCGTCAGGTAGCGGTCGTCCAGGGCCAGCATGGCGGCGTTGTAGGCCCCGGCCGAGTGGCCGGCCAGCACGAGGCGGTCCGGGTCGCCGCCCAGGGCGCGGGCGTGGTCGACGGCCCAGCGCACGGCCAGGGCGCCGTCCTCCAGGAAGCCCGGATAGACCGCCTCCGGATGCAGGCGGTAGTCCGGGACCAGAGCCAGGAAACCCTGGGCCGCCAGGGCCCGCCCGGCCCAGCCGTAGTCCCGCCGGTTCCCCGCGTCCCACGAGCCGCCGTAGAAGAACACCAGCACCGGCCACGGCCCCTCGCCCCGCGCCGGGGCGTAGGCGTCGAGCTTCAGGCGTGGAAGCGGGCCGAAGGCGGCGTTCGCGGCGACGCGGCGAGCCGGGTCCTTGGGGATCACCGCGCCGAACAGGGCCACCGGCGCCAGGTTGCGGCGGACCCAGGCGGCCAGGGCGGCTTGGCGCTGCATCGATCCGACCATCCGCGCCCCCAGGGTCGCCTAGAGCTTGTAGCCGCCGGCCAGGATCTTGGCGTGGACCGCCTTGGTCAGCTTGATGTAGCCCTTGCTGGGGTCGCGGAAGTACAACGGGTCCTTGGTGTTGGCCGGGTCGAAACCGTCCTTCACCAGGTCGATCTTGCGGTACTTGAAGGTGCCCGTCGTCTCGATCTCGGGCTGCAGGCGCACGAAGATCGGCCGGGCGTAGACGGGCAGCTCGCGGTCGACATATTCGGCCAGGGCCGCGATCTCGAACTCGGGGCCCACGACCAGGGCGGCCATGCCCGCCTTGCCGTCCAGGTCGCCCACCGGCACGCCGTAGACGTTGACCTCCTTGACGCCCGGCACCGCCGACAGGCGCTCGGACACCTCGCTGGTGGCGACGTTCTCGCCCTTCCAGCGGAAGGTGTCGCCGATGCGGTCGACGAAATAGAGGTAGCCGTCGCTGTCGCTGCGCATCAGGTCGCCGGTGCGGAACCAGGCGTCGCCCTTGTCGAAGACGTCGTGCAGGATCTTCTTCTCGGTGGCGGCCTTGTCGGCGTAGCCAGTGAAGTTCGAGCGGGCGTCGCTGGCGATGTGGCCGATGCACTCGCCGATCTCGCCGGGCGCGGCCTCGATGCAGCAGCCGTTCGGGCCGCGCACCGGGGTCTCGGTCTCGACGTCGAACTTGACGATGCGGATGTTGAACTTCTTGCGCAGATAGCCGGGGACGCGGCCGATGGCCCCGCGCCGGCCGTCGAAGTTGAACAGCGAGACGTTGCCCTCGGTCGCGCCGTAGAACTCCAGCACCCCGCCCACCTTGAAGCGGTCCAGCATCACGTCCCAGACGTCGGGGCGCAGGCCGTTGCCGAAGATCAGGCGGATCTTATGGGCGTGCTCGTTGGGCGTCTCGGGGTGGTTGGCCAGGTAGCGGCACAGCTCGCCGATATAGACGAACATGGTGCAGTTGTTGGCGACCACGTCGTCCCAGAAGGCCGTGACCGAGAACTTCTTGCGCAGCACCACAGCCCCGCCGTTCAGCAGGGCCGCGCCCATGGCGCAGAGGCCGCCGGTGGCGTGGTAGAGCGGCAGGGTGACGTAGATGCGGTCGGTGGCGCGGGCGTCGGTCGAACCCGCGAAGCCGCGCATATAGAGCTGGGCCCGCATGTGGGTGATGCGCGCGGCCTTGGGCATGCCGGTCGTGCCGCTGGTGAAGATGTAGAGCGCGGTGTCCTTGGCGGTCAGGCCGTTGCGGGCCGTCAGGCGGTCGGGCCGCAGCTGGCTGCAGCTCTTCAGGGCGTTGGCCAGGTCGCGCTGGTCGCCGGTGGCCGGGCCCAGCACCCACTGCTGGACGTGGCGGCCCAGCGAGGCCTTCACCTGCTCGAAGCAGGGCGAGGTTTCGGGATCGACGATGCAGTGCAGGGCCTGGGAGATGTTCAGGCAGTGGGCCAGGGCGGGGCCGGTCAGCTGGTTGTTGATCAGGGCGGTGGCCACCCCGACCTTCGACAGCCCGTACCAGATCGCCAGGTATTCCAGGCGGTTGGGCATGAACAGCGCCACGGTCTGGCCGCGCGTGATCCCCTGCCCCTTGGCCCAGTGGGCATAGCGGTTGGCGATGGCGTCCAGCTCGGCGTAGGTGACCGACTTGCCCTCGAAGACGATAGCCTGGCTGTCGCGCCACTTGTCGACCGCCGCCTCGAGATCGTCGCAGATCAGGTTCGGGCTTTCCGGCGCGATGGATTTCACGCGTTTGAGCGTGCGCGAGAGTCCCTTCAGGAACTTCAACTCGCGTTTCAACCTGGCCGGCAAACTCATCGACGCACTCCGTTCAAACAACCATTGGAGAGCGCTGAGCGGCGGGTCAAGACATGGCGGCGTCCAAGAACGCCGGTTGGCGCGTCTAGGCCGACGGCAGGCTGAAGTGCACCTGGCCGCGCATGAAATCCAGGGCCACCGACTCGAAGGCGTTGAGCACGTCGATTCCGATCAGGATCGCCGGCCGGTCCGAGAGGCCCCAATAGTCGAACGTATGCACCGGACCGAACACGACCGGCAGGTTGCGCAGATTGATCTTGCCCAGGCTGACGGTCTTCAGGGCGGCCAGCCGGCCGGCCATGGTCTGGCCGGTCAGGCTCTGCAGCTCGATGTCGGCCCACTCGCTGCTGACGGCGCGTCGGCGCACGGCCTGGCGCATCAGGGCCATGTTGCCGACCGTGGTGGTCGAGCCGGTGTCGAGGAAGGCCAGGGTCAAGGCGCCGGACACCGAGGCCTCGATCAGGTGCAGACCGCTGCGCGTGGCCCGGACCGGCACCGACACGGTCGATTCGTCGGTGCGCGGCGCGACAGGACCCAGCCGCATCTCCTCGCGGGCGAAGTCGAGCACCAGGCCCTGGGCGCCCAGCCAGTCCAGCCCCAGGATGCCCGGCGCCTGGATGAACCGTCCCGGCAGGACCGAAAGGGTCAGCCCCTTGCGCACCCGCCGGCCCACCGCGATCGAGGCCGCGGTCACGGTCGACACGCGCTCGGCCCCCGCTATGCCGTGCAGGTTGACGGGCTCGCCGGCCGGCAGGTCCAGCAGGGCCGCCAGCTCGTCGGAGATCACCGAGGCGTTGGCGCCGGTGTCGACCAGGAAGGGATAGGGGCCCCGGTCGTTGATCCGGACCTGCACCGTCAGACGGCGCACATAGCCCAGCGGCGAGGTCTTGTCCGCCTGCGGAGGATCGGGGAGCGAACGGGCCAGGACCGGCGACGCGGTCATGGCCAGCAGGCCGGCCAAGGCGCGCCGGCGAATGATGGGACTGTCCACGGGACCAGCCTCCTTCCAGAGGAAGGAGGCTATACCTGCGCCGGGGTCTTCACCAGCGTTTCGAAGACCGGCGTTATCCGGTGGCGAGACGGCGCTGGTCGTCGCGGGCGGACTTCAGCTTCTCGGCCACCAGGAACGCCAGTTCCAGGGCCTGTTCGCCGTTCAGGCGCGGATCGCAATGGGTGTGGTAGCGGTCGGCCAGGTCGCCTTCCGACACCGCCCGCGCGCCGCCCAGGCACTCGGTGACGTTCTGGCCGGTCATCTCCAGGTGCACGCCGCCAGGGTGGACGCCTTCGGCGTTGGCGATCTCGACGAACGACTTCACCTCCGAGAGGATGCGGTCGAACGGCCGGGTCTTGTAGCCGGTCGAGGCCTTCAGCGTGTTGCCGTGCATCGGGTCGGTGGCCCAGACCACCGAACGGCCGGCGCTCTTGGTGGCCCTCATCAGGCGCGGCAGGCGGTCGGCGATCTTGTCGGAGCCGAAACGGCCGTACAGGGTCAGGCGGCCCGGCTCGTTGTTCGGGTTCAGCACGTCGATCAGGCGCAGCAGGTCGTCGCCTTCCATGGTCGGACCGCACTTCAGGCCGATGGGGTTCTTCACGCCGCGCATGAACTCGATGTGGGCGCCGTCCAACTGGCGGGTGCGCTCGCCGATCCACAGCAGGTGGGCGCTGGTGTCGTACCAGTCGCCCGAGGTGCTATCGACGCGGGTCATGGCTTCCTCGAAGCCCAGCAGCAAGGCCTCGTGGCTGGTGAAGAACTCCACGCGGCGCAGGTCGGGCTGGGTCTCCGGCGTGACGCCGACCGCCGACATGAAGGTCAGGGCCTCGGAGATCTTCTCCGACAGTTCGCGATAGCGCGCGCCCTGCGGGCTGTCGCCCACGAAGCCCAGCGTCCAGCGGTGGATGTTGTAGAGGTCGGCGTAGCCGCCGCTGGCGAAGGCGCGCAGCAGGTTCAGGGTCGCGGCCGACTGGCCGTAGGCGCGCAGCAGGCGGTCCGGATCGGGCACGCGGTCCTGGGCCGTGAACTCCATGCCGTTGATGTTGTCGCCCCGGTAGGACGGCAGGGTGACGTCGCCGATCGTCTCGATCGGCTCCGAACGCGGCTTGGCGAACTGGCCGGCGATGCGGCCGACCTTCACCACCGGCTTGCCGCCGGCGAAGGTCAGCACAACCGCCATCTGCAGGATCAGGCGGAAGGTGTCGCGGATGTTGTCGGCGTGGAATTCCTTGAAGCTCTCGGCGCAGTCGCCGCCCTGCAGCAGGAAGGCGCGGCCCTCGGCCACGTCGCCCAGCAGGGTCTTCAGGCGGCGCGCCTCACCGGCGAAGACCAGCGGCGGCATCTGGCGAAGGGTCTGCTCCACGCGCTCGACCGCGCCCGCGTCCGGATAGTCGGTCGGGACGTGTTTCGCGGGCATGCCTCTCCACGACGACGGGGTCCAGCGGCTGGTCATGACGGTCTCGAACTTCTCAAAAGGGAGCGGCTTTTATCGCAGCCGCTCCAGAAAGGCAAAATCATTGCGACAAAGAGAGGAAAATCACCCCAACGGGGTAAGTTCATCCAAGTTGGTCTCCCGCCCCTCGCCCATCGCGCGGGCCAGGCCGCAGGCGATCACGGTCAGGGCGCCCAGGGCCAGCCACCACTCCTGCCAGACCCCAAAGCTGAGACCGCCGATCACCAGGTAGCTGACCAGGGCGCCGGCGGCCATCGCCGCCTCGGCCCGCGACCGCTCGCTGAGCCGCACCACGCCGTAGGCCAGCCAGCAGAAGAACACGCCCGCCAGCGCCGCGCCGATCGCCCCCAGCTCCAGCCACACCTGGAGCTGGGCGTTGTGGGTGTGCAACGGGATGGCCGGGCCGAAGGTCCGGCTGGCGTCCAGCCCCCAGCCCCGGAACGGGTGGTTCTGGATATGGTCGGCCGCGAAGGTCCAGATGTTGAGGCGCATGTCCCACGAGGCCGGCACCATCTTGTGCAGCCAGGCGATGAAGCCCGTCTCGACCGCGATCAGCACCGCCAGGGGGGCGAGCACGAAGGGGGCCGCCACCAGCCCGACCAGCACCTTGGCCCCGTTGCGCCCKACCAGATAGACCATCGCCCAGATCGCCGCGCCCGCGCCCAGGGCCACGAGACAGGCGTCCGAACTGCAGATCTTGGAGGTGACCACGGTGGCCAGCACCAGCAGGCCGATCAGGCCGCGACGCGAGAGGCGCGACAGGATCAGCGCCGCCGGCCAGAACAGCAGCGCCAGGACGTAGGTCGACAGCGAGACCTTGACCATCGCCAGGTCCGGCCGGATCGCCTCGCCGGTCATGGCGTGCAGTTTCTGGTAGATCGCCGCGCCGCTCAGCGAGTCCAGCGCCGCCACCACGGCCAACGCCACCATGCCGTAGGCCAGCACCGTCGCCGCGCGCCGCGCGCCGGCGTCCGCCAGGCCGCGCAGCCCCACCACGGCCGCCCCGTAGGTCGCCACCTGCAGGAACAGCTTCATGGCCGTCAGGGTCTCAAGGTCGCCGTAGCCCTTGAGCTTGGACACGTCGATCGCCGCCGGACTCCAGCTCAGGCTGATCGCCGCCCAGGCGGCCAGGGCCACCAGGATCAGCAGCGGCGGCGCGGCGGCGCGGGTCAGTCGAATGCCCGGCAGGACCAGCAGGCCGGTCAGGGCCAGCAACGGCGCGAAGCCCAGCGGCGCGATATAGGCCAGCAGCGGCGTCATCACCGTCAGGAACAGCGCCACGCCGTTCAGCCAGGGCGTGCGTCGGGCCGAGGCGTCCGTCGGGGCGTCCCCAGGGCGGTTCGGCGCGAGCGAGGGGATGGCGATCATACGGTCCCCATCTCCGACGGCATGTACTTCTCGCGCATCGTCACCAGTTCCTCGGCCAGGGTCGGGTGCACTGCGCAGGTGGAATCCCACTGCTGCTTGGTCACGCCCATCTTCACGGCGATGGCGGCCATCTGGATGATCTCGGGCGAGTCCGGTCCCACCACGTGCACCCCGACGATGCGCTGGTCGTCCTGCTTGACCACAAGCTTCATCAGACAGCGATCCTGCCCGCCGTAGAAGGTGACCTTCATCGGACGGAAGACGGCGCGGTAGATGTCGACCTTGCCGAAGGTCTGGCGGGCCTCGGCCTCGCTCATGCCCACGGCGCCGACCGGCGGCTGCGAGAACACCGCCGAGGCCACCATCTCGTGATCGAAGCTGGTGGGGTTGTCGTAGAACTCGGTCTGGGCGAAGGCCGCGCCCTCGCGGATCGCCACCGGCGTCAGGTTGATCCGATCGGTGACGTCGCCCACCGCCCAGATGTTGTCGACATTGGTCTTGGAATGCTCGTCGACGACGATCGCGCCGCGGTCGTTGAGCTGGACCCCGACCTTCTCCAGGCCCAGGCCCGCCACATAGGGATCGCGGCCGGTGGCGAACATCACCACGTCGGTCTCGAAGGTCAGCTCGTTGTTGAAGGTGCTGACCAGGCCGGCGTCGGTCTTCTCCAGCTTCTCGTGCGAGCAGCCCAGCACCACCTTGATTCCGCGCTTCTCGAGCTCCTCGGCCAGGTGCGAGCGCACGTCGTCGTCGAAGCCGCGCAGGATGTTGGCGCCGCGGTAGCAGAGCGTGGTTTCCACGCCCAGGCCGTTGAAGATGCTGGCGAACTCGACGGCGATATAGCCGCCGCCCACCACCATCACCCGCTTGGGCAGTTCCGGCAGGTGGAAGGCCTCGTCCGAGGTGATGCCCAGTTCCGCGCCCGGGAAGTCCGGCTTCCACGGCCGGCCGCCGGTGGCGATCAGGATCTTGCGGGCCGTGTAGCGCCCGGCGTCCTTGCTGCCCTGTTTCGGCAGGACCTCGACGGTGTGCTTGTCGATGATATGGGCGCGGCCGTGCAGCAGGTGGGCGCCGGCCTTCTGCAGGTTGGTGACGTAGATGCCAGACAGCCGGGCGATCTCGACGTCCTTGTCGTGCAGGAAGCCCTTCCAGTCGAAGCGGGCCTCGGGGATCGTCCAGCCGTAGCCCTTGGCCGTCTTCAGCTGGGCCTTCACCTCGCTGGCGTAGACCATGAACTTCTTGGGCACGCAGCCGCGGATCACGCAGGTGCCGCCCACGCGGTATTCCTCGGCCACGGCCACCTTGGCGCCGCTCATGGCGGCCAGGCGCGCGGCGCGCACGCCGCCCGAGCCGGCGCCGATGACGAAGAGGTCGAAGTCGTACTCAGCCATCGCGGCGCTCCGGAATCACGTGAGGCGGGCTCGGCTCGGCCATGAGCCCGAAAGAGGGCGGATATGGGTCTAGGGGACCAGCTTGACCACCCCTTGGTCGGTCCCCAGCAGCGCTTCGTCGGCCAGGTCCAGGAACAGGCCGTGGTCGACGACGCCGGTCACGGTCTTCAGGGCGGCCGCCAGGGCGGCCGGCTCGGCGATCACGCCGGACGGCAGGTCGTAGATCACGTTGCCGCCGTCGGTGACCACCACGCCCCGCTCGGCCATGCGCAGGCGCGGCGGCAGCAGGTCGAACTCGGCGGCGATGTCGGCCAGGCGATGGCCGGTGTGGACGTGGCCGAAGCGCACGACCTCGATCGGCAGCGGGAACTTGCCCAGATGGTCGACCTTCTTGGCCGCGTCGGCGATGACCACGCAGCGCTTGGACGCTTCCCAGACCAGCTTCTCGCGCAGCAGGGCCGCGCCGCCGCCCTTGATCAACGACAGGCCGGGTCCGACCTCGTCGGCGCCGTCCACAGTGAGGTCGATGGACTTGACGTCGTCCAGGGCCGTCAGCGGAATGCCCAGGTCACGGGCCAGGTTGGCGGTGGCTTCGGAGGTCGGCACGCCGCGGATGTCCAGCTTGCGCGCGGCCAGGGCCTTGACGAACCAGGCCGCCGTCGAGCCGGTGCCCAGGCCCACCACCATGCCGGCCTCGACCAGCTGGGCCGCGGCCTCGCCCGAAATCCGCTTCTGATCGTCGGCGCTCATTTGCTGTCCTTCTTGGCCTTCTTGGCGGCCTTCATGGTCCGGAACTTGGTGGCCCAGCCCGGCTTGTCGCTCTGCGGCGCGCGGCTCAGGGCCAGGGCGCCGTCCTCGACGTCCTGG
Organism: Caulobacter sp. 05T431; assembly: GCF_056665975.1. Lineage (NCBI taxonomy): Bacteria > Pseudomonadati > Pseudomonadota > Alphaproteobacteria > Caulobacterales > Caulobacteraceae > Caulobacter > Caulobacter sp. 05T431. The sequence continues at coordinate 38,118 of NZ_JBFTKU010000030.1, read as the reverse complement.
GTGATCACCGAGCCCGAGCCGGTCATCGCCCCGTCGCCCACCCGCACCGGCGCCACCAGGGCGGTGTTGGAGCCGATGAAGGCGTTCGCGCCGACATGGGTCTCGAACTTGTCGAAGCCGTCGTAGTTACAGAAGATCGTGCCGGCCCCGATATTGGCCTTTGGGCCAATCGAACCGTCGCCCAGATAGGACAKGTGGTTGGCCTTGGCGCCGGCCCCGACCTTGACCTTCTTGACCTCGACGAAGTTGCCGATGTGGGCGTCCGCACCGATCTCGGCCCCGGGGCGCAGGCGGGCKTAGGGACCGATCAGGGCCCCCTCGCCCACGGCCGCGCCCTCCAGGTGGCAGAAGGCCTTGATCACCGCGCCCGAGGCGACGCTGACGCCGGGGCCGAACACCACGAACGGCTCCACCGTCACGCCCGCGGCCAGTTTGGTGTCCCAGCTCAGGTGGACCGTCTCGGGCGCCGGCATGGTCACGCCCTCGACCAGGAAGGCCGTCCGTCGCGCGGCCTGCCAGACGGCTTCCGCGGCCGCCAGCTCGGCCTGGGAGTTGACGCCCTGCACCGCGGACTCCGGCGCGAAGGCGGCGCGGGTCGACAGCGCGCGGTCGTGCGCCAGGCCGACGACGTCGGTCAGGTAGTATTCCTGGTTGGCGTTGTCGTTGCCGACATTGGCCAGCAGGTCGAACAGCAGGGCGCGGTCGGCGGCCAGGACGCCGGAATTGCAGTGCTTGACCTGCTTGACGGTGTCGTCGGCGTCCTTGGCCTCGACGATGCGCAACAGCACGTGGCCGGGGGCCAGGATCAGCCGGCCGTAGGCGCCGGGATGGGCGGCCTCGAAGCCCAGCACCGCCACGTCCGCGCCCTTCGCGCGCAGATCGAACAGGGGCTGGATGACGGGCGCGCTCAGCAGCGGGCAGTCGGCGAAGGTGACCACTACGTCGCCGTCGAAGTCGGCCAGGGCGTCGCGGGCGGCCAGCACGGCGTGGCCGGTGCCCTGGGGCGGGTCCTGCAGCACGGTCGCGCCCTCGCCCAGGCGCTTCCTGGCATGTTCGCCGACCTGCGGGCTGTGGGCGCCGACCACCACGACGATGCGCTCGCAGTTCAGGGCCTGGGCGGTGTCGATGGCGTGGTCCAGCAGGGTCCGGGCGCCGATCCGGTGCAGCACCTTGGGCGTGGGCGACTTCATCCGCGTGCCCTGGCCGGCGGCCAGGATGACGGCCGCCCTCGGGCGAGCCGGCGAAGAAACGGGGTTGGTCATGGGCGAAGCGACTCCCGAAGCACGGACCAAAGTTGCATTAGCCGCGCGTTTAGCCGAAAGGCCAGAGCCATGCATGCCCAGAACGACATTCTGACGACCGACATCCTGAACGGCGCGACCATCGCCTTCGACCTCGACGGCACCCTGGTCGACACCGCGCCCGATCTGGTGGCCTCGCTGAACATCATCCTCGCCGAGGAGGGCCTGCCGCCCCTGCCGTTCGACGACGTGCGCAAGATGGTCGGCCGCGGGGCCAAGGCCCTGCTGGAGCGCGGCTTCGCGGCCGCCGGCGCGCCGCTGGACGCCGATCAGGCCCCCAAGCTGGTCGAGCGCTTCATCGCCCTCTATCTGGGCCGCATCGCCCACGAGAGTGCGCCCTTCCCCGGCGTGGTCGACACCCTGGTCGCCCTGCGCGCGGCCGGCGCCAAGCTGGCGGTCTGCACCAACAAGCTGACCCACCTGTCGGTGGCCCTGCTCGACGCCCTGGACCTGACTCGATATTTCGACGCCGTGGTCGGCGCCGACAGCGCCCCGGCCGCCAAGCCCGATCCGCGCCACGTGCTGGCGACGATCGCGGCGGTCGGCGGCGATCCGGCCCGCGCCGTGATGGTCGGCGACAGCATCAACGACGCCCTGGCCGCCAAGGCCGCCAAGGTCCCGACCGTGCTGGTGACGTTCGGCTACACCGAGGCGCCGGTCGAGACCCTGGGCGGAGATCTGTTGATAGACGCCTTCTCCGACACGCCTTCGGCCTGTATCCGGCTTTTGACCTCTTGCGCCCCCGAAAGCGCCGGGCTATAGGCCCCCTCCTCTCGCGGCGGGGTCTTCACCGACCTCCCCACACGGCGGATGCGTAGCTCAGCGGGAGAGCACCTCGTTCACACCGAGGGGGTMACAGGTTCAATCCCTGTCGCATCCACCATTTTCCCCTTCCCAGCCAGATCGACGCCCCCAACGGGATCGCGCCGCCTTGCGCGTCAGGCGCCGGTCTCGTCCACGACGATGGCGACCGTCTTGCCGCGCGACAGCGGGTCCCAGCCCGCGGCGATGGCCGAGCCGATGGCGTTGGCGATGAGCGTCGGCGCGATCCGCGACGGCTTCAGCAGCGGCGCGCCGTAGCGGGGCTGGGGACCGGGCGGGAACTCCACCAGGGCTTCGCGCTTGCCTTCCAGGTGGCGCACGACGATGGCCATGCCGTGCCGCTCGGCGGCCTCGCTGGACCAGCCGGGCTGGCGATGGAGACGCCAGACATAGGGCTCTCCGTCGACCACGATCTCGAATTCAGGGCTCTGTTTGGTTCGCGACATCGGACGGTGTTAACCCGCCCAGCCCGCTTCAGCCAGCCCACGGCGGCATGGGACCAATTCAACCTTTGAGCGCTACCGGCGCTTGCTCGCCCTTTGGTCTTGTGAATCACCGATTTCGAGCGTTCTCTAGCGCCAAGCTTGGAGGACCGAGACGTCCCGGATCTCGAGCCCATGCCGGACCGCCGTCCCACAGCAGAGGTAAGACATGACGATCTTTCCGACCCGCCGCGTCCTGACCGCTTCKACCTTCGCCGCCGCCGCCCTCCTGACCGCGACGGCCTGCACCCCCAGCAAACCCGCGCCCGGGCCCGCGCCCGGCGAAGGCATCACCAAGGAAGAGGTGGCGGCCGCCGAGAAGGCGTGGGGCGACGCCCTGGTGAGCATCTCCCTGGCCTACGACACCGGCGGCATCGAAAAGGCCAAGCCGCTGGCCCGCACGGTGATCGACACGGCCTACGGCTACAATCTGGGCCCGGTGCTGTTCAAGCCGACCCTGACCCAGGACCCCCAGACCTTCCGCCTGACCAAGGAAGGCGCCCTGGCCTATTTCGTCGGCGACGATCCCAACTTCCCGAAGGACACCGGCTTCGCGCTCAAGCACTGGCGCGACGTGAAGGTCGAAGACGTCGGCCTGCAGATCAACGGCAGCGTCGCCAACACCATGGGCAAGGTCACCTTCACCGACAACAAGGGCTGCTTCATCACGGTCGACAAGACCTGGGTCTTCAAGAAGGACGAGAAGAACCTAGTGCGGATCATCGTGCACCATTCATCCCTGCAGGTTCCGGAGACGGGCGCGTTGACCTGCCCCAAGTCCGAGAAGGGCTAAGCCCTCAGGTCACGCTGAACGCGTCCAGGGGCAGCGCCCGCAGATAGTCGGCGGCGTCGAAGACCTGGCCGGGCGCCACGGCCCCTGCCGCCTCGACGCCGCCCGCCAGCAGGCGCTCGACCGCTTCGCAGACCAGGGGCGCGGTGAAGCCGTAGATGTCGCGGCCGACCGCCGTCGCCCGCCGGGTCTCGCCGGCGCGCGATACGATCGCATCGACCGCGAATCTCTGGGCCGACAGGCCGCGGTCATCGACGGCGGCGGGCGGCGGAGTCGCCGAATCCCGCACGTCCCTCAGGGCCGTCTCGCTGAGGAAGGTGTCGAGCTTGGCGACCTTCAGGTGCCGGGCGATGACCACCACCTCGGAGAACGGGACTCCGACCATGGCCTGCCGCCCCAACGGCTCGGGAAAGGTCCAGTCCGTGCGCGGCGCGGGGTTGGGCAGCGGCGCCGGCCGGCCGTCGACGATCACCTGGCGCGGGGCGGTGTTGCGCGCGCCCGTCACCCGCGTGCCCTCGGTCGGCCACCAGCGGTCGATGCCGATGCCGATCCGGACCTCGTCGGCCTGCGCCCAGTCGCCCAGGGCAGCCGTGACCAGCAGGTCCGCGAACCCGCCGTAGAAGGCCATGGCCGGCAGGGCGACCAGTCCCGCGGCGCGGAACGGCGCGTCGAACCGGTCATAAACCGCCTGGGCGCTGGGCTGCTCGGCCGAGACGTCCAGATAGTGCGCCCCCGCCCGCAGCGCCGCCGACGCCACCGCCTCGGCGGTGTCCAGGAACGGTCCCGCGCAGTTGATCACCGCCGCAACGCCCGCGAAGGCCCGGTCCAGGGCGGCGTGGTCGTCGACGCTCGCCGCGCGAATCTCCGCCTTCCCGCCCGGGAAAGCCGCCTCCAGCGCCTCGGCGCGGCGTCCCACCGCCACGGGCGTCAGGCCCCGCCGCCGCAGCTCGTCGACCACGAACCGCCCCGTGTGCCCGGCGGCGCCGAACACGGCCACACGCCCCTTGGAACGGTCAAATCTCGTCATCGCCAAACTCGCTACAGACCTGTCTGTTCGTAACAGCTACATACAGGTCTGTAGCGCGTCAACCCACCCCGTGCTAAGCATCGGGAAAGAGGTGTTGCGATGACGCAGGAAACCGGACGCGCGGCGTCCCCAGACAAGACGGGCGCCGGCAAACCCGACGGCGGCGAGGTGCGCGAACGCATCCTCGATACGGCTTCAGGCCTGTTCTATCGGGAAGGCGTCCGGGCGGTCGGGGTCGACCTGGTGGTCGCGGCGGCCGGCGTGGCCAAGACCAGCCTCTACCGCCACTTCCGGACCAAGGACGACCTGATCGCCGCGTTCCTCAAGCGCGAGGACGAGGACTTCTGGCGGGTCTGGGGCGAGGTGGCGGACCAGCATGCCGACGATCCGGCGGGCGAGCTGGACGCCCACATGGCGTGGATCGCCGAGCGGGTCGCCCGGCCCCACTATCGCGGCTGCCCGCAGCTGAACGTCGCCGCCGAGTTCCCCCAGGCCGACCACCCCGCCCGCCTGGTKGCCACGGCGCACAAGACCGAGCTTCGCGAGCGGCTGTTGGGCATCGCCCGGACGCTGGGCGTCGCCCGCCCCGAGGCCCTGGCCGGACAACTGGCGGTCCTGATCAACGGGGCCTTCGTCAGCGGACCGATCCTGTCGGCGTCCGAGGCGAAGGACCTGTTGCAGGGGGCCGCCCGGGCGCTGGTCGCGGCGGCGCGCTGAAACCCTAGTTTTCTCCCTTTCCGCCCGCTCTATTGTCGTACAAATAAAGCAACAACGACAAAGGGAGACGGGAATGCGCCGACGGGACCTGCTGACGCTCGGCGCGATGGCGATGGCCTCGCCCGCCCTGGCCCAATCGAAACCCGTCCGGGGCGAGACCCGGCCCGCCGCTCCGCCGTCGAGCGCGCCGGAGCCGGGCGGCCGCGAGACGATCCTGCTGGACGCCGACTGGCGCTTCCATCGCGGCGACATCCCCTTCCCCAAGGTGCGCGGCGACAGCCCGACCTATGACAGCACCAAGGCGGGGGCGGCGCGCGGCGCGGCGGCGATCAAGTACGACGACAGCGCCTGGCGCGGGCTGGACCTGCCCCACGACTTCGTCGTCGAGGGCCCCTTCGATCCCGACGAGAACCCGGCCCAGGGCTACCGCCCCAAGGGCGTGGCCTGGTACCGCAAGACCCTGACCCTGGACCCGGCCGATCGCGGCAAGCATCTGGAGCTGGTCTTCGAGGGCGTGGCGGTGAACGCCACCGTCTGGGTCAACGGCGACGTCGTGGCCCACAGCTACAGCGCCTACAGCGCCATCACCGTCGACCTGACCGCCATCGCCCACTACGGCGACACGCCCAACGTCATCGCCGTGCGGGTGGACGCCGACCCGATCGAAGGCTGGTGGTACGAGGGCGGCGGCCTGTACCGCCACGTCTGGCTGACCAAGCGCCCGCCCGTCCACCTGGTCGCCGACGGCGTCTACGCCCATCCGCGCAGACGCGAGGACGGCCGCTGGGTCGTGCCCGTCGAGGCCACGCTCGGCAGCATCGCCGACACGGCCAAGACGGCGACCGTGGAAGTCACCCTGCTCGATCCGGAAGGCCGAGCGATCGCCCACGCCCAGGCCTCGGGATCGGTCGCGCCGCTGGACACCGCCGTCCTGCGCGCCGAGCTGGCCGTCGAGGCGCCGCGCCTGTGGTCTGTGGACGATCCGGCGCTCCACCACGTCCGCACCCGCGTGCTCGTCGACGGCCAGCCCGCCGATGAGCTGGTCACGCCCGCCGGGTTCCGCACCCAGCGCTTCGACGCCGACAAGGGTTTCTTCCTCAACGACAAGCCGCTGAAGATCCAGGGCGTCTGCATCCACCAGGACCATGCGGGCCTGGGCGTGGCCCTGCCCGACTCGATCATCGAGTTCCGGCTGCGGCGGCTGAAGGAACTGGGCTGCAACGCCATCCGCAGCTCGCACAACGCCCCGACCAAGGCCCTGCTCGACGCCGCCGACCGGATGGGCTTCCTCGTGATGGACGAGAACCGGATCTTCAACGCCAGTCCCGACTACGCGCGGCTGCTGTCGTGGCTGGTGCGGCGCGACCGCAACCATCCCAGCGTGATCCTGTGGTCGGTGTTCAACGAAGAACCGCTGCAGGGGACCGAGGCCGGCTACCAGCTGGTCCGGCGCATGGCCAAGATCGTCAAGGACCTGGACGACACCCGTCCGGTGACGGCGGCGATCAGCGGCGGGATGTTCAACCCCGTCAACGTCACCCAGGCCGTCGACGTGGTCGGCTTCAACTACCAGATCAAGGACTACGACCGCTTCCACGCGGCCCACCCCACCCTGCCGCTGACCAGCTCGGAAGACACCTCGGCGATCATGACGCGCGGCGAGTGGGCCACCGACATGAAGCGCAACCTGCTGGCCGCCTATGACGACGAGTTCCGCCCCTGGGGCGCCACCCATCGCGCGGCCTGGAAGGCGATCGCCGAGCGGCCGTTCCTGGCGGGCGCCTTCGTCTGGACGGGCTTCGACTATCGCGGCGAACCCCAGCCCTTCACCTGGCCGACGGCCAGCTCGTCGTTCGGGATCATGGACCTGTGCGGCTTCGAGAAGACCGCCTTCTACATCCACCAGTCGCAATGGGTGCATGACCGCCCGGTGCTGCACCTGGTCCCGCACTGGAACTGGGCCGGACGCGAGGGCCAGCCGATCAAGGTGATGGCCTTCACCAACTGCGATGCGGTGGAGCTGCGCCTGAACGGCAAGCTGGTCTCGCGCCAGAACAACGACCTCTATGAGGGCGTGACCTGGCAGGTCCCCTACGCCCCGGGCCGGCTGGAGGCGATCGGCGTGACGGGCGGCAAGGTCGTGGCCCGGGCGGCGGTCGAGACCACGGGCGCGCCCATGGCCCTGCGCCTGACGCCGGACCGCGCCAGCCTGGCGGGCGACGGCCGCGACGCCGCGCCGATCCGGGTCGAGGCCGTCGACGCCAAGGGCCGCCCCGTGCCGACGGCGCAGGACGCGGTGCGGTTCACGATCGAGGGCGGGCGGATCATCGGCCTGGGCAACGGCGACGCCAACAGCCACGAGCCGGAACAGGGCGACCGTCGCAGTCTCTACAACGGCCTGGCCCAGGTGATCGTCCAGGCCCGCAAGGGCGGATCCGGAAACGTCCTCGCCGTCACCGCCCAGGCGCAGGGCCTGAAGCCGGCGACGGCTCGGATCACCGTGACCTGATCAGTTGGAGGCCGGCACGCTGGCCTTGCTGACCAGGATCGTCACGCTGACGCGACGGGCTTCGGCCGCGTTCTTCGGCGGGTCGGGATCCTGGGCGACGGGGTTTTCGCCGAGGGCGGCCGACGGGACGAAGTAGACCGGCAGGACGCCGCAGCTTTCGGTCAGGTACTCCTTCACGGCGACCGCGCGGCGGGCGCTCAGGCGCTTGTTGGCGGCGGCGTTGCCGGTCGGATCGGCGCGGCCCACCACCGCCAGGCGGTAGCCGGCCTTGATCGTCTTGGCCTTGGCCGCGATGTCCTGCAGGTCCTGCTTGCCCTGGGCCGAGAGCGTGGCGCTGCCCACCTCGAAGAACACCTTGGTGCGGCCCGCCGCCACCAGGTTGCCGATGTTGTTCAGCCGTTCTTCCTGCTCGGCGATCGCCTGCTTGTTGGCGGCGACGCCCTCTTCGGTCTGATTGATCCCGGCCGCGATCTGCTGGGCGGTCTTCAGGTCGGATTTCTTGAAGGTGACCGATTGGGCGACCAGGCCGGTGTCGGTCGGTATGCCCCTGAACTCGATGGCCAGGCCGCGGATCAGGTCCGACGGCGAGCCGCTCTCACGCTGCAGCACGCCCGCGCCGGCGGTGGCCGTGATCTTGGTCTCCGGCGTCAGGGTGAGGGTCTGTTGTTCAGAGCCGATCTTGACCCCCAGGGTGTTGTCGGTGTGCGACGTGATGATGCCCTTGTAGACCGTGGCCTCCTGGGCGAATGAGAGTCCAGGCAGGGCCATCAGCACCGCCCCGAACATAGCGACCACCGCTTTGCGGATATCCATGTTGCGCGTTCTCCATTACCCGCGCTCCGGCCCCCCGGTGCGGCGGCGTCGTAGCGGCGCAGGCTCGTTCAGGTGGTAGCGCGGCAGAAACTCGCGCGACATCCGTTGGACACCTGAGCTCGGCCTCGGACATCCCCCGAGTCGATGGTGGGTTCGTCCGTCGATTTTGCCGGATCGCGCGGCCCGGTTGCTTGCGCCGGCCAAGCGCGCGATGTTGCCCGCTCGATGATACCGTCGCCTTGCGGAACCTCGTCGGAACAGTCGGGTTCCACCTCAGCACAGCGCCCCAGGTATGTCTGAATTAATGCTCTCTCGTMGTTTGACGGACCTCGCCCAAGCCGAGCGCTTCCAGCTGCTGCTCGGGGCGGTGAAGGACTACGCGATCTACCTGCTCGACGCCGAGGGACACGTCGCCACCTGGAACACCGGCGCCCAGCTGTTCAAGGGCTACACCGCCGACGAGATCATCGGCCGGCATTTCTCGACCTTCTACACCGAGGAGGATCGCGCGGCGGGCCTGCCCGAGCGCGCCCTGCGGACCGCCGCGGAGCACGGCCGCTTCGAGGCCGAGGGCTGGCGCGTACGCAAGGACGGCACGGGCTTCTGGGCGCACGTGGTGATCGACCCGGTCATCGAGAACGGCGAGCTGATCGGCTACGCCAAGATCACCCGCGACGTCTCCGACCGGCGCGCCGCCGACCTGGCCCTGAGGGACAGCGAACGGCGCTTCCAGATCCTGGTCCAGGGCGTCCACGACTACGCCATCTACATGCTCGATCCGGAGGGCGTGGTCACCAACTGGAACGCCGGGGCGCAGGCGATCAAGGGCTATGCCGCCGACGAGATCGTCGGCCGCCACTTCTCGCTGTTCTACACCCCCGAGGACCGCGAGGCGGGCGCGCCGGCCAGGGCCCTGGCCACGGCGTTGCGCGAGGGCAAGTTCTCGGGCGAGGCCCAGCGCGTGCGCAAGGACGGCGAGCGGTTCTGGGCCAGCGTGGTGATCGACCCGATCCACGACGAGACCGGCCGCCTGCTGGGCTTCGCCAAGGTAACCCGCGACATCACCGAGCGCCGCCGGACCGAGGAAGAGCTGGAGCAGTCGCGCGAGGCCCTGGTCCAGGCCCAGAAGATGGAGGCCATCGGCCGGCTGACCGGCGGCGTCGCCCACGACTTCAACAACCTGCTGACGGTGATCCGCGCCTCGGCCGACTTCCTGCGCCGGCCCGGCCTGGCCGAGGACAAGCGCGCCCGCTATGTCGAGGCGATCGCCGAGACCGCCGAGCGCGCCGCCACCCTGACCGGCCAGCTGCTGGCCTTCGCCCGCCGCCAGCCCCTGCAGCCCGAGGTCTTCGACGTCTGCGCGCGCCTGCAGGGTCTGCTCCGGATCATCGGCAGCACGATCGGCTCGTCGGTGACCATCGAGATCGACCTGCCCGAGACCGAGCACGTAGTCGAGGCCGACCCCAGCCAGTTCGACACCGCGGTCCTCAACATGGTCATCAACGCCCGGGACGCCATGCCGCGCGGCGGCACGATCCGGATCGGCGCCCGGATGGTCGACGGAGTCCCCGCGGTGCGCGGCCACGCCCCGGCCCTGGGCGCTTTCGTCGCGGTCGACATCGCCGACGACGGCATGGGCATGTCGCCCGAGACGCTGAAGAAGATCTTCGAGCCGTTCTTCACCACCAAGCCGGTCGACAAGGGCACGGGCCTGGGCCTCAGCCAGGTCTACGGCTTCGCCAAGCAGTCGCGGGGCGAGATCGACGTCGAGAGCCGGCTGGACCTCGGCACGACCTTCACCCTCTACCTGCCCAGCGCGGTCGGTCGCGCCCTGACCGGCCCCGCCCCCGATTCCGCCCTGGTCGACCTGGCCACGGTCGCCCGCCGCCAGATCCTGCTGGTCGAGGACAACGAGGGCGTCGGCCGGTTCGCCGCCGGCCTGCTGAAGGAACTGGGCCAGACGGTGACCTGGGTGGGCGACGGCCAGGCCGCGCTCAAGCAGCTGACCAACAACCGCGACGCCTTCGACCTGGTGTTCTCCGACGTGGTCATGCCCGGCATGAGCGGGATCGAGCTGGCCCAGCAGATCCAGCAGCGGTGGCCCGACCTGCAGGTGGTGCTGACCAGCGGCTACAGCCACGTCATCGCCGAGCAGGGATCTCAAGGCTTCCCGCTGGTGCGCAAGCCGTATTCGATCGACGGCCTGCTGGCGATCCTGGGGTCGCGGTCGACCTAGATCGGATAGCCCCCGACGTCCTTCTCGTCGTCGATCACACGGCCGGTCCCCGCGCGCACCTCCGCGACGATGCGGCGGTCGACGGCGTCGCGGTCCCAGGGCCGGGCGCCGGCGTTGGCCAGGACCTTGGCCTCGACCTTGCGGGCGTCGATGGCCTGGAAGCCCTCCGGCCACACCGGCGGCTTGTCCAGCGGCCGGATCTTCGCCAACGGCTCGGCGGGGATCACGCGGCTGGCCGGCATCGGACGGCCGTCGGCGTAGGCGGCCAGGTTGTCGTGGGCGTAGAGGTCCAGGTCCCCCTGCCCCTCCACGATCAGGAACGGCAGCCGCAGGTCGGTCGAGGCGCCGCCCTTGACCACATTGCCCACCAGGGCCAGCCGCCCGTTTCGCCAGGCGTGACCCTTGCACTCCTCGGCGTTTAGCGCGTAGTGCATGGCCCGCGTGCCCGGGTCGTAGATCAGGTTGTTGGCCRACACCGCCTCGACGCCGCCCTTGAACAGCTGGTTGCGCTCGCGGTTGTGGGCGTAGAGGTTGCCGACGATCAGCACCTGCGTGGCGTTGTCGTGGATCAGGCTGCCCTTGGAGTGCTCGCCCTTGACGTGGCTGGCGTTCGACAGGCCCTCGGCGACGATGTTGTTGCTGAAGGTGATGCGGTGCGAGGTCCCTTCCTGCCAGCCCTTGGGGTCCTCGCCGCCGGTGAAGCGCGGGCCCGAGGCCGACAGGTTCTCGTCGGTGGCCCAGCTGATCGAGCAGTGGTCCACGATCACGTCGTGGGCCTTCCAGCAGGTGATGCCGTCCACCTCCCAGCCGCTCCGCGCCGCCGCCCCGTCGCGGCCGGCGCGCACGCGCAGGTGACGGACGATGACGTCGTGGGTCTCGATGGCCAGGTCGCCCTTGATCAGGGTGACGCCCGGCGACGGCGCGGTCTCGCCGGCGATGGTCAGGAAGGGCTCGACGACCTTGAGGTTGCGGCGGCCCAGGTCGATCACCCCRGCCACGTCGAAGACCACGGTGCGCGGACCCTTGGCGGTGACGGCGGCGCGGAACGAGCCCGGGCCGTCGCCGGCCAGGGTGGTGACCCGGATCACGGTCCCGCCGTCGCCGCCGGGCGTCTTGGCCGCCCAGCCCAGGCGCTCGAACATCGGGGGCTGGGTCGCCGCGGCCAGGGCGCCAAAGGCAGGAAGCGCCAGGGCGCTTCCCATCAGCATCGCGCGGCGGGTCATGGCTTGGGTCATGTCAGGCTCCGTGCACCAGCCAGTCGACGGCGTTGGCCAGCCAGCGCCGCTGCAGCGGGCCAGCCATGTCGGGCAGGCGATGGACCAGCACCCGCATGCCGTCCTTGCGGACGATGAAGCTGGCCGCGCCGTTCTTGCGGTCGTGGTCGCGGCTGTAGGCGGCGATCACCTCGACGCCGGCCCCGTCGACGACCAGGCCGTTGGACGGCTGCCCTTCGACCTGGTGCAGCACGCTCATCCCCATGTCGACCGGCAGGCCGGCGAAGGTCGGGTGGGCGCGCACATAGTTCCAGTTGCCCATCCAGGGCGCGCGCAGGCCGCCGACCGCGCCGGCATGGTCGAACAGGCCCAGGCCGGACAGCTGCCTGGCGACGCCCTCGGCCAGGCCGTCCTCCTGGACCATGGCCAGCAGCGGCGCACCGGCCTTGACCGCCGCCAGCACCTCGGGCGGCAGGTCGCCCAGGACCACCACGGGCTTGTCGTCCTTCTTGGGCTGGGCCTCGAGGCCCGTCTGTTCGCCGACCTGACGGCGGACGATCTCGTCGCTCTTCAGGCCCGAGGCGATGATCCCGTCGTAGCGGACGCCCGGCTTGAAGTCCTCGACCGTCAGTCCGGCCACGCCCGCCAGCCGGTCGCGCAGGCTCTTGGCGATGCCCGAGACGCCGACCCGGATCGGCTTAGCGGGCTTGGCCGCCGGGGCCGTCACCCAGATCTCGCGGTCGGAGACGATGTCGCCCAGGGCGATGCGGATGCGGTTCAGACCCGGACGGGTCATGGCAGGCGTCTTGACGCTCTCGGCCACGAGGTAACTGAACCGATCCGGCGTCTGGGCCGGCGTCGGCCAGCGGCCCAGGGCCTCGACGGCGCCGTCGGGCCCGACCAGGCTGAGCACCATCTCGCCCGCCGCGGGCTTGCCGCTGTCGTTCAGCAGGTAGAGGTCGAGCTCGGCGCTGTCGCCGACCGCATAGGCCAGGGCCCTCGGCTTGGCGATGGCCAGCACCGGCCGCAGGCTCTGGCTCAGAAGACCCGGATCGGCCTTGAAGCCGCGCAGCACGTCGACGATGCCCGAATGGTTCTCGATCGCCGTCGACTCCCAACCCGAGATCGCGGCGACGTCGACCGTCTCGCCGATGCGGATGTTCTCCAGGTACTCGCGCCATGCCTCGTAGGCCTTGCGGCCCACCGACAGGAACAGGGCCTCGCTGGTCGGAAAGGCCTTCTGGAACCCCCAGCGCTCCAGATAGCTGTTGGTCGCCGCGACGATGGCCCTGTGGTCCTCCAGGTCGTAGCTCTTGCCGCCCTTGGCCAGGATCTCGACCAGCATGGCCGGGTGGTTGTCGGCGACGGCGCAGCCCTGCATCTCGCCAAACTCGACGATGAACGGCTTGCCGGTCTGGCGGTGGATGTAGTCGTCCTTGCCCTGGTAGAAGCGGTCGTACCACTGGTCGCCGGCGCCCTGGTGGTTGCCCCACCAGCCGCCCCACTCGTCCTTGTCCGAGCGCCAGTAGCGGTCGTCATAGGGCAGGTACATGGCCTGGGCCGCGCCGCGCGCCACGAAGCCGTCGTTGAGGATGACGGTGCGGCTGGGATCGATGTCGTGGATCGCCTTCAGCACCGCCTGGACGTCGGGGTTCTCCAGGTTCGCGCCGATCTCGTTCTGCAGGGTGTACTGGACCAGCGACGGGTGCGAGCGGAAGGCCCGCGCCATGGCCCGGCACTTCTCGACCAGGAAGTCGCGGCTGAAGGTGTCGGCGGGCGACAGGGTCTCGCCGGGCTTGAGGTCGCGGCCGACGGCGTGGCGACCGCCGCCGGGCTCCATCACCCGCAGCAGGCCCATCTCGTCCATGGCCGCGAACACCTCGGGCTTGCCGACGTTGCGGTGGAAGTGGAGCGTGTTGAGACCCAGGGTCTTAGCCGAGGTCACCTCGCGCCGCGCCAGTTCGGGCGTCGGCCACAGGCCGTTGAAGCCCCAATAGCCCCACGAGATCGCCGAATAGAGCCGCACGCGCCGGCCGTTCAGGCGCAGCAGGGCGTCGGTCCCCAGGCCCTCGGGCGCGAACCAGCGGAAGCCGAAACGGACCTCGCGGGTGTCGACGGCGCCCTTCCCTTCCGTCCACCGCAGTCGCAGGCGATGGAGGACGGGCGTGTCCAGGTCCCACAGCCGGGCGTCGGGCGCATGGACCGCGAACCGGACCTGCAGGCGACGATCGTCGAGCCGCTCCATTGCCTCCAGGCGGACGTCGGCGGCGACCGGCCGGCCCTGGTCGTCGACCAGCGTCGCGGCGGTCTTGGCCTTCAGCCGGTCCAGCCCGCCGGCGCCCAGCGGCTTCTCCAGCGCGACCTCCATAAAGGCGGTGACGCGGCGCGGGTCGGGGGTGTTCAGCACCCAGGCGTCGTCGATGCGCGCGCCCATGGGATGGACGCTGAGAGTCAGGCCCCGATCCAGCCCGCCGAAGCCGTGCGAGGCGAACAGCTTGGCCTTGCCCCACATCATGGTGGTCGAGTCGCGCCAGTCGAAACGCCCGCCGGGATTGGTGATGCGGATCGCCAGGCGGTTGGCCTGGCCCGGGCGCATGGCCTTGGTCAGGTCGCAGGCGATCGGCAACTCCGACATGATCGAGTAGCCGACCAGCTGCTCGTTCATGAACACCTCGGCCCGCAGGCGCGCGCCGCGGATGTTCAGCATCACCCGCTTGCCCTTGGCGCTGGCGGGGATGTCGATGGCCCGGCTCCACCACGACACGCCCTTGTAGGCGCCGTAGAGCGGCACGTCGTCATCCTCGGCGTAGCGGTATTCGTCCGGGCCGTAGGGCCGCGTGCCGAACTTGCCCCAGAAATGTTGCTCGACCGTGGTCGGCAGGGTCACCGTGATCGCGTCCGTCGAGGCCAGGGCGCCCCAGCCGCCGGTGGGCGGATTGATCGGCAGGCTGGCCAGGTCGAACCGGCCCGGCAGGTGGATGTCGTCGTCCTTCCAGGACGCKGTCTGGTCGATCCACAGCTTCCAACCGTCGTCGGGGATCGACTGTTGGTCCGTCGCGGCCAGGGCGGCGTTCGGGGCCAGGCCGGCGGCGGCGCTCACGCCCGCCAGGGCCAGGAAGTTCCGGCGATCCAGGCTCACGGACGCCATCCGTCGGCGCCGGCCAGGAAGACGTCGCGCGACCAGGCCTTGGCCTCGTCGGCGGTCAGCTGGCGGCTCTGCGGCGCACGGGTCGAGGGACTGGCCCCCTGCCCCGTCGAGGCGAACTCGCGGTAGGTCGCGGTGCTGAAGGTGTCTGTCTTGCCCGGCGTCCACTCGCGCCAGCCCGCCGGCTGCAGCTTGGCGTCGATCCGGGTGCGCATGAAGACCACCGTGGCGTAGGGCCGCCAGGCGCGGCCGAACCAGAGTTCGCCCACCTTCGGATCGGCGGTGATCCGGCAGCGGTCGAAGACATAGGCGCTGTCCTGGTCGGGACGCACCTTGCTCTGGGCGGTGATCATCACCGTCTCATGGGCGATCCCGTGGATGTGGCAGCGGTCGAAGAAGGCCTTGGCGTCGCCGAAGATGAAGTCGACATGGCCCTCGATGTAGCAGTCCTTGAAGTACTGGCGGCTGGGGGCGGTCTTCTTGCTGGCGGCGTACAGGGTGTCCTGGGCGCCCAGCAGGCGTACCTTTTCCAGCACGGCGCGGTCGGCGGTGATGGCCAGGGCCACGGCCTGGGACGGGCGGCTGTCCTTGAGGTGGTAGTCGTTCTGGAGGGTCAGGTTGCGGGCCCGGAAGCCGTCGCCCGAGACGTTGACCGAGGCCGACTTGAACGTGCCGCCGGCGGTGATCGCCCCGTCGCTCCAGACCAGCACCACGTCCTGCGGCCGCTTGCCCTTGCCGATCAGCCGGACGTTCGGCTTGGCGATGGTCAGCTTCTCGCGATACTCGCCGGGGGCCAGCTCCAGGGTCCCGCCGTCGTCCGGCAAGGCGTCCACCGCCGCCTGGACGCTGGTGTAGGCCCCGCCCTTGCCGACCTTCAGGGTGGCGGCCCAGGCGTGGCCGCCGACGCACAGCGCCGCGACGCCGCAGACCACKGCGAGACGCCGGTTCAGGAGGGTGGTCACGCTCAGGCTCTCCGCAGCACGCCGTCGCGCGCCGTCAGGCGGACGCGCTGGCCTTTCTTGAGGTCGAGGTCGATCGCGGCGGCGCCGTAGCGCACGTGGTGGCGGCCGTCGGCGGCGGCGGTCAGCACCGCCGTCTCCAGCTTGCCGCGCGACCAGATCACGTCCACCCCGACCGCGCCCCGGGCCCGAAGGCCCGTCAGGCGCCCGGTCGGCCAGGTCGACGGCAGGGCCGGCAGCAGCAGGATCTGGTCGTTGCGGCTCTGCAGGATCATCTCGGTCATGCCCGAGGTCCCGCCGAAATTGCCGTCGATCTGGAACGGCGGGTGGGCGTCGAACATGTTGGGATAGGTCCGCTCGGGGCCCAGCAGCAGCGACAGGATCCTGTGGGCCCGGTCGCCGTCGCCCAGGCGCGACCACAGGTTCAGGCGCCAGGCGATGGCCCAGCCGGTCGAGATGTCGCCCCGGGTGTTCAGCGACACCTTGGCCGCGTCGGCCAGTTTCGGCGTGGTGTCGATGGCGATCTGGTCGCTGGGGAACACCCCGTACAGGTGCGAGACGTGGCGGTGGTGGATGTCGTMGGCGTCGGCATCCCAGTCCTCCTGCCACTCCTGCAGCTGGCCGTCCTTGCCGATCCTGTAGGGCGCCAGCTTCTCGCGGGCGGCGGTCAGCTGGGCGGCGAAGTCGGCGTCGATCCCCAGGATGCCGGCCGACTTGATGCAGGCGGTGAACAGGTCGCGGATGATCGCCTGGTCCATGGTCGGGCCGGCCACCAGGGACGAGCCGTGGCCGTGGCTGTTCTCCGGCGAGATCGACGGATTGGTCACCAGCTTGCCGGACTTGGGATCGACCACCAGGGCGTCCAGGAAGAACAGGGCCGAACCGCGCATCAGCGGATAGACGTCGGCGAGGTAGGCGCGGTCGCGGTTGTAGTCGTAGTGGTCCCACAGGTGCTTGCAGAGCCAGGCCCCGCCGGTCGGCCAGACCCCGAACTTGGCGCCGTCGATCGGTCCGCTGGCCCGCCACAGGTCGGTGTTGTGGTGGGCGACCCAGCCGCGGGCGCCGTACATCACCTTGGCGGTCCGGGCGCCGGTGACAGACAGGTCGCGGACCAGCTCAATCAGCGGCGTCACGCACTCGGCCAGGCCGGTCGGCTCAGCCGGCCAGTAGTTCATCTCGGTGTTGATGTTGATCGTGTACTTGCCGCCCCACGGCGGGAAGGTCTTGTCGTTCCACACGCCTTGCAGATTGGCGGCCTGGCCGCCGGGGCGCGAGCAGGCGATCAGCAGGTAGCGGCCGTACTGGTAGTACAGCGCCGCCAGGGCCGGGTCGTCGGTGCTCTGCGAGACCTTGATGCGCTCGTCGGTGGGGTTCAGCGCCGCCGTGGTGGTCCCGAAATCGACGCCCACGCGGCGGAACAGCGCCCGGTGGTCGGTCTGGTGGGCGGCCAGCAAGGTCCGCCAGCCCTTGGCCGAGGCCTTGGCCAGCACCGCCTTGTTGATCGCGACCGGGTCGCCGCCCACGTCGTCGAAGCGGCGATAGCTGGTGGCGGCGGCGATCAGCAGCAGCACCTCGTCGGCGTCGGCGACCGACAACAGCCCGTCCCTGGCGCTCAGGGTCCCGCCCTTCTTCAGCACCTGGACGCGGCACTCGAACGTCAGCTTCGCGGGAATATCCTGCTGGCTGTCGTTGGACCCGGCCAGGACCAGGGTGTCGCGGCCCTCGACGCCGGCGACCGGCTTGGACTTCAGCGGGCTGTCGAACGACAGGTCCACCGAGATCGCCCTGCCCTTGTCGGCGCTTAGCCGCACGGCGATCACCCGGTCGGGATAGCTGCCGATGACCTGGCGGGTGTAGGTCGTTCCGCCCACCACGAAGCGGGTCGTGGCGATCGCGCCGTCCAGGTCCAGGTCTCGGACATAGTCGGTCGGTTGACCGTCCAGCCCCGGGAAGGTCAGCTTCAGGTCGCCGATGGTCTGGTACGACATCTGGCGCTTGGGCGTGGCCATGAAGCGGGCGTCGGCCACCTCGGTGGCCTTGGCGTAGTCGCCGGCGTCGATCAGGGCGCGGATCTCCGGCAGGACCTTTAGCGCCTCGGGATTGGCCGGGTCGTAGGGGCCGCCCGCCCACAGGGTGTCCTCGTTCAACTGCAGCCGCTCGGCCGCCACCCCGCCGAACACCATCGCCCCCATGCGGCCCGAGCCGATCGGCAGGGCCTCGACCCATTCCTTGGCCGGCTGGCGGTACCAGAGCCGCAGGGGCGAGGCCGGCGCGGCGGCGCGGGCCGGGGTCAGGCCGCCGGTCGCGGCGGCGCCGGCGGCCAGCGCCAGGGTGGTTCTACGGGTCAGCCGCAMGGCGAGGTCCTCGTGACGCGAAAGCTAGGGGATCAGGAAGCGGCGCAGGGTCGGGACGGCCTTGGCCAGGTCGGCGGTGACCATGGTCGCGAAATAGTCCGCGCCTGTCTCGCCCAGATGGGTGTAGTCGAACGACAGCTTGGCCTGGCCCATCGGCTCGACGGCGGCGTTGTTCTGGGCGGCCGGCGCGGGCGCGGCGACAGCCGGCGTCGCGACGGTTCCGGGCGCGGGGGTGTMGGCGGCGATGGTCGTGCCCGTCCGGGCCGCTTCCAGCACGTGGGGCGCCGGCGGGCGCTGAGCGAAGCGCGTCGCCTCGGCCGCGCCCATCGCCTGGACGGCCGCATGACTGTCGGCGTGCAGGTCGACCAGGGGCGTCCCGGTCTCGGCCGCGACCTTGCGGACCGCCTCGGCCCAGGGCGCCAGGTCGTCGACCAGCAGGCCGTCCTTGAACTGGCGGCGGGTCAGGGGCGTGACCAGCACCGGCTTGCCGCCGGCCGCGCGGATGTCCGCGACATAGGCCTTCAGATTGGCCGGGAATTCGGTGGCCAGGTCGGTCGAGCGTCCCGGCTTGCCGGGTTGGTCGTTGTGGCCGAATTGGACCAGCACATAGGTGTCGTTGAACCCGCCCGACCTGATCTCGTCCATCGCCAAGGCCCACGATCCTTCCGTCCGGTAGTTGCCGCTGCTGCGGCCGCCCCGGGCCAGATTGATGCAGGCGGCGAACGAGGTCACGTGCTTGGCGCAGAAACTGGGGCCCCAGCCGCCCTGGACGGCCGTCGTGGAGTCGCCGACCAGCACGATCTTGATCGCGTTGAAGTGCGGCGGCGGGCTCGGAACCGGCGTCTGGGCCCAGGCGCCGGAGACGGAACCGACCGCCAGGCCGGCGGCGAGGACAAGGGCCGTGAAACGCATCCGTCGACTCCGGACTCGGTACTGGAGAAAAGGTGACGGACGGCCGGGAAGAACGGCCATCCGCCGAAGTCACCGCGGGAGGCGGCTTGGCGATCGGCCGCGATCGCGCCGGCTCGACGCCGGGCGACCGCGCCGAATGGGGTCAGTACTTGTAGCGGACGCCGATCCGGTAGTTGGGGCCGGCGCCGCCGTAGGACTGGATGACCGGGTCGTTGTAGCTGAACCGTTCGGACATCTCGTTGGTGATGTTCAGCGCCTCGAACGTGATGCTGACCTGCTCGATCGGCGAGTAGCGCATCGAGAAGTCGACGTTCATGGTCGACTTGGCGCCGTTGAACTCGTTGATCAGCGGGCTGTCGCACGCCGCGCCGGTGGATTGCAGGCCCGGATCGCAGTTGCCCGCCGCCAGCGGATAGCTGGTGTAGTACTGGTCGCGATAGGCCGTGGAGACGCGGGCGTTGAACTTGTCGGTCTCGTAGTAGAGCGTGAAGTTGATGCCCTGCGGCGACGAGCCCAGCCACGGCGCCTTGCCGTAGGTCGGCGCCTTGGTGACCACGCCGGTCGTGGCGTTCACCGCTCCCGGATCCAGGATGTAGGTCAGCTCGGTGTCCAGCTTGGTGGCGTTGAACTGGATGCCCAGGTTCTTGAAGTACCAGGGCAGGAAGGTCAGGTCCTGCTGGAAGTTGAACTCCCAGCCCTGGAGGACCCCGCCCGGCGCGTCGCGGACCTGGCGGGCCAGGAACGGATAGTTGGCGTCGATATAGGCCCGGCGCAGCACGTCGGAGCCGGTCGCGCCCGGGAACTGGGCCTTCAGCGCCGTGATCGCGTCGGCGTCGAGGAACTCGGTCAGCGGCGCTTCGTAGAAGATCGTCTGCGGGTACGACGAGATGTCCTTGCGGAAGTAGGCCAGGCTGATCAGGCCGCCCGGGCGGAAGTACCACTCGGCCGCCAGGTCGTAGGCCTCGCCGCGGAACGGCGACAGCTTGGGATTGCCCACCGTCAGCGTGCCGCCGGTCGTCGAGCCGTCGCCCGGGACGCTGATGCCGGTCACGGCCGGCGACAGGTTGCCCAGCAGCGGACGGGCCATGACCTTGGCCGCCGCGGCGCGGATGTAGAAGTTGTGGAAGGCCTCGAACGTCACGTTGCCCGACGGCAGGGTGTCGTCATAGGTGTTGCCGCCGTAGATCGGCCGGCCGGCGGTGGTTTCGCCTTGGGCGTCCACGGCGGTGTGGGTCTGGCGGACGCCGATGTTGCCCGACAGGCGACGCCCGTCCAGGACGTCGTAGTTGAAGTCGAACTCGGCGTAATAGGCGTAGTTCTTCTCGCTCACCGCGAACGAGGCCGAGCGGTTGCGCTTCCGCGTGATGCGGTAGTCGCCGTACTTGTTGATGCAGTTGCAGGTGAAGCCGAAGACCTTGTCGAAGGCTTCCAGGCTGGGCGCGAAGAAGCTGGTCGTCGTGCCTTCCGGCACGTCCAGGCCCTGGCCGAACTCGATGACCTGGCCCAGCGAGGCGATGCTGACGCCGGCTTCCTTCTCGGTGGGGTTCAGCAGGTCGCTGTTGCGCTCGAACTGGTTGGTGCTGAACTCGTACTTGCGCCCGGTGGCGCCGAACTTCACCGACCAGTTGTCGTCGACCTCGTAGGTGAAGTCGGCCTTGGCGCCCTTGTAGGTGTTGTCGGTCTCGCGCTTGTAATTGCGCATGGCCGAGAAGCCCTTGATGATCCCCCACTTCTTGGGATCGGCGGCGTTGAAGCCCGCGTCGAACCGCGGCATGCCCGTGGCGCCGCGCTCGTCGAAGATGAAGGCCTCCTGGGCGTCCATGTAGTTGAACTCGACCAGGGTGCCCTGGTTGTCGTTCTTGGACTCCGACAGGCCGGCGCTGAACTGGCCGCGGAACTTGTCGCTGAACTCGTGGGTCAGATCGAGCGACACCTGCTTGAAGTCGGTCGTGTAGGCGCCGCGGTCGGCGTACGAGCGCCAGTCGATGTTGCCCAGCTTCAGATATTCGGCGTTCTGGCCGACGACCTCGGCGTCCAGCAGCCTGACCGACGGACGGCCGATCAGGTCGCCGCGGAACKGCAGCGAGGCCTCGGGTCCGGCATAACCCGGCGACAGCGGGTTGGTGTAGTACTCGTACGGATCGAGATTGTAGGGCGAGTAGCTGAAGCTGTAGCCCGGCAGGGGCGTCGTGCCGTACAGCGACTGGCCGCAGTCCTGGCCCGGGTTCAGATCGGTCTCGTCCGCGAAGGTGCAGGTGCCGGGATAGAGCGCGCGGCGCTGGGCCGCCGTCATGGCGGTGCCAGCCCGCGCGGTCGCCGTGGGCACGTTCGCGCCGTACTGGTAGCTGGCGTTGGTGTTGTTGCGGTTCAGGCCGACGGGCGAGAGACCGTAGTTGGTGGTCACGCTCTTGAAGCGCGAGTAGAGGGCGTCGACCGTCAGCTTGGTGCGTTCGCTGATCTCGACCTGGAACGCGGCGGTCAGGCCCAGGCGCTCGGTGTCGACGTCCTTTTCGGTCAGCGACGGCAAGGCCGGGAAGCGGATCAGCGAGTCGTTGCAGCCCGGCGAGGTCGGGGTGAGGGTCTGGATCGGCTGGCCCGCGGCGGCCGAACAGTTCGGATAGAGCTTGGCGTAGGCCACCGGGTCCGAGCCGGTCATCTCGGCATAGGCGGCCGGGTTGGCCAGCGGGTTGTAGTAGTTGGCCGGGTTGGCCTTGTAGGCGTCCAGCGCCGCGCCCGTCAGGGTGGTCGGGATCAGGGCGCGGAAGATCGTGCCGGTCGGGGCGGCGAAGCCGGCGCGGCCGGGCAGTTCGTCGCCGGTCCAGGTCGAGCCGCGATAGGTGTAGTCGGACGAGCCGCCGCCGCGGGCGTAGCTGTCGTCCACCGACTTGCGCTTGGCGTAGGCGCCCGAAACCAGCATGCCGACCTTGCCGTCGAACCACCGGTCGGAGGCCAGGGCGGTCAGGCGCGGGCTGTGGGTCTTGCCGTTCTCGTAATAGGAGTCCTCGGCCGAGGCCGCGAACGCGGCGCCCTTGTAGTCGAACGGCTTGCCGGTGATCAGGTCGACCGTCGCGCCCAGCGAGCCTTCGTCCGCCGAGGCCGACGACGACTTGGTCACCCGCACCGAGCTGAACAGCTCCGAGGCGAAGGCGTTGAAATCGAAGGCCCGCGAGCGGTTGGGGCTGGAGCCGGAGTCGTTGGCCGCGCCGGTCGACAGCGCCTCCATGTTGTTGATCCGCACGCGGCTGAAGTCGCCGCTCAGGCCGCGGACGCTGATCGTGCGGCCTTCGCCGTTGTCGCGGTCGATCGAGATGCCGGGCAGGCGCTGCAGGGACTCGGCCAGGTTCGAATCCGGGAAGTCGGCGATGTCCTCGGCGTTGATGGCGTCCAGCATGACGTCCGAGGTCTTCTTGGTCTCCATCGCGCTGCGCAGCGAGGCGCGGTAGCCGGTGACGACGACCTCGTCGACGGTGTTCTCGACGGCGGCGGCCGGAGCGGTCTGGGCCTCGGCGGTCTGGGCGTAGGCGGCGGTCGCCGCGAGGCCCATCGAAAGGCCCGCCGTGACGGCGGCCGTCAGCGCCAAGCGCGATGAATCGCGCAACAGGGCGCGGGTGTGCGGATGCATGGTGGTCATGGACTCTTCCTCCCCAGTTCGTCCTGGCGGTTCGCGGGCCGCCATTTTTGGTCCGGCCTTTTGTCACCGGTGTCATTAGGATAGACATGGCGAGAACGCGGAGAAAAGAGGAAAAGTTAGCGGTATCATACTAAAATTGCTGAATATTTTTCCCTTTTACAGAGTCGATAGAAACGACGATTTCGACGTGTCGATCCGCACAAGAAAATCCGCATCGCCCCGATTTTTTTCGCTTCCGGTTGATCGCGGGGCCCTTCCCCCTCATCGTCGCGCCCTCAAGAAAAAGAACCGACGCGACTGGGGAGCACCGGTGTTCGAGGCGAAGACGCCCAAGCTTCGAATCGTCAGGCCCGACCGCAGCGGGCCGGACCGCGTCGAAGGCCGATGGCGCGACCGCCCGTCCTATTCGGCGACCTATGCCCGCGAATGGCGCGACGTCTGCGCCTTCCTGCGCGCGCGGTTCGGGCCGGGTCCGCCCGACCCGGAGGACGTGGCCCAGCAGGCCTTCTTCAAGCTGGGCGAACTGGAGGGCGCCGAGCGGCTGGAAAGCCCCCGGGCCTTCGTGTTCCGCGTGGCGATCAACCTGATGCTGGACGAACGCCGCGGGCTGGCCCGCGCCAGCCGGAACCTCGACGCCTCGGCCCCGCTGCTGGCCATCGACGCCGAGGAGGCCCCGGACCTGGAGCGCAGCCTGATCGCCAAGCAGCAGATGGGCCTGCTGGAGAAGGTGGTGCAGGGCCTGCCCGACCGGCACCGCCAATACCTGCTGGCCAACCGCCTGGACGGCCAGAGCTTCGTGGCGATCGCCGAGCGCTTCGGCGTCTCGCAGTCGCTGGTCCGCAAGACCGTCGAGGAGGCCCTGGCCGTCTGCCAGCGCGCCCTGATCCATGGAACCGCCGATTACCGAGGACTGTCGCGTGAACGAAGCCGTCGATCCTGACTCGCCGATCGGCCGGACCGCCCGAGCCTGGGCCCTGGCGGTGGCGGGCGAGGACTTCCCGCCCGAGCGGTCGCGGCTGTTCGGCGCCTGGCTGGACGCCGACCCGCTGCACCGTCGCGCCTATGAAGAGGCCGAAGGCGTGGTCCTGATGCTGGGCGACCTGGGGAGCCTGGGCGTCGCCCCGGCCGCGGCGCGCCCCGCCGCGCGCCGCCCCTCGCCCTGGCGGGTTCCGGCCCTTGCCGCCGCCGGCGCCCTGCTGGCGGCCTGCGTGGCGCTGGCCGTCCTCGCCCTCCCCGGCCCCGCCTACGACACGCGGCCGGGCGAGACCCGCCAGATCGCCTTGAGCGACGGCAGCCAGGTCACCCTGGCCCCGGCCTCGCGCCTGCGGGCCGCCTCGCGCTGGCGGCCCCGCGCCCTGTCGCTGGAGCGCGGCGAGGCCTTCTTCGTGGTCGCCCACCAGGACGGCCATCCGTTCACCGTCCAGGCCGGCGACGCCCTGGTGCGCGTGGTCGGCACGCGGTTCAACGTCCACCACGGCCCCGACCGGCACGTGCGAGTCGAGGTCGAGCAGGGCGTGGTCCAGGTCTCGGACGGCGACGCGGACCGCCCGGTCACCCTGCGCGCCGGACAGACCGCGCTGGCCGACGCGCGCGGCGTGACCGTCGGCGCCCTGCCCCGGCCGGACCTGGCCGGCGGTTGGCGTCAGGGCCGCCTGGCCTATGAGGACGCGCCGCTGGCCGAGGTGGTCGCCGACCTCAACCGCTACGGCCGGCGGCCGCTGGCCATCGGCTCGGCCGCGACGGGCCGGCTGAAGGTCACCGCCGCCTTCGACATCGCCCAGGCCGACCGCTTCGTCGCCGAACTGCCGCGCGTGCTGCCCGTGCGCCTGATCCCCGACGGCCAGGGCGGGCGGGTCCTGGTGGCCGCCGATCCGAAAGGCGCGCCGGAGCCTCATGCCCGGTGAGACCCGCGTCGCCGGCCTCGGCCCCCGACGGGCCGGCCTCTCGGCGGCGCTGGCCCTGAGCCTTGTCCCGGCGATGGTCCAGGCCGCGCCGGCCAGGCCCGTCGACCTGCCCGCCCAGCCGCTGTCGACCGCCCTGCTGGCCCTGTCGCGCCAGACGGGAGCCATCATCATCGCCCCCGCCGCCCTGGTCCGGGGCCGGTCGGCCCCGGCGGTGCGCGGCCGCCTGGAGCCGGCCGAGGCGGCGCGGCGACTGCTGCGCGGGTCCGGCCTCGACCTTTCGGTMAGCGCCGACGGGGTCATCAGCATCCGCCCCGCCGCGCCCCCGCCCGCGATCGCCCTCCCCCGTCCTCCCCCGCCACCGGAGGACAAGGAACCCGCCGCCCTGGGCGCCGTCCAGGTGATCGCCCGCGACGCCGCCAGCGAGGCGCTGTGGCGCAAGCGCCTGTCGGCCGAGAGCAGCGACATCCTGCTGGCCGACGACCTGCGCGGCCTGGCCGAGCCGAGCCTGGGAAACGCCATGCAGATGCTGCCCGGCGTGGCGGTCACCAACGACGGCGGCGAAGGCCGGCAGGTCAGCGTGCGCGGGGTGGGCAGCGAGTTCACCCGGGTCCGCATCAACGGCATGGAGACCCTGGCCACCTTCGGCGGCTCGAACGCGGGCGGCGGCACCAATCGCGGCCGGGCGTTCGACTTCAACGTCTTCGCCAGCGACCTCTTCAACCAGATCCGCGTGCAGAAGACCCCGTCGGCCGATGTCGACGAGGGCTCGCTGGGCGCGACCGTGGACCTGCAGACCCGCTCGCCGCTGGAAGGTCCCCGCTCGCGAGCCCAGCTGACCGTCGAGGCGGCCTACAACTTCGGCAGCGACAAGGCCGTGCCGCGCGTCTCGGCGATCCTGTCGCGCCGTAGCCAGGACGACCGGTTCGGGGTCCTGGTCTCGGCCGCCTACGCCAAGCGGGCGGTCAACGACGTCGGCTCCAACGCCGGACAATGGCAGGCCGGCGACACGGTCTATCCGGGCTTCGGCGCCGCCGCGCCCGGCACGCCCGACCTGGCCGCCCTGAACGCCGCCCTCCACCCCCGCATCCCCCGGCTGGAGGCCTTCAGCATCGAGCAGGAGCGGCTGGGCCTGACCGGCAACCTGCAATGGCGGCCGACCGACCGCACCGACCTCTCGCTGGACGTCCTCTATTCCGAGCTGTCCTCGGAGCGGCGCGAGGACCTGCTGGAGAGCTTCACCTTCCGCACGGCGGGCGCCTGCCGCACGCCGCTCAATTCCGATTGCGGCCTGGCCGCGGTCCGGGTGCGCGAGGGCGAGATCGTCACCCCGCGACCGGGCCTGTCGGCGCTGGTCGCCGGCACGTTCGACAATGTCGACGTCCGCGCCGAGTCGCGGCTGGACCGACTGAAGACCATCTTCCGCCAGACCACCCTGTCGGTCAGCCAGCGGCTTTCGGACCAGCTGACCCTGAAGGCCCTGGCCGGCTACAGTCGGTCGGATTTCAGCAATCCGCTGCAGGCCACGGTCCAGCTGGACCAGTACGACGTCCAGGGGTTCCGCTACGATTTCAGCGATCGTCGGAGGCCCCTGATCGGCTTCGGTTCGGCCGACCTGACGACCGGCGCGAACCTGACCCTGGCCGAGCTGCGCTCCGAGCCCAACTGGGTCGACAACAGCTTCAAGACCGTCGGCCTCGACCTGGAATGGACGCCCTCCAGCGTCCTGACCCTGCGGGGCGGGGTGCAGCACAAGGTCTATCGCACCGACGCCGTGGCCAAGGCGCGGTCAGACGGCAGCATCGCCAACCTCAACGCCGACATCCCGCCCGCCCTGGCGGCAATCCCGCCGTCCGCCTATCTGCGCCAGGCCTGGTCCGACCGTTTCGCCACCGCGACGGGCACGCCCGACGCCTGGCTGGCCCCGGACGTCGCCAAGGCCTTCGCCCTGTTCCAGGCGGCCTGCGCGTCTGGCGCGTGCGGCGCGCTGGACCTGGGTCCCGAGCCGCTGCTGGGCCTCAACTACGCGGTCGAGGAGCACGACAACTCCGCCTATCTGCAGGCGGCCTTCGCGGTTCCGTCCGTCCTGTCGCTGCACGGCGACCTGGGCCTGCGCTACGCCCACACCCGCCAAGCCTCTCACGGCTTCACGACCGATCCCGCCGCGCCCGGCTTCGTGGCCCCGGTGTCGGCGACGCGGGACTATGACGACCTGCTGCCGTCGCTGAACATGGCCGTCGAGCCGCGCCACGACCTGCTGCTGCGCTTCGCCGCCGCGCGGGTGATGGCCCGACCGGACCTGCGCAGCCTGCGCCCCGGGATCAACGTCTCGACCGGCGGCCTGCGGACGGTCTCGGCCGGCGATCCGTTCCTGCGCCCGGCCCGCGCCGACACCCTCGACACCGCCCTGGAATGGTACTTCGCCCCCGGCGCGATCCTCTCGGCGGCGGTGTTCCACAAGACCCTGCATTCCAGCGTCCAGGTCACCTCGACCGCGCCCTCGGTGTTCTCCGACAATCCGTTCGGCCTGCCCGACAGCGTCGCGACCACGGCCTGCGGCCGCCTGCCGGGCTGCGCGGCGGACCTGCCGATCTGGCAGTTCCTGACGCGGACCGACGAGGGCGGCGGCCACCTGGACGGGATCGAGCTGGCGCTGCAGGCGCCGCTGGACCGGATCCGGCCGGCGCTGCGCGGCTGGAGCGTCCGGGGCGGCGTCACCTACACCCGCTCGCGCATGCGGTTCTGGACGCTGGACGGGACGCCGTTCATCGCCCACGACAGCCTGGGCTCGCCGCGCGTGGTGGGCACGATCACCACGGCCTATCGCCGCAACGGCCTGGACCTGCGCGCGACCCTGTCGCATCGCGGCCGCTACCTGACCGCCATCCCCGCCCCGACCGGCGGCGACGTGGACGGCGTCAACGCCTACACCAGCCTGGACCTGTCGGCCCGCTACAGGATCGCGCGCGGCTGGTGGCTGACGGCGGCGGGCGGCAACCTGCTGGACAACGCCCAGCGCCAGTTCACCGACAGCGGCGACCTGGCCAACTACCAGCACCACACCGGGCGGGAGGTCCGCCTGGGGCTGGAGGCGCGGTTCTAGCCGGCGGCCGGAACCGGGCCCACTGACTGGCGCTGGATCAGGGTCAGACCGATCGGCTCGTGCGGCGAGGCGCCGTTCGGGTCGTCGATCATGGCCAGCAGGCTCTCGGTGGCCAGCCGGGCCATCTCGGTCAGCGGGCGGCGGATCGTGGTCAGGGCCGGGGTGATCATCGCGGCCAGGTCGCTGCCGTCGAACCCGGCCACCGACAGCCGACCCGGCACGTCGACGCCGCGCTCGCGGGCGGCCTTGATCACCGCCGCGGCCATGATGTCGTTGCAGGCGAAGATCGCGGTGGGCGGCTGGTCCAGGGACAGCAGCGCCTCGGCGGCGGCCAGGCCGCTTTCGAAGCCGTAGTCGCCCTTCTGGAGATAGGCCTCGGGCATCGGCTCGGGCAGCGCCGCCAGGAAGCCGGCCTTGCGCTGCTGGGCCGAGCGGAAGTGCGGCGGGCCTTCGATCATGGCGATCCGGCGATGGCCCAGCTCGACCAGGCGGCGGCCCAGCTCGAACGTCGCCCCCCGCTCGTCGCTGACCAGCATGCAGGGATATTCCGGCAGCGACACCGAGGCGATGCCCACCGACGGCACGCCCAGCTGGGTCAGGCGCGCGGGGATGGCGGCGATCTCGGAGGTGGGCGGCAGCACGATCAGCCCGTCCACCCGCGAGCGCCGCACGAAGCTCTCGACGTCGGCGGCCACCTCGGGATCGCCGAACCGCACCGGGTGGACGACCAGCTCGTAGCCGTGCCGCGAACAGGTCTCGACGATGCCTCGCTGCAGGGCGCTGATCACGTGGGCGTTGGGATCGTCCTGCACCACCGCGATCAGGAACGAGCGCCCCGAAGCCAGGGCCCGGGCGCGGATGCTGGGGCTGTAGCCCAGCCGGTCGATGGTCTCCAGGACCGTCTTGCGGGTCTCCTCGCCGACATTGGAGGCCTTGTTGAGGACCCGCGAGACGGTGCGAATCGAGACGCCCGCCGCCTGGGCCACGTCGTCGATCGTCACCGACAGCGTCGCGCCGAATTCGCCTTGAGACACCCAAGTCCTCCCGTTTTCCCACCATATGGCATAGCGCGCCTTTGACAGCGTTGCCAGCGCTAGCAGTTCATGTGCCAGCGCTGGCATTTTCAATGCTACCGGTACCAAAATCATTTGACACCGTTGGTATCCGACTGTTTCCTGCCCGCAACGAGCCTGCGGAAGACAGGTTTCCAACGAGGGGAAAGCGCAGGATGAGACTGGATCGAAGAGGGCTCGTGCTCGCGGGCCTGGCCGGCGCCTCGGCGTTTTCCGCCGCCCCTGCTTCCGCCCAACCCCAAGATATTCGGGCCAAGCGCACCGACCCGAGCGCCMACTGGTTCAACATCCGCGACTTCGGCGCCGTGGGCGACGGCGCGGCCATCGACTCCCCCGCCATCAACAAGGCCATCGACGCCGCCGCGGCCCAGGGCGGCGGGGTGGTGCATTTCCCGCCCGGGACCTACGCCTGCTACACCCTGCGCCTGAAGAGCCGGGTCACCCTGCATCTGGGCGAAGGGGCCGTGCTGCTGGCCGCCGCCCCGACCGGTGTCGCGCCCAACGGCTATGACGATCCCGGCCCCGGCGCCGGCAACGCCTATCAGGACTACGGCCACAGCCACTGGACCAACAGCCTGATCTTCGGCGAGGGCCTGCACGACATCGCCATCGTCGGGACCGGCCTGATCTGGGGCAAGGGCCTGACCCGCGGCCACCGCTTCCCCGACGATCCGCCGGACGTCAGCGGCCCCGGCGTCGGCGACAAGGCCATCGCCCTGAAGACCTGCCGCAACGTGCTGCTGCGCGACTTCAAGATCCTGCAAGGCGGCTGGTTCGCCCTGCTGGCCACGGGCGTGGACAACCTGACCATCGACAACCTGATCGTCGACACCAACCGCGACGGCCTGGACATCGACTGCTGCCGCAACGTGCGGGTCACCAACTGCACGATCAACTCGCCCTGGGACGACGGCATCTGCCCCAAGAGCTCGTTCGCCTTAGGCTACGCCCGCCCCACCGAGAACCTGACGATCTCGGACTGCCTGCTGACCGGCAACTACGAGATGGGCTCGGTGATCGACGGCACGTGGAAGACCATGCCGCCGGGCTTCCACGGCTATGGCCGGATCAAGCTGGGCACGGAGTCGAACGGCGGCTTCAAGAACGTCACGATCACCAACTGCGTGTTCGACCACTGCTACGGCATCGCCCTGGAGACCATGGACGGGGCGCTGACCGAAGACATCGCCATCAGCAACATCACCATGCGCGGCCTGGGCTTCCCGCCCCTGTTCCTGCGCCTGGGCAGCCGCATGCGCGGTCCGGCCGGGGTCGAGGTGGGCAAGCTGCGGCGGATCACCATCCAGAACATCATCAGCCATGGGGCCACGCCCCAACCCTCGATCATCGCCGGCGTGGCCGGCCATCCGGTCGAGGACGTCAAGATCAGCGACGTCTACTTCCACTCGCAGGGCGGCGGCTCGGCCGAGCTGGCCCGCCGCCAGCCCCCCGAGGCCGACAAGGCCTATCCGGACCCGGACATGTTCGGCGACCTGCCCGCCTCCGGCTTCTTCATCCGCCACGCCCGCAATATCGAGATGAGCAACGTCGAGATCGCGGTCGAGGCGTCGGACGCCCGCCCCGCCTTCTGGATGCGGGACGTGCAGGACATCGACCTCTTCCGACTCCGCCTGCCCAAGGCCCCGGCCAATTTCGCGCTGGACCAGGTCACGGGCTTCCGGAGCTTCGGCGGCCGCTGGCTCGAGGATCACCGCTTCGACGGGACCGTCAGCCAGACCTTCTAACCAACCTTATGCGCAACGAGCGGCCCCAAGAGCCGCCTCAGGAGGGAACGACATGAACACCAAGCACTACTTCGGCGCGGCTTCGCCCGCCGTCCTGGCCGCGGCGCTGCTGCTTGTGCCAGCGCTGGCACAGGCCCAGGCCACACCGCCGGCGACCGCCAACGACGACGCCGCGACGGTCGAGACCGTGGTGGTCACCGGCTCGCGCCTGGCCTCGCGGGGCTTCAGCGCGCCCACGCCGGTCTCGGTCGTGGGGGCCGAGGAGTTCAAGCTGTCCGGCACCGTGAACGCCGAGCAACTGCTGGGCACCAACCCGCAGTTCGTGGGCTCGCAGAACAACGGCCAGACCGCCAACACCGTCCCCGGCGGCACCGCCACCCTGAACCTGCGCGGCTTTGGGGCGCAGCGGAACCTGGTGCTGGTCAACGGCCGCCGCTTCGCCATCGCCGGCGCCGACCAGACCACCGACATCAACACGATCCCCGTCTCGCTGATCAAGCAGACCGAGGTGGTGACCGGCGGATCGTCGGCGGTCTACGGCTCGGACGCCATCACCGGCGTCGTCAACTTCATCATGCGCGACGACTTCGAGGGCGTCGAACTCAACGGCCAGACCAGCTGGGACAGCCACACCACCACCCCGACCTACAACCTCGACCTGACGGTGGGCGGCAACTTCGCCGAGGGCCGCGGCAACGCCGTCGTCTCGGTCAACTACCTGGATCGCGGCGCCATCTCGCGCGGTATGCGCGGCCACTGGACCTATGACTCCCTGTCGGACGGCTGCGTCA
The DNA here is from genome assembly GCF_056665975.1 of Caulobacter sp. 05T431. Classification (NCBI taxonomy): domain Bacteria; kingdom Pseudomonadati; phylum Pseudomonadota; class Alphaproteobacteria; order Caulobacterales; family Caulobacteraceae; genus Caulobacter; species Caulobacter sp. 05T431. The sequence continues at coordinate 6,593 of NZ_JBFTKU010000030.1, read as the reverse complement.
CCGCCGGTTCGTTCAGCAAGAGCAAGGCCGGCGTGCCCCTTGCCATCCCGGCCGGCCAGACCTGCGCCCAGGCCGGCGGCCGCATGGGCCTGATCGCCGGCGGCAGCGGCGACATCCCCAACGGCCGCTTCACCGGCGTGCCGACCGTCGGCGGCGCGGGTTCGACCCCGGGCCTGGACGCGGCTCTGATCGCCGCCGGCCTGGGCGGCATGGGCTCGCGCGGCTTCACCTTCGACACCGCCGGCGCCACCGCCCGCCCCGCCCTGACCCCGCAGGACGACTTCAACCTGGGTCCGGACAACTACCTGATCATCCCGCAGAAGCGCTGGATGATGAACGCCTTCACCCACTACGACTTCAACAGCCGGATGACGGGCTACCTGGAGGGCCACTTCAGCAACAACGTCGTCGACATGCAGCTGGCGCCGACCAACATCAACGGCCCGTTCCTGTTCAACACCAACAACCCCTACCTCTCGCCCCAGATGCAGGAGGTGCTCCGGCAGATGGACCTGAAGGAGGTGGGGACCACGACGGTGACCACCGGCACCGCCACCCGCACCACGGTGGCCGGCGACGGCCTGGCGGTGATCAATGTCGGCCGGCGCCTGCGCGAGATCGGCCTGCGCCGCAACAACGCCGAGCGCAACGTCTGGCGCTTCGCGGCCGGCCTGCGCGGCGACCTGGGCAGCGTCTCCGACAGCTTCCTGCGCAACCTCAGCTACGACGCCTACTACACCTACGCCCGCACCTCCGAGACCGACCACCAGGAGGGCAACGCCTCGCGCAGCCGCTTCCAGGCCAACCTGCTGTCGGTGGGCGGCGCCCCGCCGGTGCTGAACATCTTCGGGGCGAACATCTCGACGGCCGGGGTCCAGGCGATCTCGATCGCGGCCACCAACATCACCGAGGCCGAACAGCAGGTCGCGGCGGCCAACCTGTCGGGCGAGGCCTTCAGCCTCCCGGCCGGCCCGGTCGACTTCTCCACCGGCTTCGAGTGGCGCTACAACGCGGCCCGCTACACCCCCGACGAGTTCCTGCGCTCGGGCGACGTGGTCGGCTTCAACCCCGGCCTGCCGACCGGCGGCAGCACGATCGTCAAGGAAGTCTACGGCGAAGCGCGCGTGCCGATCCTGGCCGACCTGCCCTTCGTCAAGAACCTCAGCGCCAACGGCGCCTTCCGCTATTCGGACTATAATCTGAAAGGCGTGGGCGGGGTCTGGACCTATTCGGTCGGCGGCGCCTGGCAGGTGACCTCGGACGTCAACTTCCGCGGCCAGTTCCAGCATGCCATCCGCGCCCCGAACGTCGGCGAACTGTACGGCGGCCTGGCCCAGAGCTTCGACGCGGCCACCGATCCGTGCTCGAGCCGCGCCCCCGTCGCCCAGCAGACCGCCGCCGTCCGCGCCGTCTGCGTGGCCACCGGCGTCCCGGCCGCCGCGGTCTTCACGCCCGGCGTGCAGTCCAACACCATCATCGGCAACCTGCAGGGCGGCAATCCGAACGTCGGGATCGAGAAGTCCGACACCTACACGTTCGGCGCGGTCATCACCCCGCGCGCCCTGCCCGGCCTGGCCGTCAGCATCGACTACTTCAACATCAACCTGGACGGCGCGATCTCGGCCCTGGGCGGCGGCCTGAACAACACCCTCAACCTCTGCTACAACATCGTCCAGAACGCCCAGAGCGAGTTCTGCCAGGCGATCAAGCGCAACCCGGTCACCGGCGAGATCGCCCCGCCCTATTACGCGACGATCACCAACGCCAACACCGGCGGCCTGAAGACCGCCGGCGTCGACTTCGTGGCCAACTACCGGTTCAGCGCCGACTTCGGCATCCCGGGTCTGAGCCAGGACAGCCGGTTCGAGATCTCCACCCAGTGGACCTGGCTGGACGAGTTCACCTCGACCCCCGTCCAGGCCTTCCCGAACATCAAGAACTACTGCGTGGGCGCCTACGGCCCGACCTGCGGCCAGCCGATCCCCGAATGGAAGGGCGGCACCCAGGTGATCTGGCATACCGGCCCGCTGACCCTGAACCTGCGCCACCGCTATGTGGGCGAGGTGATGACCGACAAGTACATCCTGCCCAAGCGCGCGGGCGGGACGGTGCCGAGCCTGGAAACCCTGACCAACCCCAAGCTGCCGGCCCAGAACTACTTCGACGCCTCGTTCACCTACGACATCGTCGAGAACGTCCAGGTGTACGGCGGCGTCAACAACATCGCCGACCGGGACCCACCGGTCCTGGGCAGCTCGTCGCCGTCGGCCAACACCTACGCGGCCACCTACGACGTCCTGGGAACCACCTTCTTCCTGGGCGGCAAGCTGAAGTTCTAGGAATGTCTGGAGGAAGCGTGTGTTTCTGTTCGAGCGGGGCCGGGCCTGATCACCCCGGACCGCGCGACGCTTCCTCCTGGCCCGGGCGCGCGTCCGTTCGGCGGTCCTTCCCCGTCCCGCGCGCGCCCGACTGCCCTCGATCGTTTTGACGGGACCTGTGCGATGCGCGTGAAGCCGCTTGGACTTATGGGACTATCCGCCCTGGCGCTGACGCTGGCCGCCGCGCCGGTCCCCGCCGCGCAGCCGGCGGCGACCTACCGCAATCCGATCCTGCACGCCGACTATTCGGACCCGGACGTGATCCGGGTCGGCGACCGCTACTACATGGTCGCCTCGACCTTCCATTTCTCGCCGGGCCTGCCGGTGCTGGAGTCCCGGGATCTGGTCCACTGGACGATCCTGGGCCACGTGCTGCCCAAGCTGACCTTCGCGCCGGAATACGACCTGCCCGGCCCCGTCCCCACCGACGACACGGGCGCGCGGATGCCGCGCGACCAGCGGACGGTGGGCCAACGCTACGCCGGCGGCGTCTGGGCCCCGTCGATCCGCCATCACGACGGGCTGTTCTACGTCTACTTCCCCACGCCCAACGAGGGGATCTTCGTCTCCACCGCCAAGCGGCCCGAGGGACCGTGGAGCGCGCCGGTCGCGGTGATCGCCCAGGCGGGCCTGGAAGACCCCTGCCCCTTCTGGGACGACGATGGCCAGGCCTATCTGATCCACGGTAAGGTCGGGGCCGGGCCGCTGGTGCTGCACCGCATGGCGTCCGACGGCAAGTCGGTGCTGGACGCCGGCAAGGTTATCGTCGAGGACCCCGAGGCCCTGCCCGTGCTGGAGGGGCCGAAGCTCTACAAGCGCAACGGCTGGTACTACATCTTCGCGCCGATCGGCGGGGTCGAGACCGGCCCGCAGGCGGTGCTCCGCTCACGGAACATCTGGGGACCCTACGAGCACCGCGCGGTGCTGGCGCCGGGCCGGACCGCCTGGAAGGGCCCGCACCAGGGCGGCTGGGTCGAGACCCCGTCCGGCCAGGGTTGGTTCCTCCACTTCAACAGCGCCGGCGCCTATGGCCGCATCGTCCACCTGCAGCCGGTGTCCTGGAAGGACGACTGGCCGGTGATGGGCGAGCCGATCCCCGGCGCCGGCCCCGACGAGACCGCCGGCCAGCCGGTGTCCCAGCACGCCATGCCGGATGTCCGGGGACGCTTCCCGCCGGTCCAGCCCCAGACCTCCGACACCTTCGCCGCGCCCCGGCTGGGGCCGCAGTGGGAGTGGAACCACAATCCCGACGACCGCCGCTGGAGCCTGACCCGGCGCCCCGGCTTCCTGCGCCTGGCCTCGGCCCCGGCTCCGAACCTGGTCTCGGCGCGCAACACCCTGACCCAGGTGCTGCAGGCCGAGCATTCGGTGATCACCACGCGCCTTGACGCCGGCGGCCTGGCCGACGGCCAGCGCGCGGGCCTGGCGATGTTCGGTCAGGGGATCAGCTGGATCGGCGTGGTCCGCAAGGACGGCGCCTCGCGGGTGACCTTCTCGTCGGCGGGCGTCGAAAGCCCCGGTCCCGCCTTGCCCGCCAAGGTCCTGGACCTGCGGGTCGAGGTCGCCGACCAGACCGCGCGCTACAGCTACAGCCTGGATGGCGGCAAGACCTTCGTCGCTCTGGGCGGCCCCGCCCCGCTGCGCTTCAGCTGGTGGAAGGGCGCGCGGCCGGCGCTGTTCACCTACAGCGACCCGGGCCAGGCCAAGCCGGGGAACGCCGACTTCGACTGGGTGACGGTCAAGGCGGTGACGCCATGATCCGCCTCGCCGCCCTGGCCGMCATCGTCGCCCTGGCCGCCGCCGGTCCCGCCCTCGCCCAGCCGATCGACCGCCACGCCCTGGTCTCACGCCACGACCCCAGCCTGACCGCCGTCGATCCGCACGCGCCGATGATGGTCGGCAACGGGTCGCTGGGGTTCGCCGCCGACATCACCGGCCTGCAGACCTTCCCCGAACAGTACTCGCCCCTGGCCCCGCTGCTGACCATGGCCCAGTGGTCGTGGCACAGCTTCCCGAACCCCAAGGGCTACACCGAGGCCGACGGGCTGGTTCCGGTCGATGTCCCAGGACGCGGCAAGCAGCCTTATGCCTGGATGAAGGGCGGGCTGGAGAAACCCAACCCCGCCGACGCCTGGCTGCGCGAGAACCCGCACCACTTCTCGCTGGGCCGCATCGGCCTGGACCTGCGCGACGCTCAGGGCCGCCCCGCCGCCTTCGCCGACCTGTCCCAGACCCGCCAGACCCTGGACCTGTGGACCGGCGCCCTGACCAGCACCTTCGTCTATGACGGCCAGCCGGTGCGCGTGGAGACCCGCGTCGCGGCCGACCGCGACGTCGTGCTTGTCGAGATCGTCTCGCCCCTGGTGGCGGCCAGCCGGCTGGGCGTGACGGTGCGCTATCCCGGCGTGTCGGCGAACCTCAATCCCGATCCGTCGGACTGGAGCCATCCCGAGCGCCACACGACCACCGTCACCGGCCGCGCGCCGGGCCACTTGGTCCTGTCGCGACGCCTGGACGGCACGGTCTACGGCTCCAGCATCGACGCCGCCKGGGCGACGATTGCGGCGAGCGGCCCCCACGCCTTCACGGTGCGCCCGGGCGCCGGCGACAGGCTGGTGGTGATGGTCGGCTTTTCACGAACCGCGAAGGCCCCGCCGCCCCTCGCCTACACCCAGGCCCGCGACGCCGTCACCGCCCACTGGCGTGACTACTGGACCCAGGGCGGGGTCGTCGACTTCACCGGCAGCACCGATCCCCGCGCCGCCGAGCTGGAGCGCCGGGTAGTGTTGTCGCAGTACCTGTCGGCCCTGAACGGCGCGGGCGACACCCCGCCCCAGGAGGAGGGCCTGTTCTCCAACAGCTGGAACGGCAAGTTCCACCTGGAAATGCATCCCTGGCACTCGGCCCATTTCGCCACCTGGGGCCGCCCCGCCGAACTGGAGCGCGGCCTGGCCTGGTACCTGGCCGACCTGCCCAAGGCGCGGGCCGAGGCCCGGCGGCACGGGATCGACGGCGCCTGGTGGCCGAAGATGGCCGGACCCGAGGGCCGCAACAGCCCCAGCTCCATCTCGCCCTTCATCATGTGGCAGCAGCCGCACCCGATCCTGATGGCCGAGCTGGCCTTCCGGGCCCGTCCCGACCCGGCGACCCTGGCGCGCTACGGCGAGGTGGTCGACCAGACCGCCCGCCTGCTGGCCGCCTGGCCGCGCTGGGACGCCGCCAGCGGCCGCTACGTACTGGGTCCGCCGATCATCCCGGTGCAGGAGAACTACGACCCCCTGACCACCGTGAACCCGACCTTCGAGGTCGAGTACTTCCGGCGCGGCCTGCAGGTCGCCCAGGCCTGGCGCGTGCGCCGGGGCCTGCCGCGCGAAGCCCAGTGGGACGAGGTCATCGCCAAGATGTCGACGGCGGCCCAGCGCGACGGCCTCTACCTGGCGACCGAAAGCTCGCCCGACCTCTGGACCCAGGCCGCCTCGCCGGCCTGCGACGGCCACGCGACGGGGGCGTGCGAGAACCGCGACCACCCCTCGTTCCTGATGGCCTACGGCCTGATCGGCGGCGACCGGATCGATCCGGAGACCATGCGTCGGACGCTGGCCGCCACCGAGGCCCACTGGGACCTGCGCCAGACCTGGGGCTGGGATTTTCCCATGGTGGCCATGACCGCCGCGCGCCTGGGTCAGCCGGAGGACGCGGTCGACTGGCTGTTCAAGGACCTGAAGAACAACCAGTGGGGCGTCACCGGCATGACGCCGCGGGTCCATGCCGACGAGCACGCCATCGCCTTCACGCCCGGCGCGCCCGGCGGGGCTGGTCCCGACGGTCCGGGCTATCGCCGCGCCGCCGAGACCTACTTCCCGTCCAACGGTTCCCTGCTGCTGGCCGTCGGCATGATGGCCGCCGGCTGGGACGGCTCCAAGGGTCCGGCCCCCGGCTTCCCCAGGTCCGGCTGGACCGTCCGCGCGGAGGGGCTGACGCCCCTGCCCTAACCTCGTTCGTCCTCCCCCTGCGGCCGGCGTCCCGGCGTCGGCCGCCCTTTTTTCCAGGTGCAGTTCCATGACCCGGCCTCTGGTTTTTCACGACGACCGCCTGTTCCCGGCCGACGAGCGCACGCGGGGGATCGCGAGGGCGCTGTACGGCCAGGTCAAGGGCCTGCCGATCATCAGCCCGCACGGCCACACCGACCCGGCCTGGTTCGCGACCTTCGCGACC
>NZ_JBFTKU010000029.1:0-85362 GCF_056665975.1 Caulobacter sp. 05T431 | reverse complement strand
CTACCGCTCCGACGCCCGCTCCGGCTCCGGCGGCGCCCGCGCCGACGCCGGTCGCGAAGGCCCCGGCCGCCCCGGCCGCCAAGCCCGCCGCGCCGAAGCCGGCGGCCAAGCCCAAGGCGGAAGCCAAGCCGGCCGCCGCCAAGGCCCCGGCCAAGGCCGCCGCCCCCAAGCCGGCTGCGAAGCCGGCCGCGAAGCCMGCTCCCACCAAGGCCGCCGCCCCGAAGGCCGCTCCGGCTGCGAAGGTCGCCAAACCCGCCGCCAAGCCCGCCGCCAGCAAGGCGGMCGCGCCGAAGCCGGCGGCCGCGAAACCGGCGGCGAAAGCCGCTCCGGCCAAGGCCGCCGCCGCGAAGCCGGCCGCGAAGCCCGCCCCCGCCAAGGCCGCTCCCGCCCCGAAGGCGGCCGCCCCGAAGGCCGCGGCGAAACCGGCCGCCGCCAAGGCTCCGGCCAAGGCCGCCGCGCCGAAGCCGGCCGCCAAGCCCGCCGCGAAGCCGGCGCCCGCCAAGGCCGCTGCTCCCAAGGCGGCGCCGAAGCCCAAGGCCGAGGCCAAGCCCGCCGCCGCCAAGGCCCCGGCCAAGGCGGCCGCCCCGAAGCCGGCTGCGAAACCCGCCGCCAAGCCGGCCGCCAAGCCCGCGAAGGCTCCGGCCGCCCCCAAGGCGACCAAGGCCCCTGCGGCAAAGTCGACCGCCAAATCTTCACCCGCGCCGAAGAAGTAGCGTGTAGGCTGGACCCTCGGCGCTTTGGCCGAGGGGTGGGCGAGGACGCGTGGCGACTCCGGTGATCATGGTGCACGGCGCCTTCTGCGGCGGCTGGACGTTCGATGCGTTCCGCCGTCCGTTCGAAGCCGCCGGCCACGTCGTCCAGACCCCGGACCTGCTGGGGCATGGCGACGGGTCGCTGGTGGCCGGCCGCTCGATGGCCGACTACGCCCGGCAGATCGCGGCCCTGTGCCGCGCCTGCGACCAGCCGCCGGTGCTGATCGGCCACTCGATGGGCGGGCTGGTGGCCCAGATGGCGGCGGGCCGCGCGCCCGTCTCGCGTCTGATCCTGCTGGCCCCCTCCCCGCCCTGGGGCGTCTCGGGCGCGACCCTCGAGGAAGCCGCCTCGGCGGTCAGCCTCTACGCCCTGGGTCCCTACTGGCTGCAGGCCGTCGAACCGGACTACGGCGTGGTGCGCCGCTACAGCCTGGACCGCCTGCCCCGCGACCAGCGCAAGGCCCTCTACGCCCGCATGGTCGCCGAGAGCGGCCGGGCGCTGTGGGAGACCCTGAACTGGTTCATGGACCCGTTCATGACCACCAATGTCGGCCCCGTKGGCGCTCCGACCCTGGCGATCGCCGGCGGCCAGGACGTGGTCCATCCGCCGGCCACCGTCCGCCAGACCGCCGCCCGCCTGGGCGGCGCCTGCGAGGTCTTCCCCGCCATGAGCCACTGGCTGCCCGGCGAGCCCGGCTGGGAAGAGGTCGCCGAGACCTGCCTCGACTTCATCGCCAACGAGGATCGCGCKGCCGCCTGAGGTCGCTTCCGACCACCCCGCCGAATGCGGCGGTTTCGCGGCGAACATCCGGTCCATACACGGCGAAGCGGCGCAACTCTGACAGTATAAAAGGCCACGTTGCTTAGAAATTCAGCGATAAAACACTAAAGCAACAAAGCGCCTACACTTCAGGAACCTTGACGCACAGGACGAGTTTCTGGGCCGACGAGGTCTGTATGCACGCTTATACCGACAACCTGCAACKACGCCACGCCGAGGCGCGCGCTTTCGACGAGTCGCGCGGTCTCGACGACGTCGGGCCGCCGCCGGCGCCGCTGGCCATGCCCGACCAGCCGCTGCATCGGCCGGCCCAGCCGGCCCGCTTCGCGGCCGCCCCGGGCCTGGGTCGGCGGCGCGCGGCCCTGGCGGCCTTCTGCGCCGCCTCGACCGGCCTGGCGGTGTCCACGGTGACCTTGGCCATGGCCGAGGACGGGCTGGAGCCGCTGGAGGTCGCACACCTCTCCCTGATCCTGGTGCTGTTCGGCTGGATGGCGTTCTCGTTCGCCGCCAGCCTGGGCGGCCTGTGGCTGTCGCGGCGGCCGGACGCCTGGGAGCGGACCGTGGCCCGGACCTCGCCGCCGCCCCTGACCCGCCGCACGGCCCTGCTGGCGCCGATCTACCACGAGGACGTCGGCCCGTTCTTCGGCCGGCTGGCCGCGATGCGGGCCGGGCTGCACGCCCTGGGCCTGACGCCGATGTTCGACATCGTGGTGCTCAGCGACAGCCGTCGGCCCGAGGTGATCGCCGAGGAACAGCGGGGGTTCGCCGCCTTCCGCCGGGGCGGCGCCGGACCCCGCGCCTACTACCGCCATCGCCCGGAAAACATCGACCGCAAGGCCGGCAACGTCGCCGACTGGGTGCGCCGCCATGGCGGGGCCTACGACCACATGGTGGTGCTGGACGCCGACAGCCTGATGGACGCCCCCACCCTGTGGCGGCTGGCCGCCGCCATGGAGGCCGACCCGTCGCTGGGCCTGATCCAGACCGCCCCGGCCATCGTCGGGCGGCGCACGGTGTTCGGCCGCCTGGAGCAGTTCGCCAACAACCTCTACGGCCCGCTGGCGGCCTGGAGCGTGGCCTGGTGGAGCGGCACCGAGGGCAACTACTGGGGCCACAACGCCATCCTGCGGGTCGAGGCGTTCGCGCATTCCAGCGGACTGCCGCACCTCAAAGGAAGAAAACCGTTCGGCGGCCACATCATGAGCCACGACTTCGTCGAGGCCGCCTTCCTGCGCCGGGCCGGCTGGGGCGTGCGCCTGGCGCCCGCGCCCCTGAACGACGACTGGGGCGGCAGCTTCGAGGAGAGTCCGCCCACCCTGATCGACCACCTGATCCGCGACCGCCGCTGGTGCCAGGGCAACCTGCAGCACCTGGGCGTCCTGGGCGCGAAGGGCCTGCATCCGGTCAGCCGCCTGCACCTGGCGCGCGGCGTGCTGAGCTACGCCCTGGCGCCGCTGTGGATCGCCCTGGTGGTGACCGGCGCCCTGCTGTCGACGCCCGAGGCCGGGACCGGCGACGGGGGCGGCTATCCGATGGCCGGGGCGATCGTCCTGGCCGTCAGCCTGACCTTCGTCCTGGCGCCCAAGCTGCTGTCCTACGGGATGATGCTGTCCGAGGGCCGGGCCCGGCGGTTCGGCGGGGCCTGGCGGGCCCTGGCCAGCGTCGGCCTGGAGACGGTGGCCTCGACCCTGACCGCGCCGATCATCATGGCGGCCCATACCCGGGCCCTGCTGTCGGTGGCCCTGGGCCGCGACGCCGGCTGGTCAGCCCAGCAACGCGACGAGGGCCGGCTGCGCGGCCGCGCGGCCCTGGCCTTCCACTGGCCCGAGATGCTGATCGGCCTGACCCTGGCGCTGATCGGGCCGCTGATGGGCGCCAGCCTGTCGCCGTGGCTGGCGGTGGCGGCCGCGAGCCTGGTCGCCGCCCCGTTCATCGTCTGGTGGACCGCCAGCATCGGCCGCGGCCTGCGCCTGCGCGAGGCCGGCCTGCTGCTGACGCCCGGCGAGCGCGCCGCGCCCCCGTGGGCCTGTCTGTGGGCCTCTCAGTGGGCGGGGGTGAACAGCTTCAGCCCCAGGATGCCCGAGACGATCAGCGCCAGGCAGACCAGCCGTCCGGCCGTGGCCGGTTCCTTGAACAGCAGGATGCCGACGACGGCCGTGCCGACCGCGCCGACGCCGGTCCACACCGCATAGGCCGTGCCCAGCGGCAGCGACTTCACGGCCCAGCCCAGCAGGCCCATGGAGGCCACCAGGCTGATCCCGGTCAGGATGGTGGGGATCGGGCGGGTGAAGCCCTCGGTGAACTTCAGGCCCACGGCCCAGCCGATCTCGAACAGACCGGCGATGAAGAGGATGATCCAGGCCATGACCTGCTCCTGTTGACCTCTTGAAGAGGTGAGCGGGGTCGTCCCCGGAATAAAGGAAAAGGCGCGGGGTCGTCCCCGCGCCTTCTGACTAGATAGGACCATCGGACGGGAGGGCAAGCCTCCCGCCGCCGGCCGCCCCAAAGGCCGCCTTAGCGGCTGGTGGTCGAGTACAGGATCTGGGCCTGCTCGTAGTTCTTGCCGATCGAGCTGTCGTCCAGCTTCTTCAGGCGCATGTAGACCAGGCCGGCGTGGCCGTCGGCCCAGGCGTCGTCCCACGAAACCGTCAGGCGCTTGACGTCGCTGACCGTCAGGTCGTTGCGGATCAGGCGCAGCTGCGGCTTGTTCTCCCAGGTGGCCCAGTCGTGCAGGGCGTTGGCCAGGGCCTGGGCCTGGGCGTCGCCCTGGGCGTACTGGATGGTGACGGTGCAGACGTTCTTGTTCGAGCCGGGGTTGTCGACGGCGATCGAATACGGCTTGCCGATATCCATCACCCACTGCTCTTTCTTCTTCTTCATGCCGGCGGCCTTGGTCAGGGCGGCGTAGTCGCCACCGACCACGCCCGGCTTGCAGACCTTGTCCAGCACGCCCAGCAGCTGCAGCGAGACGGGGTCGGTGGTCGGCGGACCGCGGGTCGGCGCGACATATTCCGGAGCCTGGCCGGCGGGCGGCGCGGCCACGGCCGGCGTGGCCGTCATGGTGTCGGTCGGGGTGGCGGGCGTCTGCGCCGCGGGAGCGGCGGCCGGCGCGGCGGCCGGAGCCGCGGCGGGAGCGGCAGTCGGAGCGGTTTGCTCCTGGGCGACGGCGGTCGAAACCGCGCCGAGGGCAATCAGGCTGGCGAGCGCAAGGCGCATGGTCGAGTTATCCCCGTTAGGCAAGAGGTCGGCATTAAAACCGACAGGCGTTCCCTCGCAACCCTTATGGTGTCGGATTAAGGCGGAGAATGGGTCACAGGTGTAATTTTCTCGCCGGAGGGGTGCGACCCAGCGCCTCAGGGGCGAAACGCAGGCCCTCGCGCCTTCCATCGGGCGCCCCGCATCCTTCCACAGCTGTTTCGTCGCACCCCACAGTCCAGCTCTAGGCGCCCCTCCGGGGTCATGCAACCTTAAGCTACACAATCTGTGCGCGAAGCCTTCAGTGTGGAGAGTAGGCATGTCCATCAAGACCCTCGGCGACGGTGACACCCTTCTGGCCGAGGAGGACGCGCTGAACGCCGCCCCCGACGCGCCGATCGACGCCGACAGCGCCGACAACACCGTCTCGGAAGACGCCGTCACGGGCACGATCGTGGCCGGCCTTTCGCTGGGCTCGGTCGACGCCGACGGCGACACCCTGACCTGGTCGCTGCTGGACGACGCCGGCGGCCGCTTCGCCATCGACCCCGCCACCGGCGTGGTCACCGTCGCCGACGCCGGCCTGCTGGACTTCGAAACCGCCGCCTCGCACCAGATCGTCGTCCAGGTCAGCGACGGGACGGACGTCTCGTCGGAGACCTTCACCATCGCCGTGACCAACGCCGCGCCCGGCGCCCCGACGGACACCGACGCCGCCGACAACACCGTGTCCGAGGACGCCGTCAACGGGACGGTCGTGGCCGGCCTGGCCCTCGCCGCCGCCGACCCGAACGGCGGGACGCTCACCTACAGCCTGACCGACGACGCCGGCGGCCGGTTCGCCATCGACGCCGCCACCGGCGTGGTCACCGTCGCCGACGCCGGCCTGCTGGACTTCGAGACCGCGGCCTCGCACCAGATCGTCGTCCAGGTCAGCGACGGGACGGACGTCTCGTCGGAGACCTTCACCATCGCCTTGACCAACGCCGCGCCAAGCGCTCCGGCGGACACCGACACCGCCGCCAACACCGTGGCCGAAGACGCCGTCAACGGGACCGTCGTGGCCGGCCTGGTCCTCGCCGCCGCCGACCCGAACGGCGGGACGGTGACCTACAGCCTGACCGACGACGCCGGCGGCCGGTTCGCCATCGACGCCGCCACCGGCGTGGTCACCGTCGCTGACGCGAGCCTGCTGGACTTCGACGTCGCCGCCTCGCACCAGATCGTCGTGCGCGCCAGCGACGGGACCGCCAGCTCGGCGACCGACACCACCTTCACCATCGACGTGGCCAATGCGGCCCCGACCGCGCCGACCGATGTCGACACCGCGGCCGACAGCGTCTCGGAAGGCGCGGCGAACGGCGACCTGGTCGGGATCACGGCCTCGGCGACCGAGCCGAAGACCGGCGCGGTCAGCTTCAGCCTGTCCGACGACGCCGGCGGCCGGTTCGCCATCGACGCCGCCACCGGCGTGGTCACCGTGGCCGATGCGAGCCTGCTGAACTTCGAGACCGCGGCCTCGCACCAGATCGTCGTGCGCGCCACCGACGCCCAGGGCGCCTTCTCGAGCCAGGCCTTCACCATCGCCGTGACCAACGTCGCCAACGACGCGCCGGTCGACGGCGACGGCGCGGCCAACACCATCTCCGAGGGCGCGGTGAACGGGGCCGTGGTCTCGGGCCTGTCGCTGAGCGCCGCCGACGTCCACGGCGGCCCGCTGGTCTACAGCCTGCTCGACAACGCCGGCGGCCGCTTCGCCATCAACGCCACGACCGGCGTCGTCACCGTGGCCAACGCCAACCTGCTGAACTACGAGGCGACGATCTCGCACCAGATCGTCGTCCAGGCGGCCAGCGGCTCGGAATCGGCCAGCGCCGCCTTCACCATCGACGTGCTCAACGCCGCCCCCGCCACGCCGACCGACACCAACGGCGCGGCCACCCTGGTCTCCGAGCACGCCACGAACGGGACGGTGGTCGGCGGCCTGACGATCGCCGCGCCCGACCCGCACGGCGGCACGGTGACCTACAGCCTGACCAACGACGCCGGCGGCCGCTTCGCCATCAACGCCACGACCGGCGCGGTCACCGTGGCCAACGCCGGCCTGCTGGACGCCGACACCCAGGCCAGCCACACGATCACCGTCCAGGCGTCGGACGGCCTGCTGACCAGCTCGGGCGCCGTCGTCATCAACCTGATCGACGAGATCGACACCTACTGGACCGGCACGGCGGGCAATGACGGCTTCACCGTGCCCGACGTCCAGGACTGGCAGCTGACGGGCGGCGAAGGCAACGACACCCTGAACGGCGGGGTCGGCGACGACATCATCATCGGCGGCTACGGCGACGACGTCATGACCGGCGGCGGCGGCAACGACACCTTCCTGATCGGCCGCGACGAGGGCTGGGACATCGTCGACGGCGGCGCCGGCACGGACACCATCCGGTTCACCGCCGGCAACCTGGTGGTCAACTTCCGGGGCCTGGCGGGGATCGAGGCCGTCAACACCGGCGGGTTCGCCAACGTTGGCTTCCAGGGCGGCGACCGCAACGACCTGCTGGACTTCAGCGGCGTGGCCAGCACCGGCACGCTCACCATCGCCGGCGGCGAAGGCCACGACACCATCTACGGCACCAACGGGCCCGATATCCTGTACGGCCAGAACGGCAACGACACGATCTACGGCCTGGACGGAAACGACACCATCGTCGGCGGCGAGGGCTACAACGCGCTGTACGGCGGCGGCGCCGCCGACCTGTTCCTGGTCGACGAGACCTCCGGCCAGAACGTCTTCGACGGCGGGGCCGGCTACGACGAGATCCGCGCCACGACCCGCAACACGATGATCGCCATCTCGAGCCTGACCGGCATCGAGAAGATCAGCTCCGGCGGCTTCACCAACGTCCAGATCGGCCTGGCGAACCTTTTGTCCTACGCCAACTGGGACTTCACCAATGTCGAGATCACCGGCGTCACCCAGATCATCGGCGGCAACCAGGCCGACGTCATCATCGGCAGCGCGGGCAACGACGTGATCGACGGCGCGGCCGGTCCGGACACCCTCTCGGGCGGACTGGGCAACGACACCTTCCTCTCGGGCGGCCCGGACAACCGCTACGACACCGTCGACGGCGGAGCCGGCTGGGACAAGCTGCAGGCCAACAGCAACGGCTCGGCCTTCCAGATCGCCTCGATGACCGGCATCGAGGAGATTTCGACCGGCGGCTTCAGCAACGTCCAGTTCATCAGCGCCGCCGGCTCCGAGACCCTCGACCTGCGCAACATCGTCGTGACGGGCAATGTGAGCCTGTTCCACATGAACGCCGGCGACGACACCTTCTACGGCACCGCCGGGGCGGACGTCGTCGATGGCGGCACGGGCAACGACTACATCGACACCGGCGACGGCAACGACACCATCCGGGTCGGCAACAACCAGGGCCTGGATGTGGTCCACGGCGGGGCCGGCTACGACACGGTCGTGGCGGCCGACAGCAACGTCTGGATCATCTACAGCACGCTGGAGGGCATCGAGGCGATCCAGGGCAACGTCTTCTCGGACACCCGGATCATCGGTTCCGACGTCGGCCCCGACAAGGTCGACGTGATCGACCTGCGCAACATCGCCGTCACCCAGGTCGGGATGATCGACGCGGGCCTCGGCAACGACATCGTCTACGGCTCGGCGGGCGCCGACAACGTGGTCAGCAACGGCGGCAACGACCTGATCTACACCGGCGGCGGCAACGACAAGATCAGCTTCTACCAGAGCGCGGGCATCTCCGCGGTCGACGGCGGCGACGGCTACGACACCCTGGTCGCGGCCACGGACTACGCGATCATCAACATCAGTTCGATGACCAGCATCGAGGCCGTCACGGCCGAGAGCGCCAACGGCATCAGCCACACCGGCATGGGCTTCACCGACGGGGCCGACACCTTCGATTTCTCGGGCATCGCGGTGTCGGGCATCACCTTCACCGACCTGCGGGGCGGGGATGACGTCTTCATCGGCTCGTCCACGGGCGAGCGCATCATCGGCGGCCTGGGCCACGATGTGATCACCGGCGGCGGCGGGGCCGACGACTTCGACTTCAACGACGTGGCCGAGATCAACCACGACATCATCACCGACTTCACCAGCGGCGTGGACAAGATCGACCTCGTCAACATCGACACCGACCCATTCAACAGTCTCGACCAGGGCTTCACCCTGATCGGGACGTCGGCCTTCACCGGCGTCAAGGGCCAGCTGCGCTAC
The DNA here is from genome assembly GCF_056665975.1 of Caulobacter sp. 05T431. Lineage (NCBI taxonomy): Bacteria > Pseudomonadati > Pseudomonadota > Alphaproteobacteria > Caulobacterales > Caulobacteraceae > Caulobacter > Caulobacter sp. 05T431. Next base: position 76,370 of record NZ_JBFTKU010000029.1, on the reverse strand, counting down.
GACGTCTCCGGCGGGGACGCCACCCTGCAGGGCGACATGAACGGCGACGGCGTGGCCGACTTCTACATCCACGTCCTCGGGGTCACCTCGTTCACGACGAGCGACTTCTTCCTCTAGGCCGCGCCCTCTCCGCGACGCCGAACGGCCCGGACGCCTCGTGCGCCCGGGCCGTTCTGTTTTCGCCCGCTAAGGCTTGGCGGTGCTCAGCACGAAGGTCGCCGCGTCGGGGAAGTTGGCGACGACCACGTACATCTTCAGGTTCGGATAGGCGGGCGAGACATAGGTGCCCTTCTGGATCAGCTGGTTGTCCTCGGCGGTCTTCACGAAGCCCGAGCCGACGGCGATGCCGGCGTGGATCATGATGTTGCGCAGCATCGTGGAGAAGGCGGCCGGGTCGCCGGTGACCGGCTGGGCGCCGTCGTAGTAGCCGACCTGGCAGTAGCCGTCCTGCGGCGACTGGGCCAGGTACAGGCGGGCGGTCTGAGGCGAGACCCAGACCTTGGTGGCTGGTCCCTGCCACAGGGCCTTGATCGAGGGCGGCGCTGGCTGCCAGTTGAAGGTGGCGGCTGTCGAGGCGATCGCCGCGACATTGGTCCCGGCCGGCAGGCAGACGCTCTTGAAGACGTCGACCACCTGCTGCCGATAGGTCGGCACGGCCTGGGCCGAGCCGACGGCCAGGAAACCGGCCAGGGTCAGGATGGTGGCTAGAACGCGCATCGCGGCTCCCCCGGCGCCGACGGGCGCGGACCCAGACTAGCCGCAATCCACCCTCGGGAGAACATTGTTATCCAGACGACCTGGAAGCGAGACGCCCTGGTCGCGCGCCGACGCCGGACATCGGGAATTGCGGGGGCCGAACGAGGTCTTTGCCGTATGGCGGCGCCGGGTCGACGACGGGAGAGTGGGGCGTCCCCGCCGCGCGAAACCTGGGGGCCGCTTGCGAGGAGGGTTCGATGACCTTGGCGGAACTGGTTCCCCTGGGCGTCAAGGTCAGCATCGTGGCGATCGTCTTCGCCCTGGGCCTGAACGCCCGCCCCAAGGACCTTCTCCATCTCGTCCGGCATCCGGCCCTGGCGGCGCGATCGGCCCTGGCGATCATGCTGGTCATGCCGATCGTGGCCGTGCTGCTGGTCAAGTTMGTGGGCCTGTCCGCCCCGGTGGCCATCATGCTGATCGCCCTGTCCCTGGCCCCGACGCCGCCGATCCTGCCGCGCAAGCAGCTCAAGGCCGGGGGCGACGCCAGCTACGCCATCAGCCTGCTGGCGACCATGGGCCTGGTGTCGATCCTCTGGATCCCCCTGGCCCTGGAGCTGATCCAGCGGGTGCTGGGCGTGCCGCTGGACATCGCCGCCCCCAAGGTGGCGTCCGTGGTCGCGGTCACGATCCTGGTCCCGCTGCTGGTCGGGATCGCCCTGGCCTTCTTCGCGCCGCCCCTGGCCGCCAAGCTGGCGCCGATCGTCTCCAAGGCCGGCCTCCTGCTGCTGGTGGTGGTCGCCCTGCTGATCCTGGTCAGCCAGTGGCGGCACATGGCCGGTCTGGTGGGCGACGGCACGGTGCTGGCGTTCGTGGCCTTCGTGGTCGTCGGCCTGGCCGTGGGCCACGCCCTGGGCGGCCCCGACCCCGGCGACCGCACCGTCCTGGCCCTGGCGACCGCATCGCGGCATCCGGGCCTGGCCCTGGCCGTCGCCCACGTGAACTTCCCCGAGTCCAAGGCGCTGGTTCCGGCCGTGCTGCTGTTCCTGATCGTCAACATCGTCGTCTCGATCCCGTACGTGACCTGGCGCAAGCGCTCCGGCGCCGCCGGAGCGGTCGATCTCGGCGTCTGACGACCACGCCCCGAACGCGAAACGGCCCGGACGCTCTCGCGCCCGGGCCGTCTTGCCTTCGGCGATGAAGCCGGTCGTTAGACCGCTTCGACCGCGTGTTCGGCCAGGATCGTGAAGCCCTCGGGACCGACGTCCGCGAAACCGCCCTGGATGTCGAACAGGCGCACGGTCGAACCGTCGCGCACCGTGACCCGGCCCTCGCGCAGGGTGGTCATGAACGGGGCGTGGTTCGGCAGGACGCCGAAATCGCCTTCCGTGCCCGGGGCGTCGACTTGGTCCACCTCAGCGGAGAACAGTTCGCGCTCGGGCGCGACGAGGGAGAAGTGCAGCTTGGCCATCAGTCGTAGGTCTCCACGGCGCCCAGGGCCGCTTCGATGTCTTCATCGGTCTGGATCTCGGTCCCGCAGAACGGGCAGAAGCGGATGGTGGCCAGCACCGTGCCCGTCTCGCCGTCCGCTTCCCGCTGACCCAGGTTGAGGAGGATCAGGCCGCTGTCATGCTCGATGAGGGAGGCCTCGGGGTCCGAAGACACCGCCTCCTCCAGCTCCTCGCAGCAGAAGCCGATCTGATCCTCGAAGTCGGTCATCAGGCTTCGCCAGCCATCTTCTCGGCCTTGGCCACGGCTTCCTCGATCGGGCCGACCATGTAGAAGGCGCCTTCCGGCAGGTGGTCGTACTCGCCGTCCACGATGCCCTTGAACGAGCGGATGGTGTCCTTCAGCTGGACGAAGGCGCCCGGCGTGTTGGTGAACTGCTCGGCGACGTGGAACGGCTGGCTGAGGAAGCGCTGGATCTTACGGGCGCGGGCGACCGTCAGCTTGTCCTCTTCCGACAGCTCGTCCATGCCCAGGATGGCGATGATGTCCTTCAGGGCCTTGTACTGCTGGAGCACTTCCTGGACCGAGCGGGCCACGTTGTAGTGCTCTTCGCCGATGACCAGCGGGTCCATGATCCGCGAGGTCGAGTCCAGCGGATCGACGGCGGGGAAGATGGCCTGGGCGGCGATGTCGCGCGACAGAACGGTGGTGGCGTCCAAGTGGGCGAACGAGGCGGCCGGGGCCGGGTCGGTCAGGTCGTCGGCGGGCACGTAGATGGCCTGGACCGAGGTGATCGAGCCCTTGTTCGTCGAGGTGATRCGCTCCTGCAGGTTGCCCATCTCGGTGGCCAGGGTGGGCTGGTAGCCCACGGCCGAGGGGATGCGGCCCAGCAGAGCCGACACTTCGGCGCCGGCCTGGGTGAAGCGGAAGATGTTGTCGACGAACAGCAGCACGTCCTTGCCTTCTTCGTCACGGAAGTATTCCGCGATCGACAGACCGGTCAGGGCGACGCGGGCGCGGGCGCCCGGGGGTTCGTTCATCTGGCCGTAGACCAGGGCGCAGCGGCTGCCTTCGGTCGAGCCGTTGTTGGCCTTCGGGTCGACGTTGACGTTCGACTCGATCATCTCGTGATACAGGTCGTTGCCTTCGCGGGTGCGTTCGCCCACGCCGGCCAGGACCGAGTAACCGCCGTACGCCTTGGCGATGTTGTTGATCAGTTCCTGCATCGTCACGGTCTTGCCGACGCCGGCGCCGCCGAACAGGCCGATCTTGCCGCCCTTGGTGTAGGGGCACATCAGGTCGATGACCTTGATGCCCGTGACCAGCACTTCAGCGGTGTTGGTCTGGTCGGCGAACGACGGGGCGTCGCGGTGGATCGTGCGGTAGATGTCCGACTGGATCGGGCCCTGCTCGTCGATCGGCTCGCCGATGACGTTCATGATGCGGCCCAGGGTGCCGGGACCGACCGGAACGCGGATCGGCTCGCCGGTGTCGCGCACGGCCTGGCCGCGGACGAGACCTTCGGTCGCGTCCATGGCGATGGCGCGGACGGTGTTCTGGCCCAGGTGCTGGGCGACTTCGAACACCAGGCGCTGGCCCGAAGCGGTGTTGACCGTCTCCAGGGCGTTCAGGATGGCCGGCAGCGGGCCTTCGAACTCGACGTCGACGACGGCGCCGATGACCTGCACCAGCTTGCCGGTGGCGGCGCCGATGGTGGCGGCGGCCTTCGGAGCGGCGGCCTTGGCGGCGGCCGGAGCCTTGGGAGCAGCCGCCTTCTTGGCGGGAGCGGCGGCGGCGGCCTTCGGAGCGGCGGCAGCCTTCGGGGCGGCGGGCTTCTTCACGGCGGCCGGCTTGGCGGCGGCGGCGGGAGCCTTAGCGGGGGTCTTGGCCATGGCGTTCAGGGTCTTTCGTACGGGCTCGTGCGGCGTTTTATGGTTGGGTTCAGGATCAGACGGCTTCGGCGCCGGAGATGATCTCGATCAGCTCCTTGGTGATCTGAGCCTGGCGGGAACGGTTGTATTCGAGGGTGTAGCGCTTGATCATATCGCCCGCGTTGCGCGTGGCGTTGTCCATCGCCGTCATCTGGCTGGCGTAGAAGCCGGCCATGTTGTCGAGCAGGGCCGACAGGATCTGGACCGTCAGGTTGCGCGGCAGCAGGGTCTCGAGGATGGCCTCTTCCGAGGGCTCGTACTCGTAGACGGCGGCCGGACCCGAGGTCGGCTCGGCGCCCTCGATCACGGCCGGGACCAGCTGCAGGGCGGTCGGGACCTGCTGCACCACCGACTTGAAGCGGCTGTAGAACAGGGTGACCACGTCGACCTCGCCGCCTTCGTAGGCGCGGATGACGACGTCGGCGATCGGCTGGGCGACCGACAGGGTGAACTGGCGATAGGCCGACAGGTCGAAGTTCTCGACCACCTTGTCGCCGTAGGGGCGCTTCAGCTGGGCGGTGACCTTCTTGCCGACGCAGACGATCTTCACGTCCTTGCCGTCGCGGATCAGGGTGTCGATCCGCTCGCGCGCGGCGCGGACGATCGACGAGGTGAAGCCGCCGGCCAGGCCGCGGTCGGCGGCGGCGACGATCACCAGGTGACGGTCGTCACGGCCGGTTCCGGCCAGCAGGGCCGGAGCCCCGTCGCCGGACACGCCGGCGGCCAGGTTGGCGATGACGTTCGACAGACGCCGAGCGTACGGACGGGCGGCTTCCGCCGCGTCCTGGCTCCGGCGCAGCTTGGCCGCCGCCACCATCTGCATCGCTTTCGTGATCTTCTGCGTCGCCTTGACGCTCGAGATCCGATTGCGCATTTCCTTTAGGCTTGCCATCCGCCTATCAGACCTTCCTAAACAACCACCAGGTGCTGTCGTCCATCACGGTCGTTCTTCTCCAGAAGAACCCGTAATCGACCAACTGCAGATCTGGGAACATATCCATGTAGAGCGAGCCGAAATCGTTCTTGAACAGAAGATCTTGCTCGCCACGGTAGGTAATCGTTTCGGCCTTCGGCGAAAAATACTCGGAGCAGAAGACGTACTTGGAAGCCACGCGGTGCACTTCGCGCATCGTCGCCTCCAGCTGGCTGGGATCGACGTGGATCAGGACGCCGGCCGTGAAGGCCATGTCCACCGCGCCGTCGGCCAGCGGGATGCTGTGACCGAAACCCTCGAACAACCGCTCGGCCGGCAGGACGCCGTTCTCGATCAGCTGCTTGCGGGCCGAAGCATTGGGCTCGATGGCCCATTGCTCCATGTCCGACAGGCCCTGGATGCCCAGGAGGTTGAGGCCGACGTTCGGCCCCACTTCCAGGACGCTCTTGGGCATGTCGCCGGTCATGCGCGAAAGCACCTCGCCCCAAACCCGGGTGCGGCCGCGAACGGCCTCGACGGTGGCGCCGCTACGTTGCGTGTAGCGGTCGCCGAACTCGCCGGACCATGCGTCCAAGGATTTGGGGTGATCAGCCATCGATCAGCTAGGCAAAGGTCGCCGAGAAGCTGTCGAGCGCGCTCTTCAGCGTGTTCTCCAGGTCCTTGTCGAGGGCCTTCTTGGTGCGGATGCCGTCCAGCAGGTCCTTGTGCTGGCTGTGCAGACGAGCCAGGAACTCGCTTTCGAAGCGGCGGACCGACGAGGTCGGGATCTTGTCCAGATAGCCGCGCGTGCCGGCGTAGATCACGCAGACCTGCTCTTCGACCGATTGCGGGGCGTATTGCGGCTGCTTCAGCAGCTCGGTCAGGCGCTCGCCGCGGGCCAGCATCTTCTGGGTCGAGGCGTCCAGGTCCGAGCCGAACTTGGCGAAGGCGGCCATTTCACGATACTGGGCCAGCTCGCCCTTGATCGGGCCGGCGACCTGCTTCATCGCCTTGATCTGGGCCGACGAGCCGACGCGCGACACCGAGATGCCGACGTTCACGGCCGGGCGGATGCCCTGGTAGAACAGGTCGGTTTCCAGGAAGATCTGGCCGTCGGTGATCGAGATCACGTTGGTCGGGATGTAGGCCGACACGTCGTTGGCCTGGGTTTCGATGATCGGCAGAGCGGTCAGCGAACCCGAACCGTTGTCTTCGTTCAGCTTCGCGGCGCGTTCCAGCAGGCGCGAGTGCAGATAGAAGACGTCGCCCGGATAGGCTTCGCGGCCCGGCGGGCGGCGCAGCAGCAGCGACATCTGGCGGTAGGCGACGGCTTGCTTGGAAAGGTCGTCATAGATGATCAGGCCGTGCAGGCCGTTGTCGCGGAACCACTCGCCCATGGCGCAGCCCGAGAACGGGGCCAGGTACTGCAGCGGGGCCGGTTCCGAGGCCGAGGCCACGACGACGATCGTGTATTCCAGGGCGCCGTGCTCTTCGAGCGTCTTGACGATCTGGGCGACGGTCGAACGCTTCTGGCCGATGGCGACGTAGACGCAGTAGAGCTTGGCGCTCTCGTCCTTGCCGGCGTTGGCGGCCTTCTGGTTCAGGATGGTGTCGATGGCGACGGCGGTCTTGCCGGTCTGACGGTCACCGATGATCAGCTCGCGCTGGCCGCGGCCGACCGGGATCAGGGTGTCGATCGACTTCAGGCCGGTCTGCACGGGCTCGTGCACCGACTTGCGCGGGATGATGCCCGGGGCCTTGACGTCGACGCGGCGACGCTCGGTGTATTCGATCGGGCCCTTGCCGTCGATCGGCTCGCCCAGCGGGTTGACCACGCGGCCCAGCAGGCCGCGGCCGACCGGCACGTCGACGATCTCGCCCAGACGGCGGACTTCGTCGCCTTCCTTGATGGCCTGGTCCTGGCCGAAGATCACGGCGCCGACGTTGTCGCGCTCGAGGTTCAGGGCCATGCCCTTCACGCCGGCCTTCGGGAACTCGACCATTTCGCCGGCCTGGACATTGTCCAGACCGTAGATGCGGGCGATGCCGTCACCGACGGACAGCACCTGGCCGACGTCGGAGACGGCGGCTTCTTCGCCGAAATTGGCGATCTGCGACTTGAGGATGGCCGAAATCTCGGCGGCGCGGATGTCCATGGCTGTCTTGGGCTCTCTGCGATCTATTTTTTGGGCGCGCTTATACGCTTAAGCGCGCTTGAGGGCGAATTTCAGGGAATCGAGCTTCGAACGGAACGAGGCGTCGAACAGGCGGGAGCCGACACGCACCTTGATGCCGCCCAGGATGGACGGATCGACGCGGGTCGAGATTTCGGGGGTCTTGCCGACGGCGGTGGCCACGGCGGCCGACACGCCCTTCAGCTGGGCGGCGGTCAGGGCCTTGGCGGTGACCACTTCGGCGGTCACGACGCCGCGGTGCTGGGCCGACAGCTCGACGAAGGCGCTGATGGCGCCCAGCAGGTCGCCGGCGCGGCCGTTGCTGGCGACCAGGCCCAGGAACTTGGCGGTCAGCAGCTGGAACTTGGCCTTGGTGGCGACGGCGACCAGGCCCTTGGCCTTGTCCTCGGCCGAGAAGGCGGGGCTCTCGATCAGCCGGCGCAGGTCGGCGCTCTCGGCCGCCATCGCCCGCAGGGACTTCAGGTCGGCCTCGACCTTGGTCAGCTGGTTGCTCTCGATCGTCAGTTCGAACAGGGACTGCGCATAGCGCTGACCCGCATCCGTCGCCTTGGTTTCGTCCGCCACTTGTTCCGCCCGGTGCGTTGCAATCGCCGCGGACAAGAAGATTAACCCTCATCCCGGCTTAAAGGCTTGAGCGCGCTTGGAAAAAGCGCATGGACGGCCGGCGCTGACGCGCTGCCCTGTCCGAAGCCGCGCGCCTGATAACACGCAGCCTTCGCAGTCGCAACCAAGGCCAATGCGTAAGGGGCGCCGCGTTTCGTAAAACCGGTCCGGCTACGCTTGGGTGACCCTGCGGAACACGGCCGAGGCGGCGGCGACCAGGTTTCCGTCGTCGGTACGGAGCTCGGCCTGGGCGAAGACCAGGCTGCGGGTCGAGCGCTCGATCCAGGCCTTGCCGGCCAGGGCCCCGTCCGCGACGGACGCGCCGTAGTCGACGGTCATCGAGGTCGGTTCGGCGTCGGGCCCGGCGATCTGGCGCAGGGCGTCTTCCAGCAGGGCGGCGGTCGAGGTGCTCATGACGGGGTCCATAAAGCGTTTTCAAGCGAAGTGGATACCGGTTCGCGTGAAGAAAGCGCGCGCCTGAAATCTAAAGCGGGTTCGGAAGCGAACGCGCTTTAGTCCTAGTCCGCCGAAAGAAAAAGGGCGGCGGAACCAGCCCGCCGCCCCATCAGGCGAATGCTCGAGGAAACAGCCGGACAGGGCGGGGGAGCCCCAGAACGTCCGGGTAGATAGAGACGCTTACTTCGCGGCCGTCTGCACGCCGGCCTTGGCCGAGGCGTTGCAGCGGGTCAGGTCGTCAGCGTCCAGCGACTTGGTGTCGCCGCCGAAAGCGGCCACGGGGCCGACTTCCTTGGCGAGCGCCTTGCACGCCAAGGCGGTCAGGGCCCGCGACGGGGCGGCGGTCGAGACGCACTCGGCGCCGTCGCAGACGAAGACCGCGCCGCCGGCGACGACCTTGGTCTTGGCGGCGACCGGGTTTTGCAGGGCGACGGCGATGCGGCCGTCGGCGAAGGCCGAGCCGGCGAACAGGCAGGTCGTCAGGGCGGCGGCAGCCGCCAGGGATTGGAGCTTCATCAGAGAGCCCTCCAGCGTGTACAGGGGAGTAGAGATCGAATGATCGGCGATAAGCTGTACTGGTCGCCCTGACCCGGGGATGTCAGCACCGGTATCCCCACCGATGCTTCGGATCAGAACTAAGCACTGCTTAGATATCAGCGTTCAGAAATTGCGCAAGCGGAATTTATTTCGCATGAGCATTTTTTAATGAAACGCGGCGTTTTTTCCGGAAACGGCCGGACGCCGGCGAGGAAACGGCGCGCGCCCGGAGAAAACGGCGCGATCAGGCGCGGCCCGCCGCCCTGTCATAGAGCTCCGCGATCGTCGCCACGGCGCTCTCGGCCTCGGCCCGGTCCGGCCGTTCGACGTCGATCCCGTAGCCCCACATGTCGCTGTCGCCGACATATTGCACGACGATCCCGTCCGGGCGCGGCAGCACCGAGACATGCTTGTAATAGACCCCGTAGTGGACCTCGGGCTGGGCGGCCAGCCAGGCGATCTGGCCGCGCACCGGGGTGATGGTCTCGTCCTTCCACAGCGCCCGCGCGCCATAGCCGGTGCAGTTGACCACCACCGGCTCCTTCAGCCGCGCCAGGTCGGCGGGGGTGTCGAAGGTCATGGCCACGATCCTGCCGCCCTCGGACAGGAAGTCGTTGGTCAGCATGTGGGCCAGGTCGGTGACGTTGAACTGCATCGAGGTCCCGTGCCGGACCCGCTCGACCGGGAACGGATGCGAGCCCGCCGGCAGGTCCTGGAAGCCCGGCACGATGTCGTGCAGCCGCTCGCCGTATTCGGCGAAGTGGATCGACCCGGCGGGGCGGGGTCCGCGCGGACCGCCGCCGGCCCCGCCGCCGAAGAGCGTGTAGCGGTCGCTCCACGACACCGGCTCGCCGGGCAGGCCCAGCAGGGTCTGGTAGGTGGCGTAGGAGGTGCGGGCCATCTCCTCCCAGAGGGCGGGGAAGCCGGGCGCGACCTTGTCGGCGTCGGCGACGCGCGAGTCGGGCGACCAGGTGCCGGTGGCCCGGAACGACCGGGTTTGGGGCGTCCGGTCCTTGGCGTAGATCGTCACCTTGGCCCCGGCCCGCTGCAGCAGCAGGGCCGAGGTCAGGCCCAGGGCGCCGCAGCCGATCACCGCGACCTCCTTGGTCCCGTCCTCCAGGGCCTTGCCGGCGGCGATGGCGCTCGAGCCCCACGACAGCGACCAGCCGCTGCCGCCGTGGCCGTAGTTGTGCACCACGCGCTTGTCGCCGACGGTCTCGACGTCCAACCGTGGTCCGGCGGCCCGGAACGGCCGCAGGCAGACGGTGATCTTGGTGATGCGGTCGGCGCTCATCCGCAGTGGCGCAAGCGGCGGGACGACGAAGGCCGGACGGGCGGGGGCGATCAGGCCGCCCGAGGTTCCGCCCTGGGTCACGCAGCCGGCCAGGCTGGTCGCGCCCAGCCCGCCCAGTCCCGCCAGCACGGCGCGCCGGCTGCTCGTCGTGATCATGGACGCCTCCCCCATACTGACCCGCGCCGACCCTAACCAGGGCCCCGGCCTCCCGCCAAGCGCGTTCCCCCACGTCACGGTTGTCGTCCGCCCGAAGGGGGGCGCATGCTGCTTTTCAAGGCTCACAGAAGCTTCGAGGAGACGCGGTCATGGACTTCAATCCGCCGGCGGAACTGACGGCCTATCTGGCGACTCTGGACGCGTTCATCGCCGACACGATCGCGCCCCTGCAGGCCGAGCACGACAACGAGCGTTTCTTCGACCACCGCCGCGAATGGGCCCGCACCGACTGGGACGGCGGCGGCCTGCCGCGCCGCGAGTGGGAGGAACTGCTGGCCAAGGCCCGGGGCCTGGCCGACGCCGCCGGCCACTACCGCTTCGCCCTGCCCAAGGCGTACGGCGGCCAGGACGGGTCGAACCTGTGGATGGCGGTGATCCGAGAGCACCTGGCGGCCAAGGGCCTGGGCCTGTTCAACGACCTGCAGAACGAGCACTCGATCGTCGGCAACAATCCGTTCGTGCTGATGATCCGCGACTTCGGCCGGCCCGACCAGCAGCACCTGATCCCCGACATGCTGGACCGCCACGCCTTCCGCCCGACCTTCGGCCTGACCGAGCCCAACCACGGCTCGGACGCCACCTTCATGGAGACCCGCGCCGTCCGCGAGGAGCGCCACGGCCAACAGGGATGGCGGATCGACGGCGAGAAGATGTGGACCACCGGCATGCACGTGGCCACCCACTGCGCCCTGTTCGCCCGCACCGGCGGCGAGGACGGCGACGCGCGGGGGATCACCTGCTTCCTGGTCCCGGCCCACGCGCCGGGCGTGAAGATCGAGGAGTACCTCTGGACCTTCAACATGCCCACCGACCACCCGCGGGTCAGCTTCACCAATGTCTGGGTCCCGGACGAGGCGATGTTCGGTCCCGAGGGCGGCGGCCTGGCCCTGGCCCAGCACTTCGTGCACGAGAACCGCATCCGCCAGGCGGCCTCCAGCCTGGGGGCGGCGGTCTTCTGCATAGAAGAGAGTGTGAAGTACGCGCGCACGCGCAAGCCGTTCGGCAAGGCGCTGGCCGAGAACCAGGCGATCCAGTTCCCGCTGGTCGAGCTGGCCACCCAGGCCGAGATGCTGCGCCTGCTGATCCGCAAGACCGCCTGGGAGATGGACCAGATGACCAAGCCGGAGGTCGAGAAGCGGCTCTCCGACAAGGTGTCGATGTGCAACTACTGGGCTAACCGCCTTTGCTGCGAGGCCGCCGACCGGGCCATGCAGGTGCACGGGGGCCTGGGCTATTCGCGCCACAAGCCGTTCGAGCACATCTACCGTCACCATCGCCGCTACCGGATCACCGAGGGCAGCGAGGAGATCCAGATGCGCAAGGTCGCCGCCTGGCTGTTCGGCTACATCGGCCCGCGCAAGGCGGCGTTCGCGGCCGAGGGACTGTAGGTCGGGTCGCCGCCGAGCTGCCAGTCTTCATCCCGCCGCCGGCTCGGGCTTCGGAAAGACCCATCGACCCTCCCGCACCTCCGCGCGCGGCCGATAGAGGCGCACAAGGTAGTTCCAGTCCGGGGGAACCGAGAGGCAGTTGCCGGCCGGTCCGTCGCATCCACCGAACTGCACCGTGATGGAGCCGTCGGCGTCCCTCTCGGCGGTGACGCTGTTGATGGTGTAGCTGTCCCGGCCGTTGTGCTCGAAATAGCCGGCCGCGTTATAGATGCTGATCGACCAGAAGCCGTCGACCGGCACGTCCTTGACCGTCAGCCGATGGACGGTCCGGCCGTCGTTGGCCTCCGGTTGACCGCCGATGTACATCGCCTCGGAATCCGGATTGCCGCCCCAGCCCGCTGCGGCGCCGACCAGGCGGCGAAACGGATCGACCTCCGTCCGCGAACCGAACGCGTGCTCGAAGTTCGAGAGCCCCGAGCCCAGCACCTTCAGGGCGTCGCGAACCTCGGTCAGGCTGGCCTGGTCCCAATCGGGAAAATCGGCGACTCCGGCCCCGGCCTGGGTGACGGTCACCGCGTCCTGCAGTCGATGAACCGCCTTCAAGTCGGCGTCGTCGGTCGGATCGACCAACGTCCGCACCAGCGCGGCGACATATCGCGTGCCGATGTCGGCCTTGGTCAGGACCCTGCGGGCCGGCGCGTGCTCGACGCCGTGCGTATAGTGGTCCTCATCGATGATCTGCAGCGCCATGTACCGCGCGCCGGCGTCGGGCAAGGTGATCGTCACATCGCCGGCGTCCAGGTCGAAGAGTCCCTGACTGTACAGCGTGTCGCGATTGAGCCGGACGACATCCTGCTTGTCGATCGCGGCCGGCTCCCTGACGTGGAAGAATTTCCCGAGCGCTCCGTTCCTGACGAAGCCGAGCATGTAGTTGTCGGTTTCGGCCCGGACGAAATTGTCGGCGTTTACAATCACGGACATGACGCGCCCTTCCTGTGGACCCGCCACAGGATCAAGGGCGACGGCGACCGCCCGCAATCGGGGAAACCCCCGCAGCCAGGGCATGGAAACCCGTGGGCCCGTGCTTTGGAGCGTCCCTACGCGCCTGACGTTTCCATGATGACAAGCGCGCGCATTGCGTGAAAATACAAGCTCAGGTCGTTATCGCATTTGCATCGGCGGGACGCGCGTCGTTAGTGTGCCTGGAACGCCGCCATACTTGGATCCAACCCGGTTCGAAGGGACTTCCATGCGCATGCTCAGAACCCTCACCCGTCTCGCCCCGGTCTTCGCCGCCGCCGTCTTGCTGGCCGGCTGCGGGATCAACACCATCCCCACCCAGGACGAGGCGACCAAGACCGCCTGGGCCGAGGTGCAGAACCAGTATCAGCGCCGCTCCGACCTGATCCCCAACCTGGTGGCGACGGTGAAGGGCTATGCGGCCCAGGAGAAGGGCGTGCTGGTCGAGGTCACCCAGGCGCGCGCCAGCGCCACCCAGGTCAAGGTCGACGCCTCGACCATCACCGACCCGGCCCAGTTCCAGCAGTACGCCGCCGCCCAGGACAAGCTGTCGGGCGTGCTGGGCCGACTGATGATGATCCAGGAAAGCTATCCGGAGCTGAAGTCCAACCAGAACTTCCTGGCCCTGCAGAGCCAGCTGGAAGGCACCGAGAACCGCATCTCGATCGCCCGGCGCGACTACAACAACACCGCCCAGGTCTACAACACCACGCTGCGGACCTTCCCCAGCATCATCTGGGCCAAGACCCTGTATGGCAGCCAGAAGCCGGCCCAGCTGTTCCAGGCCACGGCCAACGCCCAGTCGGCGCCCAGCATCGACTTCAGCGCCCCGCCTGCCCCGGCCGCCAACACCGCGCGTCTCGCGCCGCGACGGAGGGGGCGTCTCCGCGCGCCTGGACAACGGGAAGGGATGGGTCGCCGCGCTCCTGGCGTGGGCGATCCTGGCCTTCGCCCTCCCCACGCTGGCCCTCCCCACGCCGGCCCTGGCCGCCGCCCCGACCTTCCCGCCCCTGACCGGACGCGTGGTCGACGGCGCGAACATCCTGTCGCCGCAGGTCGAGGCCGAGCTGACGACCAAGCTGGAGAACCTGGAGAAGACCACCGGCCGCCAGCTGGTGGTGGCCACCGTGCCCAGCCTGCAGGGCTATGAGATCGAGGACTACGGCTACCAGCTGGGCCGCGCCTGGGGCATCGGCGAGAAGGGGACCAACACCGGCGCCCTGCTGATCGTCGCCCCCGCCGAGCGCAAGGTGCGGATCGAGGTCGGCTACGGCCTGGAGCCGATCCTGACCGACGCCCTGTCCAKCGTCATCATCCAGACGGCCGTCCTGCCCAAGTTCAAGGCCGGCGACCTGGAGGGCGGGGTCACGGCCGGGACCGACGCGATCATCCAGCAGCTGGGCCTGCCCGACGAGGAGGCCAAGGCCAAGGCCGAGCAGGCGTTCAAGGTCTCGCACCAGGCCGAGCGCAACGCCGGGCCCTCGCCGATCCTGGTCCTGATCGTGCTGTTCATCGTCATCGTGATCCTAAGCAACATGTTCAGCCGGCGCGGCCGGCGCGGCGGGCTGGGCTCGGCCCTGCCCTGGATCATCCTGAACGGCATGCTGAGCGGCGGCCGGGGCGGCGGCGGAGGCTTCTCCGGCGGCGGGGGAGGCGGCGGCGGCTTCTCGGGCGGCGGCGGTTCGTTCGGCGGCGGCGGTTCTTCGGGGAGTTGGTGATGCACACGCTTTCGCAGACCGACCAGGAGCGCATCGCCAAGGCCGTGGCCGAGGCCGAGAAGACCACCGCCGGCGAGATCTATTGCGTGCTGGCCCCCGAGGTCGGCGACGACCGCGCCGTGCCGCTGATCTGGGCGACCAGCGCGGCCCTGCTGCTGCCGGCCCTGGCCCTGCTGGCGGGCTTCCGCCCCGAGATGCTGAGCCGGCTGTTCGGCGGCTGGAGCGTCGGCCACGAGGCCGCCCACGACGTGGCCATCCTCTCGGCCCTGCTGACCTATGTCGGCCTGCAGGCGGCGATCTTCGCGGTCACGGCCGCCCTGGTCTCGATCCCCGCCGTGCGCCGGGGCCTGATCCCGGGACCCGTCAAGACGGCCCGGGTCCGCCACGCGGCCATGGACTATTTCCTGGCCAAGGACCTGCACCTGACCCGCGAGCGCACCGGCGTGCTGATCTTCGCGGCCCTGGCCGAGCACCGCGTCGAGGTGATCGCCGACGCGGGGATCCACGCCGCCGCCCCGACGGCGGTCTGGGACGAGGTGGTGGCCGACCTGGTCGCCGGCCTCAAGCGCGGGGCCGTGGCCGACGGCTTCGTGGCCGCCATCGCCCGCACCGGCGCCATCCTGGCCGCCCACGTCCCGCCGCGCCCGGGCGACGTCAATGAACTGCCGGACGGCCTGACGGTGCTGCCACGATAGGACAGTCGCGCGGGCTACATCCGCCGCCGTCGCGCGTTCTGGGCGTGACGACCAGGAGGACCCGATGAGCCAACAGGACGACTTCACCGCCTTCCTCGATCAGCGCCGGCGCGTGGCCCAGGCCTATGTCAACGGCGACGCCGGACCGCTGGGCGAGATCGCGACCCAGGCCAATCCGGCCACCTTCTTCCCGCCGCGCGGCGGGCGCGAGCAGGGCGCCGGCCACGTCACGGCGGTGAACGCCCGCGGGGCCCGCAGCATGCAGGCCGGCGGCGAGACGACGCTGGAGATCCTGCACAGCCAGGCCAGCGGCGACCTGGCCTATTGGACCGGCCTGCAGCACGCCAGCGTGCTGTTCGCGGGCGAGGACCAGGCGGTGGAGATGCACCTGCGGGTGACCGAGGTCTTCCGCCGCGAGGACGGCGACTGGAAGATGATCCACCGCCACGCGGACATGCTGGTCGAGCCCGAGCCGAAATAAGATCGGGGACACGCCCCAAACCGGGGACACGCCCTCGCGGCGTGTCCCCAAGTCCTGGCTCCGTGGATGCCGATAGGGACACGCCCAAGGGCGTGTCCCCAACCCAGGCCTAGAACGACTTGCGGATCGTCAGGCCCGCGGTGCGCGGCTGGCCGATCGTGTAGCCCAGCCGCGCCCGCCCGCCGCGTTCGCGGTCGAATGACAGCAGGGCGTTCTCGTCGGCGACGTTGTTGACGTAGACGATGACGTCCAGGCCGTTGTCCATCTGCACGCCGGCGCTGAGGTTGATGATGTCGTAGCTGGGCAGCTTCAGGTTCAGGGTCGTGGCGTCGTTGCCCGAGGCCCCGCCGAACGGCAGGCCCGAGACGAACGAGCGCGGGTTGTCCTCCTGGTCGCTGGGCTGGGTGTAGCGGCTGCCCACGTGCTGGAACGAGGCGGTGACATAGCCATCCATGGTCGCGGTCAGGCTGCGGGTATAGGTGGCGTTGACCGAGATCTGGAACTTCGGCACCGACGGCAGGCGGTTGCCGTCGCGGATGCCGCCGATCACCGCGCCCGTGCCGTCCGTGACCGTGGAATCGAACTCGGCCTCCACCAGGCTGCCCGAGACGCCCAGGTCGAAGCCGTTGGCCAGGCGGGCCGTCAGCTCGCCCTCGACCCCCATGGTGTGGGCCTTGGGCACGTTGAACACCACGCGCGACGAGCACGAGCCGGCGTCCAGGGTGGTCTGCAGGTTCTTGATGTCGGTGTAGAACGCCGCGCCGTTGAAGCTGACACGCCCGAACCGCGACTTCACTCCGCCCTCGTAGTTCCACAGGGTCTCGTCGTCATAGCTCTGGTAGCCGCCGAAGATGGCTTCGTCCTGCGGCGAGCACAGGGGCAGGTTCAGCGGGTCGTTGACCCCGCCCAGCCGGAAGCCCTTGGAGGCCTGGGCGTTGAAGGTCAGGTCCGGATTGGCCTTGTAGCTGACCAGCAGGCGCGGAGTGAAACCGTCGGACGAGGTCTTGTCGGTCTGGTCGTCGCCGTTGGCGAACAGGCCGCCCGAGGTGAACCGGCGTTCCTCGTTAAAGTCGTAGTAGCGGCCGCCGGCCGTGACCGTCCACTTGTCGATCTCGTAGCTGGCCTCGCCGAACACCGCCTTCTGCTTGATGTCGTAGGGCAGCGAGGCGTTGTAGGGCGAGTTGGCCGGGAAGCCGTTGGCCACGGCGGCCGAGGTGCCCGCCCCCAGGGTCGCGTCGGTGTAGGCGTCGTAGCCCGGCGTCGGCAGGCGCTGGTTATAGACCCGGTCGACCTTCGAGTAGAACGCCCCGACCAGCCACTGGAACGGGCTGTMGCTGTGCGAGCTGAGGCGCACCTCCTGGGTGAACTGCTCCAGGTCGGTGGTGTCGACCAGCTTGGACGGCAGGGTGACCGCCGCGTCGGGGAAGCCCAGGTCCACCGAGACGCTGCCGGTCAGGGCGCTGGCGTCGCGGTTCACGTCGATCTTGCGGTCGATGTAGCTGGTGACCGAGGTCAGTTCGACGGTGTCGAAGCCGAAGCTGGCGGTCAGGTCGCCCAGGAAGGTCTTGTCGCCGAAGCTCTCGTCCAGCAGCAGGTACTGCTCGCGCTCGCCCATCGTGATCGCCGGGCGGGTGGTGGTGAATGGGTTGGCGAACAGGTTGAACGCCTCCTGCCGGTTGAAGCCGCCGGCCTTGATCTCCTGATAGACCAGGCGCGGGGTGATGCTGATGGTCTCGGTCGGCTGGAACAGCAGCGAGACCCGGCCGCCGCGACGGGAGCCGTCATTGACGTTCTTCTTGCGTGTCCCGCCCTCGCCCAGGGCGTCGACGAAGCCGGCGTATTCGGTGTCGTAGCCCACCACCCGCAGGGCGGCCTTGTCCGACAGCGGCAGGTTGACCATCCCCTTCAGATAGCCGCCGACGTCGCCGCCCTGCAGCACGTTGAAGTTGGCCTCGACCATCGCCTGCTGGTCGGTCAGCTTGGGCTGGTTGGTGATGTAGCGGATGGTGCCGCCCACCGAGCCCGAGCCGAACAGCGTGCCCTGCGGTCCGCGCAGGGTCTCCACACGGTTCAGGTCGAACAGGTCGACGTCGGGCGTGAACAGCGACAGCGAGATCACCGACTCGTCGAGATAGACTCCGACCTGCTCCTTCACCCCCGGCTGGTCGCGGACCACCTGGCCGGCCGAGACGCCGCGCACGGCCACCTGGCTCTGGCCCGGCCCCAGGTTCTGGATCGTCAGGCCGGCCACGTTGCGCGACAGGTCCTCCAGCGTCACCGCGCCGGTCTTCTGGATGTCGGCCTCGGTCTGGGCGTTGATCGAGAACGGCACGTCCAGGATCGTCGCGTCGCGCTTGGTGGCGGTGACGACCAGTTCGTCGACCGTGTTGTTGCTGGCGTTGGACTGCTGGGCCAGGGCGGCCACGGGCGAGGCGATCGACGCCGCCGCCAGAGCGGACGCGGCCAGCCATGCCTGCCGCCGGTGCTTTACAGAACGCATGAATTCCTCCCGCTTTCGGTTTTCAGCGGCCATTTAAAATTATAATTTTCGGCCACAACCTAAGCGTTCTTTCTCGAATCATCGAAAGTCAACGCCAAACAAGATCATTGCCATGGCGCAATGATCTTTCCCCGCACGCGTGGATTACGGGCAACAATGTCCAAGGAGTGCTTGGCGGGTGGCACATCTCAATGGTCAAGCTCTAAGGCTTTTCCTGCCAAGCGTTACCGCTATCGGCCCCTCTTCCGCTTTACGTTCGCGTGACCTTTCGCGCCGGGAAATCCCGGTCTAGGGTGGCCGCCAATTCAAACTAACGTTTTAAAGGGGAGTGCGCCCAATGCGCGAAGCGGTCATCGTCTCTTACGCCCGGACGGGCCTGGCCAAGTCCAACCGCGGCGGGTTCAACAACACCCACGGCGCGGCCATGGCCGGCCACGCCATCCAGCACGCCGTGTCGCGCGCCGGGCTGGAAGGTCCGGAAGTCGAGGACGTGGTCCTGGGCTGCGGCGGTCCCGAAGGCGCCACCGGCATGAACGTGGCCCGCAACGCCGCCATCTGGGCCGGCCTGCCGGTCACCACCTCGGGCCAGACCGTCAACCGCTTCTGCTCGTCGGGCCTGCAGGCCATCGCCACCGCCGCCAACTACGTGCGCAACGACGGCGCGCCGGTCGCCATCGGCGGCGGGGTGGAGTCGATCTCGCTGGTGCAGGGCGGCGGCCACATGAACCGCTTCCACATCACCGAAGACAAGCTGATGAAGGAGAAGCCGGCCCTGTGGATGGCGATGATCGACACCGCCGACATCGTGGCCAAGCGCTACAACATCAGCCGCGAATACCAGGACGAATATTCGCTGCGCAGCCAGCAACGCATCGCCGCGGCGCAGGCCGCCGGCCTGTTCGACAACGAGATCGTGCCGATGGCCACCAAGATGAAGGTGGTCAACAAGGAGACCAAGGAAGAGAGCCTGGTCGACTACGTGGTCACCAAGGACGAGTGCAATCGTCCCGAGACCACCCTGGAGGGCCTGGCCAAGCTGGAGCCGGTCAAGGGTCCGGGCAACTTCATCACCGCCGGCAACGCCAGCCAGCTGTCGGACGGCGCCGCCGCCGTGGTGATCATGGACGCCAAGGAGGCCGCCCGCCGCAACCTCGAGCCGCTGGGCCTGTTCAAGGGCTTCGCCATCGCCGGCTGCGAGCCCGACGAGATGGGCATCGGCCCGGTCTTCGCCGTGCCGCGCCTGCTGGAGCGCCACGGCCTGAAGGTCGACGACATCGACCTGTGGGAGCTGAACGAGGCCTTCGCGTCGCAGTGCCTCTACAGCCGCGACCGCCTGGGCATCGACCCGGAGAAGTACAACGTCAACGGCGGCTCGATCGCCATCGGCCACCCCTTCGGCATGACCGGCGCCCGCTGCGCCGGCCACCTGCTGCTGGAAGGCAAGCGCCGCAAGGCCAAGCTGGGCGTGGTGACGATGTGCATCGGCGGCGGCATGGGCGCCGCCGGGTTGTTCGAAATCTTCTAAGTAACGACTGGGGACAGGCGCATGCGCCTGTCCCCTATGCCTTCTCCGCGTCCTCGCTCGGCCGAGGCGCGATCAGGTCGGCCAGCTTGCGCCAGCCGAACGCGAAGCCGGCCAGCAGGACCGCGCCCAGCAGGATCACGCTGAACAGGTAGTCGATCTTCAGGCCCAGGTTCACCACCAGGAAGGCGTCGACCGCCGCCGGCGGGTGGAAGACCTTCAGCCGCAGCATGACCACCACCGCCAGGCCCACGGCGACCGCCGCCAGGACCGGCGACAGGGCCGATTGGGACCCGCCGACCGCCAGCACGACATAGCCCGCCAGGGCCGAGGCCAGGTGCCCGCCGATCAGGGCCCGGGGCCGGGCCGGCTCCGATCGTGGCGCGCCCATAACCAGGGCGATCGAGGTGATGAACGGGATGTGCCAGTAGGGGATCGCCGTCAGCCGAGAGGCCAAGACCAGGGCCCCGACGCAGATCGCGGCCCCCAGCCCCGCGAAGCCCATCCAGCCGGCGACCGGCGTCCGCAGCCAGCGCCGCGCGCCCGTCGTCAGGGTCTCCTCGATCGTCACCCGTCCCTCCCCCAAGGTTCGCGTCGAGCTTTAACATGGTTCGCCCCGTTGGCGTCCCGCGTCCGAGCGCCCATATCCGGATCCGCGCGCTTGAAGACCCGCGATCGACGAATTTCGCGACGCGCGCCGACCACCTCTTGAACACTGGCAAACCGCAACCATCTTTGTTGCCGATCGGCCGCCTATCCCGGTGGAGATCGCAACCAGGACCCCGCCGCCATGGCCTCCGCCCTCAAGGCCCTCTTCGCCCTCGCCACCGTCGCCGCCGTCTCGATCGGCCTGCTGCTGCCCGTCCCGGGCGGCGTGCACCAGAACCTGGACGCGCGCGGCCACTACGAGCTGATGGACGTGGGCAACTAGTCCGGTCACATCGCCTACCGGCGGGATGCGCTAGAACGCGTCCCGTCCAGGCGTCACGGACGCCGTCTCCGGCGCCGGCTGCCCGACCAGACCAATGACGCCGGCCAGCGCGATCGCCAGAGCCGCCAAGACCGCGATGGCGGGCCAGCCGAGAGCCGAGACAAGCGGGCCGGCGACCGCCGTGCCCAGGCTTCCGCCGATAAAATACGTGACCATGTAGACGCTGTTGAACGGAGCCGGCCGCCGCGGGGCGATGCCGAGCACCCGACGCTGGTTCGCGACCTGCGCCGAGAACAGGCCCGCATCGAACAGGGCCAGCGCCAGGAGCATCAGAGGCGCGAAGCTCAGGGTGAGCGACATCGTCAGCGCGCAGGAAAGCGCCAACGCCAGGCCGCCGAGCACGACGGGCCGGCTGCCGAACCGGTCGGCCAGCTGTCCGGCGACGCGGGTGGCGACGATGCCGGCGACGCCGGCGAGAGCGTAGAGGCCTATGGCGGTCGGCGACAGGCCGAGCGGAGGTAGGGCCAGCGCCAGAGACAGGCCCATCCAGACCAGGCTGAACGCGAAGAACCAGAGCGCGCCCGACGCGGCCGCCGATCGAAGATCGGCGTGGTCGAGCAGGAGGCGCGGCATGGAGGCGAGCGCGGCGAAATAGCCTTCGTCGCGATGCGGAGCGGTTCTTGGAAGCAGGACGCCGCTGCCCAGGGCGCAAGCCAGGCAGGCGCAGGCGACGATGAGGAGCATCGCGCGCCACCCCGCCAGGTCCGCCAGCCCGCCTCCGACCAGGCGGCCGAGCAGCACGCCGGCCGATATCCCCGCCGTGACGGTTCCCAGGGCGCGACCACGCCGGTCGGCCGACGAATGCTTGGCGGCCAAGGTGCTCATCTGGGCCCCGGTGCTGGCGCAGGCTCCGGAGACCAGCAGGGCCGCCCCGAAAGTCCAGACGTTGGCGGCGATCGCGGCGAAACCGAGCGAGGCGCCCAGGCCGGCAAGCTGGGCGGACAGAAGCCGTCGGGCCGGCATGTGGTCGACGAGCGGGACCAAAAGCGCCAGGCCGATCATGTAGCCCAGGATGGGCAGCCCCGCCGCCGCGCTGGTCGAGGCGAGCGACGCGCCGAGGTCTCGCGTTATGCGGCCCAGCTCCGGCTGGACCGTGTAGCTGGTCGAGGTCGCCACCCCGGCCGCCAACGCGAGGAAGAGGACCTGGGTCCTGGCGAGATATTGGGGACGGCGAGTTTCGTCTGTGTTGGCTGAGGTCATGGCCGCGACGCTAGACGCGGCGCCTTCCGATGGCTGGCGGAATCCGGACCCGGACAGAAACCCGCCGCTACGGCGTCGGCTGGGCCCGCAGGTCCACCGGCGCGGACGCGCAGCCCTTCAGGACCTGGCCGTTGATCGTCACCTCGGCGCGATAGTCGTACTTGCGGTCCGACATGCCGTCCGTGCAGGGCTCGGGATGCAGCTTGAACACCAGGCCGCCCACGCCCCACACGCCGACGTCGCCCTCGACCTTCACGCCGGTGTTGGCGGCGGTGACGTCGGGCTGGCCGGAGCGCGACAGGGTCAGGCCGTCGTCCTGGATCCGCCCGCCCCAGAACGGCTCGGTCCCCACCAGCTGGAAGTCGCCGGAGAAGTCCGGGCCCGGCGGGGTCGAGGCCGGTGCGTCGGCGGGCGCGGTCGAGGCGCCTTCGGACGCGCCCATCGGCGACTCCCCGCATCCGGCGAGATTGGCGGCAACCGTCAAGACCAGGCAAAAGGCGGCGAGGGTTCGAAGCATGCGGCGCTATCCTCCAGAGGGCGGCTCACGCTAGACTCCCCGGCGATGAATCGGAACGCCCCTCCCCTCTCCTTCTTCGAGTTCTTCGCCGGCGGCGGCATGGCCCGGCTGGGCCTGGGCCAGGCCTGGGACTGCGCCTTCGCCAACGACTTCGACGCCGTGAAGGCGGCGACCTACGCCGACAACTTCCCCGGCCAGGGGGATCACTTCCACCAGGGCGACGTCTGGGACCTGACCACCGCCGACCTGCCGGGCCGCGCCGACCTGGCCTGGGCGTCCAGCCCCTGCCAGGACCTCAGCCTGGCCGGCGCCCGCAAGGGCCTGGCGGGCGAGCGCTCGTCGGCCTTCTTCGGCTTCTGGAAGCTGGTCGAGTCGCTGGACGACCAGGGCCGCGCGCCCGACACCGTGGTGGTCGAGAACGTGGTGGGCCTGCTGACCTCGCACCGGGGCGACGACTTCACCGCCCTGTGCGGCCTGCTGGCGGCGCGCGGCTATCGCTTCGGCGCCCTGGAGATCGACGCCTCGCACTTCGTGCCCCAGTCGCGGCCGCGCGTCTTCGTGGTGGCCACCCGCCTGCCGGTCGAGGGCCTTGAGGGCCAGAGCCCGTTCCACGGCCGGGCCGTGCGCGAGGCCGCCGCCCGCCTGCCCGCAGAGCTGAAGGACCGCTGGATCTGGTGGGGCCTGGACGCTCCGCCCGCCCGCAACGCCGACCTCGCCGCCGTGCTGGAGCCCGACGACCAGGTCGAGTGGCGCGGCGACGACGCCACCGCCGCCCTGCTGGACCTGATGGCCCCCTCGCACCGCGCCTCGGTCGACGCCCGGATCCAGAGCGGCGAGCGCGCGGTCGGCGCGGTCTTCCGGCGCATGCGCGGCGGCGACCAGCGGGCCGAGGTGCGTTTCGACGGCCTGGCCGGCTGCCTGCGCACGCCGCGCGGCGGCTCCTCGCGCCAGACCCTGCTGGTGATCGACAAGGGCCAGGTGCGCTCGCGCCTGGTCACCCCGCGCGAAGGCGCCCGGCTGATGGGCCTGCCCGACGGCTATCGCCTGCCCCGCAGCGCCACCGCCGGCCTGCATGTGATCGGCGACGGCGTGGCCGCCCCGGTGGTCCGCTGGTTGTCCGAACGGCTCCTGACTCCCCTGGCCCTCAGGAAATCTGCGTCCCTGGCCGCAGAATGAKCCGCTGACACGTCAAAACCCACGGCCTAAGGTGGGTTAAATCCTCCTCAAGCGAGACTTCCCATGGACGACGCCTCCTCGATCTACGACGCCGCGCGGTTCAAGCGCGCCGGGCGCGGCAAGATCTTCGACTCGATCCTCGACACGGTCGGCGACACGCCGCTGGTCCGCCTGCCCAACCTGACCGCCGAGCTGAAGCCCAAGGGCACGGTCGTGGCCAAGCTGGAGTTCTTCAATCCGCTGGCCTCGGTCAAGGACCGCATCGGCGTGGCGATGATCGAGTACCTGGAGGCCAAGGGCCTGCTGAAGCCAGGCGGCACGATCGTCGAGCCGACCTCGGGCAACACCGGCATCGCCCTGGCCTTCGTGGCTGCCGCCAAGGGCTACAAGCTGACCCTGGTCATGCCCGAGAGCATGTCGATCGAGCGCCGCAAGATGCTGCTGCTGCTGGGCGCCAAGCTGGAGCTGACCCCGGCCGAGAAGGGCATGCGCGGCGCCGTCGCCCGCGCCCAGGAGATCATCGACGCCATCCCCGGCGCGGTGATGCCCCAGCAGTTCGAGAACACCGCCAACCCGCTGATCCACCGCGTCTCGACGGCGGAAGAGATCTGGAACGACACCGCCGGCGCCGTGGACGCCGTGGTCTCGGGCGTCGGCACCGGCGGCACCATCTCGGGCGTCGGCCAGGTGCTGAAGGCCCGCAAGCCGTCGGTGAAGATGGTCGCGGTCGAGCCCGAGGCCAGCGCCGTGCTGTCGGGCGGCGCGCCCGGCCCGCACAAGATCCAGGGCATCGGCGCCGGCTTCGTGCCCGGCATCCTGGACCGCGGCGTGATCGACGAGGTCATCCAGGTGTCGAACGACGACAGCTTCGCCATGGCCCGCAAGGCGGCCTCGACCGAGGGCCTGCCGGTCGGCATCAGCTCGGGCGCGGCCCTGACCGCGGCCTTCGACCTGGCCATGCGCGACGAGTACGCCGGCAAGCTGATCGTGGCGATCATTCCCAGCTTCGCCGAGCGCTACCTGTCGACCGCCCTGTTCGAAGGCCTCTGATCCAGGCCTAGGCGGAACGCGGGGGCGTGCGCGTCGGGATCGTCGGGTGCGGGATCGGCGGCATGGCCGCCGCCCTGTCCCTGGCGCGCGCCGGCCACGCCGTCACCCTGCTGGAGGCTTTCGAGGCCCCGCGCCCGCTGGGCTCGGGCCTGCTCCTCCAGCCGACGGGCCTGGCGGCCCTGCGCGCGCTCCAGCTGGACGAGCAAGTCCGCGCCGCCGGCGCCGTGGTCGGCCGGCTGGAGGGCCAGGACAGCCGCGGCCGCAAGGTCATGGACCTGGACTACAACGACTGGCGACCGGGGGCCCATGGCGTGGGCGTCCATCGCGGCGTGCTGTTCCAGACCCTGCACGACGCCCTGCCCGGCGCGGGGGTCGAGGTGGTGACTGGGGCCAAGATCGTCAGGATCGAGCACCCCGCCCGCCCCATCCTGCACGACGAGCGTGGCCGGTCCTGGGGGCCGTTCGACCTGGCGGTGATCGCCGACGGCTCGGCCTCGCCGCTGCGGCCGGTCCTGCGCCCCGGCGCCCGGGCCCCGGTCTATCCGTGGGGCGCGGTCTGGACCCACATGGCCGATCCCGACGACCGGTTCGGCGGAGCGCTGCGCCAGATCTACCACCGCGCCGAGGTGATGGCCGGCGCCCTGCCCGTCGGCCGCGATCCGGACGGCCTGTCGCCCACCGGCCTGGCGATGTTCTGGTCCGTGCCGGTCGCCGACCTCGACGCCTTCCTGGCCGGCGACTTCGCGGCCTGGCGCGACCGGCGGCTGAAACCCCTGTGGCCGGACCTGGCCGCCCTGCTGGCCGAGCGTACGGACTGGACCGGCTTCTCCAAGGCGCTCTATCGCGACGTCTCGGTGGGCCGCTGGAACCACCAGGCCTGCACCCTGCTGGGCGACGCGGCCCACAGCACCAGCCCGCAGCTGGGCCAGGGCGCCAACCTGGCCCTGATGGACGCGGTCGAGCTGGCCGACCGTCTGGGCCGCGACCACCGCCCCGTCGCGGTTTCTATCAAGGCCTGGCAGGCCGACCGCCGCCGCCACACCGCCCTCTACCAAGTGGCGTCCAAGGCCCTGACCCCGCTGTTCCAGTCGCACGGCGGCTTCTGGCCGGCGGTGCGCGACTGGGTCTTCACCCCGATGTCGGGCCTGCCCGGCGTCAAGCAGGTGGCGGCGCGCCTGCTGACGGGGACCCTGCGCCTGGGCCGGTTCCCGCGCGTTACACGGCCATGACTGACGTCTTCGACCCCGCCAAGCGCTCGGCCGTCATGGCCCGGGTCCGCAGCCGGGACACCAAGCCCGAGCTGCTGCTGCGCCGCCTGCTGACCGACCTCGGCGCGCGCTACCGCCTGCACCGCAAGGACCTGCCCGGCTCGCCCGACGTGGCCATGCCCGGCCGGCGGCTGGCGATCTTCGTCCACGGCTGCTTCTGGCATGGCCACGACTGCCCGCGCGGGTCGCGGGTGCCCAAGGCCAACCGCGACTACTGGCTGGCCAAGGTGGCGCGGAACGTCGCCCGGGACGCCCGCAACCGCGCCGACCTGGCGGAAGCCGGCTGGCGGGTGGAGACGGTGTGGGAGTKCGAGATGAAGGACCGGGAGGGGCTGAAGGGGAGGCTGGCCGAACTACTCCATGCCACTCAACCCCTGCCCCCGCCTGGCGGCTTCGCCGCCTGTCCGCCCCCATAGGGGGCGGAGGACGCGTTCCATGGACCTCGTCCCTCTCTGAGGGAAGACGACCGCGCAGCGGTCCGTAGGGGGCAAGTGGTCGGTGAACTAGGCCGCGGCTCTCGACGCCCCCGCCGGCAGCACCTCGCTCAGCGCCGCGTGCAGCTGACTGGGGTCGATCGGCTTGGCGACGTGGGCGTTCATGCCGGCCGCGTGGCAGGCTTCCCAGTCCTTGGCGGTGGCCGAGGCGGTGACGGCGATCACCGGGATGTCGCGGTTGGGCCCCTCGGCGGCGCGCAGCTGGCGCGTGGCGTCGCGGCCGTCCATGCCGGGCATGTAGACGTCCATCAGCATGACGTCGAACACCTCGGACTGCAGCAGCTCCAGGGCCCGCTCGCCGGACTCGGCCAGGGTGGGCTGGATGCCGAACGACTGCAGGACCAGCTCGATGGCCCGGCGGTTGACCACGTGGTCGTCGACCACCAGCACCCGCGCGCCCTCGACCACCACGCCGCCGGCCTGGGCGCCCGGCGCCTCGGTCGTCTCGACGCGCACCTCCAGCCGGAAGCGCGAGCCCTTGCCGGGCTTGCTGGTCACCGTCAGGTCGCCGCCCATCAGCCGGGCCAGCTCGCGGCTGATCACCAGGCCCAGGCCCGAACCGCCGTGCTCGCGCGCGACGTTGGACGCCAGCTGGTCGAACGGCGTGAACAGCCGCGCCAGCTGCGCCTCGGTCAGGCCCCGCCCGGTGTCGGCGACCACCGCCTCGAACATCAGGCAGTCGCCGGCCTCGCGCGCCGACAGGCGCACGGTGACCGCGCCGCGGTCGGTGAACTTGATGGCGTTGGACAGCAGGTTGTTCAGCACCTGGCGCAGGCGCATGGCGTCGCCGGCCACCCAGCGCGGAAGATGGGCCGCGCCCTCGACCCGCAGGCGCAGGCCCTTCTTGTTGGCGTCCGGACGCCACAGACGCAGGGTGTCGGCCATGGCCTGGCGCAGGTCGAACGGGGCCTGCTCGACCGCCATCCGCCCGGCGTCCAGGCGCGACAGGTCCAGCAGGTCGTTGAGCAGGGTGCGCATCATCGCCCCGGCGTCGCCGATCAGCTGGGCGTGCAGCTTGGAGGCGGCCTCGGGCACGTCGCTGTGCAGGCGCGCCGCCCCGGCCAGGATGGCGCTGATCGGCGTGCGCAGCTCGTGGCTGATCATGGCCACGAAGGCCGACTTGGCGGCGACGGCCTCCTCGGCCTCGTGGCGGCGGCGTTCGGCCTCCTCCTTGGCGGCGGCCTCGGCGCGCAGGGCGCGCTCCAGGGTGCGGGCGGCGACGAACACCGACACGATCAGCAGCGCCACCCCGAACCACAGGGCGTTGGCCAGCGGCGCGTGCGGATTGGCCGCCCGGGCCACGAACGGCACGATCAGCAGATAGACCACGTGCGGGGCGGCCGCCGAGATCGTCGCCGACCTCAGGCTGGAATTGACGACGATGACGTTGAGCAGGGCGCCGGCCAGCAGCATGCCGCCCAGGGTGGGGGCGAAGCGCACCGACGAGGCGAACAGCGGCAGCGACAGGAAGCCGAAGATGACCGAGGTGACMGCCGGCATGGCGGCCACCGCGAACCGCAGGGCCCGGCCGGGATTGGGATGGCGCACCATCAGCCGGATCAGGAGCAGTTCCAGCAGCTGGGCGGCGGCGTAGGTCCCGGCCCACATCCAGGTCCAGCTGGCGCCCATGAAGACGTGCAGCATCAGGGCGATCATCACCGTGGCGACGACGCGCAGGTACAGGTTGCCGCGCCGCGCGAGCGCCGCCCTCACCTCAGCCGACTGATGACGCCTGTCGTCCACACAGCCCCCCGTGTCGCGCGGTCCCCACCGCGCGGAAAGCCCATAGCATGAAACATCGTCGCTAAGAGGGGGTGAAAGACCCTGATTCGTTCGCGGGTGTTTCGGCCGACCACGGACGGAACCTGCCCGTATTCCCGGCCTGGACGGGCATTTTCAACTCGCGGGCGATGGCGAGGTGAGATTCGTGATCACGGCTTGCCTGGACGTATCAGGAAACCTCGCCCGGCGGCCGTCCCAGGGCCCGCTCCAGCGACAACGCGTCGCAGCCCTCGATGTCGATCAGCTTGAGCCGAGCCCCGGCTCCCGAGGCGATGGACAGGGACGACTTGGGCGCGCCCAGGGTCTTGGCCAGCAGGGCCAGCAGCGCCGCATTGGCCGCGCCCTCGACCGGCGGGGCGGCGACCCGCACCTTCAGATAGGGCCGGCCGTCGCCGTCCACCGCCCAGCCGTCGATGGCCTCGCGCCCGCCGCGCGGGGTGAGGCGGACGGCGAGGCGCATGCTCAATAGTAGCCGACCAACCGCAACAGGGCCTTTTCCATATCCTCCAGAATAAACCGCTGCACCGCGGTAATGATCAGCACCAAGACGATCGGACTGATGTCGACACCCCCCAGCGGCGGAATGAGCCGCTGAAACGGTCGTAGAACCGGCTGCGTCACGCGGTCCAGGAAGGTGCTGATCTGATAGACCGCGTGGTTGCGGAGGTTGATGATGTCGAACGCCACCAGCCAGCTCAGCACGGCCGAAATGACGATCG
Organism: Caulobacter sp. 05T431; assembly: GCF_056665975.1. Classification (NCBI taxonomy): domain Bacteria; kingdom Pseudomonadati; phylum Pseudomonadota; class Alphaproteobacteria; order Caulobacterales; family Caulobacteraceae; genus Caulobacter; species Caulobacter sp. 05T431. Next base: position 47,562 of record NZ_JBFTKU010000029.1, on the reverse strand, counting down.
CCCACACCAGCATGGTCAACAGAGCGTCGACAATGAAGAACACAGAATGAATGATGGCGGCCATGGGCTTCCCGTCCGAGTGTCACGCTTCATTGCCGCGCCTTGACGGCCCTGGCAAGCAAAGGCCGCCGATCGGGCAACCGGGCGCTTGACGAGCCCGCCGCCCCAAAGTATCTCCGCGCTTCCTTGGGGCCGTAGCTCAGATGGTAGAGCGCCTCGTTCGCAATGAGGAGGTCAGGGGTTCGATTCCCCTCGGCTCCACCAAGGACCTTTCCGCCGCTGGCAACTCTCTAGATTAGCGCTTCTTCATGGTCCTTAGAGACAGGGCCTCCGAGCACGCGCTGCTTCTCTTCTTCAAATATCCGCCAGCAATGGACCAAGCGCGCTCGGTTGGTCACCGCGCCATCTTCCCAGCCAGGTCGTCCCGCTTTTGCGGCCTGGATCCGCGCAGCCAGGAATGCTGCTTCCGCCTTCGTTGTCACCAGGGCATCGACCGACCGGCTTGAAGGCATGCTCATCAACGTGAGCTCATCAAGCATGCGTTGCACGAGCCCGAGATTCGCTGGCTGAAGGTGGGCGTCTGCCCACGAACTTAGGTCTTTTCCTTCTAGGTTCTTCCAGAAGCTATCGTAGTGAAGCAGCATGGCCCGCACCGTTTGAGCTGCTACCTCAAGCGGTGCTGCGGCCTTTTCTCTTTCAACACGGGCAATTCGCGCGCCTTGGAGGCCCGTTACAAAGAGAGCAATGATCGCGCCCACAGCTTGCACCCAAGCGGCAGTAATCTCGCTCCAAAAATGCCGACTAGCTCCAACACCGAAAATCCAGCCGACCGCCAGCGCCCCTAAGGCAACCAACCAAACTGCTGGTGAACCTGGGATTTTGACAGTCATCGCCATCAGCCCCGCATTGTTCGCGCAAGTCGGCACGCCAACTGATGCCCGCCTTTGCACCGAAGACGCAATTAGGACTGGAGCCCGCCACTATAGCAAGGCTTCGGCGTGATCTATGGATTGCGGCATCCGCATTTGACATTCACCGTCCTACTAGGTGTCGGGAGAGGGTCGTATGCGTATCGGAAAACTGCTTCTGCTGTCGGCCGCCTGCGCGGCGCTCTCCACGCCGGCTCTTGCCCAGCCCGCCGTCGACCTGGCCCGCCAGCAAGCCACGGCGCAGCGGGTCCAGATCACCCGCGACGACTGGGGGATCGCCCACGTCCACGGCAAGAGCGACGCCGACGCGGTGTTCGGCATGATCTACGCCCAGGCCGAGGACGACTTCCCGCGCATCGAGGCCAGCTACCTGACCAATCTGGGCCGCACCGCCGAGGCGCCTATCGACCAAGGAGGCGGCGAGAAGGCGATCTGGCAGGACCTGCGGATGCGGCTGTTCGTCGATCCGGCCGACCTGCAGGCCCGCTACGACAAGAGCCCCGCCTGGCTGAAGGCCCTGATGGACGCCTGGGCCGACGGGCTGAACTACTACCTGGCTGCCCATCCGGACGTGAGGCCCAAGGTGCTGACCCGGTTCGAGCCGTGGATGGCGCTTTCGTTCACCGAGGGCAGCATCGGCGGCGACGTCGAGCGGATTTCGCTGGGCGAGCTGGAGGCCTTCTATGGCCAGCCGAAGCTGCAGGCCTCGGCCGAGGTCCGGGCGCGGGAGTTCGCGCAGGGCGTCGAGTTCCGCGAACCCACCGGCTCGAACGGCTTCGCCATCGCCCCGTCCAACACCAAGGACGGCCACGCCCTGCTGCTGATCAACCCGCACACCTCGTTCTTCTTCCGCTCCGAGCTGCAGATGACCAGCGACGCGGGGCTGAACGCCTACGGCGCGGCGACCTGGGGCCAGTTCTTCGTCTATCAGGGCTTCAACGCCCACGCCGGCTGGATGCACACCTCCAGCACGGTCGACGTGGTGGACGAGTTCGCCGAGACGATCACCCGCCGGGGCGACGGCCAGTTCTTCTACACCTACGGCGGCGAGCAGCGGCCGGTCGAGACGCGGGCCATCGAGATCGCCTACCGCGCCGCAGACGGAAGCCTGGCCAGGAAGAGCTTCACCACCTACCGCACCCACCACGGCCCGATCGTCCGCGCGGCGGACGGCAAGTGGGTGGCCTTCGCCATGATGTACAAGCCGGTCGAGGCGCTGCAGCAGTCGTTCCTGCGCACCAAGGCGGTGGACTACGCCAGCTTCCTGAAGGTCGCGGAGCTGAAGGCAAACTCCTCGAACAACACCCTGTTCGCCGACGACAAGGGCGAGGTGGCCTATCTGCACCCGCAGTTCATCCCCCGGCGCGACGACCGCTTCGACTACACCAAGCCGGTCGACGGCGCGAACCCGGCCACCGACTGGAAGGGCCTGCACGCCCTGTCCGAGGCCCCGCACCTGAAGAACCCGCCCAACGGCTGGCTGATGAACACCAACAACTGGCCCTATTCGGCGGCCGGTCCCTACAGCCCCAAGCCGGCCGACTATCCGCGCTACATGGACAGCGTCGGCGAGACGCCGCGCGGGGTCCACGCCACGCGGGTGCTGAGCGCCCGTAAGGACTTCACCCTGCCGACCCTGATCCAGGCGGCCTACGACCCCTACCTGACCGCCTTCGCCGACCTGGCCCCGACCTTGGCCAAGGCCTATGACGCGACGCCCGACGGCGATCCGACGAAGGCGCGGCTGGGACCGCAGGTGGCGGCGCTGAAGGCGTGGGACCTGAAGTGGTCGGCGGACTCGACCCAGACCTCGCTGGCGGTGTTCTGGGGCGAGGCCCTGTGGGCCAAGTCGGCGGCGGCGGCCAAGCGGGAGGGCGTGTCGGTCTACAAGTACATGGCCGAGCGCACGACGCCGGCCCAGAAGCTGGAGGCCCTGGCCGAGGCTTCGGACCGCCTGAGCGCCGACTTCGGCGACTGGCGCACGCCCTGGGGGACGATCAACCGCTTCCAGCGCAACGACGGCGCCATCGTCCAGACCTTCGACGACGCCAAGGCCTCGATCCCCGTGCCCTTCGCCTCGGGCCAGTGGGGGTCGCTGGCCTCGTTCGGGGCCAAGCGCTACCCGGGCACCAAGAAGTACTATGGCACCAGCGGCAACAGCTTCGTGGCCGTGGTCGAGTTCGGGCCGCGGGTGAAGGCCCTGGCGGTATCGGCGGGCGGCGAGAGCGGCGATCCGACGTCCAAGCACTTCCTGGACCAGGCCCAGCGCTACGCCGACGGGAACCTGCGGCCAGTCTATTTCTACCCGGACCAGTTGAGCGGCCACGTCGAGCGCCGCTACCGGCCGGGCGRGTGACGAAGTCGACTTGAGCCGGACGCGATTGCAGCCCATGGTTGGCTTTCGGGGGAGACGCGACATGAAGCCTGTCCACGCAATTCGCGCCGTGAGCGTCGCCGGCCTGGCGCTGCTGCTCAGCGCCTGCGCGCTGTTCGCCCCGCCCTACGACGCCACCCTAGATGAGAAGACCACCAGCGCCTACGAGAGCGTGGCCAAGCTGGCGGCCCAGGCCGAGATGGGCCTCTATCAGGACAAGGCCACCTATCCCGCGACGGTCGACACCTACGCCACCATCCAGGGCGCCCTGGCCGTGGTCGCCGTACGCGCCGCCTCGGCCCCGGTGGCCGGCAAGCGGGCCGAGCAGGCGCGCGACATGACCGTCGGCTTCATCAAGGGCTGCAGCGCCCAGGTCTCGGGCCTGGCCAAGCTGCACCAGACCTACGGCGTGGTCCAGAACACCGGCGCCACCCAGGCCATGATGATCAGCTGCGACCAGGCGGCCAAGGCCGTCGGCGCGATGAAGAACAACTAGGGGGAACCGCCGATGCTGGATTTCGCCAACCTGCGGATCGACAACGTGGACCAGCTGGTCTCCACCCTGGAGGACGAGCTGGGCGGGGTGTCCACCCAGTGGTGGAACGCCAACAAGTCGGTGGTGGCCGGCTACCTGCGCAGCCTGGCCGAGGCGGCGCTGCAGACCCAGGTGGCGCTGGGCAACAAGCAGATCCCGCCCGAGGCGGCCGACATGATCATGCGCAACCAGCAGCTGGCCTTCAACCAGACCCTGCAGTTCACCAAGTTCATGACCCTGGTCCTGGCCCAGCAGCTGCTGGACGCGACCTTCCGGGTGATCGGCTGGGTGATCTACAACAAGACGGGCATCAACCTGGCTCCGAGCCTGGTGCAGCCGGCAGGGACGGACGCGAGCTGACCTCAGACGAAAAAAGCCCCGCCGTCGCCGGCGGGGCTTTCTCGTCTCGAAGGACCGTGAGGCCTAGCCGCGCTTGTCGCGCTTGGCCAGGACGCGCAGGCGCAGGGCGTTCAGCTTAATGAAGCCGCCGGCGTCGCGGTGGTCGTAGGCGACCTTGCCCTCCTCGAAGGTGACCAGGTCCTGGTCGTAGAGCGAGTAGGGGCTGGTGCGGCCGATGACGGTGACGTTGCCCTTGTAGAGCTTCACCCGCACCTGGCCGGCCACCTTGGCCTGGCTGTAGTCGATGGCGGCCTGCAGCATCTCGCGCTCGGGCGAGAACCAGAAGCCGTTGTAGACCAGCGACGCATATTTCGGCATCAGCTCGTCCTTCAGGTGCATCGCGCCGCGGTCCAGCGTGATGCTCTCGATGCCGCGGTGGGCGGCCAGCAGGATCGTGCCGCCGGGGGTCTCGTAGACGCCGCGCGACTTCATGCCGACGAAGCGGTTCTCGACCAGGTCCAGACGGCCGACGCCGTTGTCGCGGCCCAATTCGTTCAGCTTGGTCAGCAGGGTGGCCGGGCTCATCTTGACGCCGTCGATGGCGACCGGATCGCCCTTCTCGAAGTCGATGGTGATGATGGTCGGCTTGTCGGGCGCGTCCTCGGGCGAGATCGTGCGCATGTGGACGAACTCGGGGGCCTCGACCGCCGGGTCCTCCAGGACCTTACCTTCCGAGCTGCTGTGCAGCAGGTTGGCGTCGACGCTGAACGGGGCCTCGCCGCGCTTGTCCTTGGTGATCTGGATCTGGTGCTTCTCGGCGAAGTCCAGCAGGGCCTCGCGGGACTTGAAGTCCCACTCGCGCCAGGGAGCGATCACGGTGATGTCGGGCTCCAGGCCGTAGTAACCCAGCTCGAAGCGGACCTGGTCGTTGCCCTTGCCGGTCGCGCCGTGGCTGACGGCGTCGGCGCCGGTCTTGCGGGCGATCTCGATCTGCTTCTTGGCGATCAGCGGACGGGCGATCGAGGTGCCCAGCAGGTACTGGCCCTCATAGACCGTGTTGGCGCGGAACATCGGGAAGACGTAGTCGCGCACGAACTCCTCGCGCACGTCCTCGATGAAGATGTTCTCGGGCTTCACGCCGGCGGCCAGGGCCTTGGCGCGGGCCGGCTCGATCTCTTCGCCCTGGCCCAGGTCGGCGGTGAAGGTCACGACCTCAGCGCCGTATTCGGTCTGCAGCCACTTGAGGATGATCGAGGTGTCGAGGCCGCCCGAATAGGCGAGCACGACCTTCTTCACGGACTTGTCGGCCATGAGGGGGTCCTTCCGAGGAAACACAAAGTCGCAGGCGCCTCTCCTCTGGAGAAACACCGGGTCGCGGGGCGTTTAGCGCGGTTTCACGACGATTGAAACGGCGTGTTGGCCGATCCTAGAGATCACCTTCGTCGCTCAAGGTCTCCATGACCTTGCGCAGGTGCACCAGCTGGCTCAGCGCCAGGGCGGCGGCCAGGGTGGCGCGCACGCACAGCACGATCACCGCGCTGGCGCCTTCGACCCTGTAGGTCACCTGGGTCAGGGTGAACGACAGCAGGATCAGGATCGCCAGGACCGGGATCGCCAGCAGGCCCACGCCCTTGGACGCCCGCCAGGTCGGCCGGCCGTCCAGCCCCCACTGCATGGGGATGCGCGCGCCCTTGGGGATGCGCTTCCAGGCGCTTTGGGCGGTGGAGGCGATGATCGCCAGGGCGGCGATCGACAGGCCGTCGCCCAGGATGCGCAACGCCGCTTCCATCGCCTAGACCGTCACCTGCGCGCCCAGCTCGACCACGCGGCCGGGCGGGATCTTGAAGAAGTCGGTCGGATTGGTGGCGTTCTTCATCAGGAAGATGAAGATCCGGTCCTGCCACAGCGGCATGCCGCTGTTGGCCGACGGCACGATCGAGCGGCGGCCCAGGAAGAAGCTGGTGGCCATGATGTCGAACTTCAGCCCCTGCTGCTTGCGCAGGATGGCCAGGGCCTTGGGCACGTTCGGGCTTTCCATGAAGCCGTAGAAGATCTCGACCTTCTTGAAGTCGGCGTTGATCGCCTGGGTGCGCACGCGGTCCTCGTCGGCGACGCGCGGGGTCTCGGCCGTGCGGACGGTCAGCACCACGTTGCGCTCGTGCAGCACCTTGTTGTGCTTGAGGTTGTGCATCAGGGCGACCGGGGTCATGTCCGGGTCGGAGGTCAGGAAGATCGCCGTGCCGGGCGCGCGGTGCGGGGCCCGGGCCCGCAGGATCTCCATCAGGTCGACCAGGGGCACGCTGTCGCGGCGGGTCTTGTCCGTCAGGATCTGGGCGCCGCGCGTCCAGGTCCACATGATCAGCACCAGCACCGCGCCGAACACCAGCGGCAGCCAGGCGCCGTCGGGGATCTTCAGCGCGTTGGAGGCGATGAACACCATGTCGATCAGGGCCAGGGGGATCAGCAGGGCGGCGGTCTGCCAGAGGCTCCACTTCCACACCAGGCGCAGCACCACATAGGCCAGCAGGGTGTCGACGAACATCGCGCCGGTCACGGCGATGCCGTAGGCGCTGGCCAGCTTGTGCGAGCTCTGGAACATGATCAGCAGCGCCAGCACGCCGACCAGCAGGAAGGTGTTGACCGCCGGCACGTAGATCTGGCCGGCCTGGGTCTCGGACGTGCGCTTGATGTCCAGGCGCGGCAGCAGGCCCAGCTGCACCGCCTGCTGGGTCATCGAGAAGGCGCCGGTGATCACCGCCTGGCTGGCGATGACCGTGGCCGCCGTGGCCATCAGCAGCACCGGCCAGTAGGCGAAKGTCGGGACCATGTCCCAGAACGGATTGTGCCGCGAGGCCGGGTGATCCAGCACCAGCGAGCCCTGGCCCAGATAGTTCAGGGCCAGGCAGGGGAAGGCCAGGTACAGCCAGGCGGCCTGGATCGGCTTCTTCCCGAAGTGGCCCATGTCGGCGTACAGGGCCTCGGCGCCGGTCACCGCCAGGAACACGCTGCCCAGGATCACGAAGCCCAGGAAGCCGTTCTCGAGCAGGAAGCGCACGCCGTACCAGGGATTGACGGCCCGCAGGATCGACAGGTCGTCGACCAGGTGGAACAGGCCCAGCCCGCCCAGGATCAGGAACCACGCGGCCATGATCGGCCCGAACAGCGAGGCCATCCGGTGCGTGCCCTTGGCCTGGACCAGGAACAGGGCCACCAGGATGCCGGCCGAGATCGGCAGGATGTAGGGGGTCAGGGCGTGGCCGACGTGCGGCGCGTCCTTCATGCCTTCCACCGCCGACAGCACCGAGATGGCCGGGGTGATGATGCCGTCGCCGTAGAACAGCGCCGCGCCGATCACGCCCAGGAAGAACACGGCGGTCGAGCGCTTGCGCGCCGCCTTGCCCAAGGCCTTCTGGGCCAGGGCCATCAGGGCCAGGGTGCCGCCCTCGCCCTTGTTGTCGGCCCGCATGAAGAAGATCACGTACTTGATCGTGACGAACAGGGTCAGGGTCCACAGCACCAGCGACACCACCCCCAGCACGGCGTGCTCGGTGGCGGTGGTGCTGCGCGAATGGGCCAGGGCCTCGCGCATGGCGTAGAGCGGGCTGGTCCCGATATCGCCGAACACGACGCCCACGGCGCCGAGCGCAAGCGCCAGGAAGCTATGCCCTTTCAGGTCATGGCCGGCTTGCGGAGGGACGTCACACACAGCGGTGTTGGGGGCGGCGCTGTCGGCAGCGGGAGCGCCAGAGGCTTCGGAAGCCATTCAATCCCTCCGGGGTCGCCCTCGCAAAACGCGGTGCGGAGCCCCATATCGATCAAGCGGGGCGCGATACACCCAATCCTGCTCCGGTTCAATCGCGACCTGAAGCGGGATAACAACGATAGTTTTTGGTTGAACGCACGAACCACGCCCTTAGGGTCCTGCCACGGAAAAATGTCAGACAGTCAGAAATTCCCCGTCGCCGCGCACGCCCTGGCCTATCTGGCGCACAAAAGCGCCTTTTCGGCCGATCGCGCCGTGGCCAGCGCCGAGCTCGCCGCCTCGGTCCCGACCAACCCGGTCGTGGTGCGTCGCGTGACGGCCATGCTGGGCAAGGCGGGGCTGATCGGCGCGCGCGCGGGCGCCAACGGCGGCGCCTGGCTGCTGAAGGCCCCCGAGACCATCACGCTGGACGTTGTGCTGCGGGCCGTGAACGGCTGCGCCCATCTCGGCGTCGCCCCCAAGGGGGTGAAGGGCTGCCCGGTGGGCGAGAAGATCCCCGACGCCGTGCGCGGGGCGATGATCGCCGCCGACACCGCCGTGGCCGAGCGCCTGTCGACCATCTCGGTGGCCGACCTGCTGAACGGCGCGGCGACCGAGGCGGCGGCTTAGGGCCCGCGTGATCCGGGTGCGGGCGCGATKACCGGCGGCATGATCGAACAGTTGCGCGCCGCCCTGCGCGACGAAAAGCTGATCCGCCTCTATCGCCCGTTCGAGCAGACCTATGTCCGCGGCTACATCCTCGGCGTCGATTCGGAGTTCTTCCTGCTCGGCCTGGTCAGCGACCGGCTGTGGCTCGACGGCTTCGAATGCTTCCGGACCGACGAGGTGGACGAGCTGGTGGACGACCCCTACGCGGATTTCACCCAGGCCGCCCTCGCCGCCCGGGGCGAGGCCCGCCCCGAACTCACGCTTCGCCTGACGAACATCGCCGCCCTGCTGCTGTCGGCCGCCGAGCGGTTTGCGCTGGTGACGATCCACAAGGAGCGCGACCAGCCCGACGCCTGCTACGTGGGCAAGGTGATCAGCGTCGAAGGCGGGATCGTCTGGATGCTGGAGATCGGTCCGGACGCCAGATGGGACGCCGCCCCCTCGGCCCACAAGCTCGCCGAGATCACGCGGGTGAACTTCGGCGGCGACTACGAGGACGCCCTGGCCCTGATCGGCGGCCCTCCGCCCGCCCCGACGTCGCCCTCGCGGGTTCCGCTGAGGCTGGTCTCCGACAAGGCCTAKGCTACTCCGCCGCCGCCAGGGCCAGGCGCTCGCGCCGCACGTCCAGCGCCGCCACGATCCAGATCGCGAACCCGCCCAGGGCCAGGGCCGCGCCGACATAGCCGGTCGAGGTCCACCCCATGCCGGCGGCGATGGCCAGGCCGCCCAGCCAGGGGCCCAGGGCGTTGGCGAAGTTGAAGGCCGAGTGGTTGAGGGCTGCGGCCAGGGTCTGGGCGTCGCCGGCCACGTCCATCAGCCGGGTCTGCAGCACCGCGCCCAGCCCGCCGCCGCAGCCGATCAGGAAGACCACGGGGACCAGGGTCCACAGGCTGCCCGTCGCCATCGGATACAGGGCCAGGGCGGCGGCGCTCCACAGCAGCACCCCGCCGATGGCCGGCATCTGGGCGCGGTCGGCGGCCCAGGCGCACACCAGGGTCCCGACCGTCATGCCGGCCCCGAACACCGCCAGCACCATCGGCAGGGCGGCCGAGGCGTGGGTCACCTCGCGCATGGTCGAGGCCAGGTAGGTGTAGACGCAGAACATGCCGCCGAAGCCGATCGCGCCGATGCCCAAGGTCAGCCACACCCGGCCCTTGGCCAGGGCGCCCAGCTCGCGCAAGKGGCTGGCCCCCGCGTCGGCCGGGGCGCGCGGCGCGAAGACATAGACCGCCGTGGCGGTCATCGCGGCCAGCACGGCGACGATCACGAAGCCCCAGCGCCAACCGATCCACTGGCCCACGACATTGGCCATGGGCACCCCGACGATGGTCGCCACGGTCAGGCCGATCATCACCATGGCCACCGACTGGGCCCTTCGCTCCGGAGGCGCGACGCTGGCGGCGACCAGGGCCGCGACGCCGAAATAGGCCCCGTGCGGCAGGCCGCTGAAGAAGCGGAACGCCATCATCCAGCCGAAGGTCGGGGCCAGGGCGCTAAGCAGGTTGCMGACCGCGAACACCGCCATCAGGGCCACCAGGATGATCCGGCGCGGCAGGCGCGCGGCCAGCACGGCGATCACCGGCGCCCCGACCACCACGCCCAGGGCGTAGGCGCTGATCGCATGCCCCGCCGTCGGCGCGTCGACGCCCAGGCCGGCGGCGAAGTCGGGCAGCAGGCTCATCGAGGCGAACTCGGTGGTGCCGATCGCGAACCCGCCCAAGGCCAGGGCCGCCAACACCACGCCGGGCGCATGGACCTTCACCTGCTGGACATCAGGAACAGGGCTGGAGCTCATGATCGCCGCCTTTTCGATACACACGCCGCAGGACGGCTCGGGACGCGCCCCCAAAGATGTCCTGGGACGGCGCGCCTTCAGCTGATGCTGTTGTCTGGTTATCGCGCTAGATAGGATAATGACAACGTTGTCACAAGGTTGAAGAGCTTATCCGACCGCACATTTCGCCGTTCGCCCGAAACAGACCCCATCGCCGCTGAATCGGCTTGCAGAATAACTGCACCACCAACTGTTGCCGATCCCCTGGAAAGCCGCTCGACCATGATTACGTAATCGACACGGTTTCAGTTGCGAAACCACAACCATTCAAGGGCTCATTCCAATGACCAAGGTCGCCATCGTCTACCACTCGGGCTACGGCCACACCGCCGTCCTGGCCGACAAGATCGCGGAAGGCGTCCGCGACGCCGGCCAGACGCCGGTGCTGCTGAAGATCGAGAACGCCGCCCAGGACTTCGCGCCGCTGATCGAACAGATCACCGAGGCCGACGCCGTGGTGTTCGGCGCCCCCACCTACATGGGCGACGTCTCGGGCGTGTTCAAAGTGTTCGCCGACGCCACCGCCGGCGTCTTCTTCACCGGCGCCTGGAAGGACAAGCTGGCCGCGGGCTTCACCAACTCGCACAGCTTCGCCGGCGACAAGGGCCACGCCCTGGAGAGCCTGACCATCCTGGCCGCCCAGCACGGCATGAACTGGGTGAACCTGGGCCTGGCCCCTCCCGGGGTGACCGCCGCCGAACGCGGCCCCGACACCCTGAACCGCGTCGGTTCGTTCATCGGCCTGGCCGCCCAGTCGGACAACGCCTCGCCCGAGATCACCCCGCCGGCCGGCGACCGCGAGACCGCCCGCCTGTTCGGCGTCCGCATCGCCGAGGCCGCCGTCCGCTGGACGCGCGGCGCCCAGCCGGCGCTCAGCGAAGCGGCGTAGGACACACCGCCCGTCCTTCCTGATCCCCCAGCCCGAAGGACGGGCCCGCGGCGCCCCGGCGCCGCCCGAGGGGGCGCTTGAGCCCGAGCGCCCCCTCCTCCTTTTCCTTCCCCGCGAAGCGGGGGAGGTGGCGCGGCGCAAACAGCGCCGTGACGGGGGAAGCCGTCGCCGGCCTACGGTCCGACGACCACCTGGCCCGACCCGGCGACCGCCTTGCTGACCGGCCCCTCGGCCTTGGCGACCACCACCTTGCCGGAGCCCGAGACCGAGGCCGAGACCTTGCCGGCCACGCCGTTGAAGTCGACCTCGCCCGACCCCAGGATGCTGACCTCGACCTCGGTCGACCGGCCGCCCGCCACGCTGACGCGGCCCGGTCCGGCGACATGGGCCTCGAACTTGCGGCCCACGCTGGTCGCCGTCACGCCGCCCGAGCCGGCGACGAAGACCTCCAGGTCGCCGTCGACGTCCTGGAGCGTCAGATGTCCCGAGTCGGCGATGTGGACCTCCGCCTCGCCGACTCGGCCGGCCTTGGTGTCGCCCGGTCCCGCCTGGTTCAGTTCGAACGCGCCCTTGACGTCGCCCACCGTCCAGTCGCCGCAGCCGGCGTTGGACAGTTCCAGGCTGTCGGTGCGACCGACCTCGCCGAACACGGCGCCGCTTGTGGCCAGCTCGACGCCCATCGGCGCGTGGATCACTACTTGCGGCATGTCGGCCCAGGCCACGTCGCCGATGTCGCGCACCACGACGACGGGCTTGCCGTCCTCGACGTGGCAGCCCTTGATCCGGTCGCCGTCGACGCCGCCCGCCAGCCCGCCGTCGATCACGATGCGCGATCCCGACGGCCGGACCTGCAGCGGCAGTCTGGGGTTGGAATTCTGGATCTCGACCTTCACGTCGCTCCGCGCCTCGGGAATCACGGTCACGCGGGCGACGGCGTTGGCGATGTCGATCGACGACGCGGCCGAAGCGGCGTCGGCGAGGCCTAGGGCGGCGACGCCGACGGCCAGGGTCGAAAATGCGCGCATGCTTCACTACTCTCGAAAAGGGGGGCGGCCAGAGATAGCGACGGCTCCGGCGGGAGACGACTTAATTCGAGGTCATGCCCCCCCCGAGGCCATGATCAGGCCGACGCGCCGCCGCCCCGCCTTGAACCAAACGTCCGCCCGTGCTCGACTCCAGCCAAGTTTCACCGCTTCGCTGGACACTCGCCGCATGGCCCGCCGTCTCGCCCTGATCACCGGCGCCTCCGCCGGCATCGGGGCCGCCTTCGCCCGCATCTACGCCAGCCACGGCTACGACGTGGCCCTGACCGCGCGCCGGCTGGACCGGCTGGAGGCCCTGGCCGCCGAAATCCGCCTGCGCTTCGGCGTCGAGGCCTATCCGATCGCCGCCGACCTGGCCCAGCCCGAGGCCGTCGACCAAGTGCTGGCGGCGATCGAGGCCGAGGGCCGGGTGGTCGACGCCCTGGTCAACAACGCCGGCTACGGCCTGCCCGGCGCCTACGCCCAGACCACCTGGGCCGACCAGAGCGCCTTCCTGCAGGTGCTGCTGGTCTCGGTTTGCGGCCTGACCCACAAGGTGCTGCCGGGCATGGTCGAGCGCGGCTTCGGGCGCATCGTCAACGTCGCCTCCCTGGCCGGCCTGGCCCCCGGCGCGGCCGGCCACACCCTCTACGCGGCGACCAAGAGCTTCCTCGTGAAGTTCTCCCAGAGCCTGCACCTGGAGAACCAGGCCACGGGCGTACACGTGTCCGCGCTCTGCCCCGGCTTCACCTATTCGGAATTCCACGACGTCAACGGCACCCGCGCCCAGGTCAGCCAGAGCCTGCCGACCTGGCTGTGGCTGGGCGCCGACGAGGTGGCCGCCGCCGGCTACGAGGCCGCCGAGGCCAACCGCGCCGTCTGCGTGCCCGGTTCGCCCAACAAGGCCATCGCGGCGATCGCCAAGCTGGTCCCCGACGACTGGGCCCTGGCCCTGATGGCCAGCCAGGGAAGCCGGTTCCGGAAGGTCTGACGCCTACTTGTGCTCCGCATAGGGCGCCTTGGCGTCCGCCCGGATCAGGCCGCGCGTGGCGTCGCCCACGCCGATCAGCACGAACTGCACCGCCAGGGCGCAGAGGATCAGGCCCAGCACCCGCACCACGATGCTCATGCCGATGCGGCCCAGCACCTTGCTGATCACCGGCGCGGCCCAGAACACCGCCACCAGCACCACCGAGACGGCGGCGATCACCCCGACGCCGGCGGCCAGGCCCGCCAGGCCCAGGGGCCGGGCCTCGCTGGCGTAGATGATCACGGTCGAGATCGCGCCGGGCCCGATCAGCAGCGGCATGGCGAACGGCACGATCAGCCGCTCGAACCGCTGCTTGGCGTAGACCCGGGCCGACTGGCCCTCCACGCCCTCGGCCGCGTCGGCGAACATGGTGGTGAAGTCGTCGCGCACCATGTCCAGGCCCAGGATGAACAGGATGATGCCGCCGGCGATGCGGAAGGCCGGCATCGAGATGCCGAAGAACTCCAGCAGGCTGACGCCGGTGAAGAAGAAGAAGATCAGGAAGGCGGCGACGAACAGGCCGATATAGACCGCCACCATCCGTCGGCCTGCGGCGGCCGCGCCCAGGGTGGCGGCGGCGAACAGCGGCACGTTGCCGATCGGGTCGATCAGGGCGAACAGGGCGACGAAGAAGTTGACGGCGAGTTCTGCCTGGCTCATTCGACGTGCTTAGCCTTCAATTCGCGCGGATCCGCATCCTTCTTAGGGTGATGCGATCGCGCGCGCCACACTCGGAGCTTCGCCATGTCCGCCGATCCGCGCCTGATCCTGCCGCTCGACCTGCCCACCACGGTCGAGGCCCGAGCGATGGTCGAGACGCTGGGCGACGCGGTGTCGTTCTACAAGATCGGCCTGGAGCTCCTGGCCACCGACGGCATGACCCTGGCCCGCCAGCTGAAGGGCGAGGGCAAGCAGATCTTCCTGGACTGGAAGCTGCACGACATCGGCGCGACCGTGGAGCGCTCGGCCCGGGTGCTGGCCGGGGCCGGCTGCGACCTGCTGACCGTCCACGCCGAGCCGCAGGTGATGCAGGCGGCGGTCAAGGCCAAGGCCGGCTCGGACCTGAAGATCCTGGCCGTCACCGTGCTGACCAGCCTGACCGACGCCGACCTGATCGAGATGGGCTACGCCTTCTCGGCCCGCGACCTGGTGGCCCGGCGCATCCGCCAGGCGGTGGAGTGCGGGGTGGACGGCATCGTCTCCTCGCCCCAGGAGGCCGCCCTGGCCCGCGAGATCGCCGGCCCCGACTTCCTGGTGGTGACCCCGGGCGTGCGCCCCTTCTGGTCGGCCAAGAACGACCAGGCCCGCGCCGCCACCCCGGCCGACGCCCTGAAGGCCGGCGCCAGCCACCTGGTCTGCGGCCGCCCGATCACGGCGGCGAACGACCCGCGCGAAGCGGCGCTGAAGGTGGTGGCGGAGATGGCGGGACACTGACGCTCGCCCTTCTTCACACCGTCATCCCCAACGCCCGTCATCCTCGGACTTGTTCCGAGGACCCCTCTGTCAGCCGAGCTGGCGGTTGGGTTTCGGCCGCGATCTCACCACTCCACGGATCATCGTTCTTCGCGGTTGAAGCAGGGGTCCTCGGAACAAGTCCGAGGATGACGGTTCTTAGAAACGTTCAAACCTAGTGGCCTAGAAATCCACCGCCACGCCCTTGCGCTCCCAGTCCCCGAACCGGGTCGGCTCCGGGCCGTCGCGGCCGCCTTCCTCGGTGGGCAAGGCCGCGGCGTGCTCGGCCGCGCGGCGGGCGGCGGCCTCTTCCAGGGCGCGGCGGGMGGCCGGGCTCAGCGGCTTGTCGGGAGCCGCGCCGGGCGGAAGGGCTTGATCCTGGCTCATTCGCTCACCTGCCAAGGTTAACAAGATTTAATAAAACGACGGTTGATGAACGCCGTTTCGTCTTTAAGACGTCCCGCCTTCGCGGCTCGCCCGCGAGGGGAACCACATTCTAGGGGGGACGTCATGCCTCGAGTTTCGTACGCGTTCTTTCTCAGCGCCATCGTCTACGGGATCTGCGGCATGGTGCTGGGCATGGTCATGGGCATCTCGCAGGACCATACGCTGATGCCCGTGCACGCCCATGTGAATCTGCTGGGCTGGGTCAGCCTGGCGATCATGGGAGGCTTCTACGCCATCGTCGGCGACCGCCGTCCGCCGCGCCTGGCCTGGGTGAACTTCGCCCTGTCCAACACCGGCATCCTGCTGGTCGGCCCGCTGCTGGCCGTGCTGCTGCTGAAGGGCGACATGCGCGTCGTGCCGTTCATGGCCCTGGGCGAGATCATGCTGGTCAGCGGCATGGTGGTGTTCGGGGTCGCCGTGCTGCGCACCGCCAAGACCGGTCCGACCGCCGCCGCGGCCTGATTTCCGCTTGCGCTCGCCGTCGCCTCGKGGCACGGCGAGCGTGTGACTCAGGAACTCAACGACGGCCTCCCGGCACGGGAAGGCGCCCTCGCCCTCATCGACGCGGCCCTGTCGCGGCGCGGCGGGCTCGACGAAGCCGCCTCGGCCAACGCCTTCCGCTTCCTGGAACCGCGGGAGCGGGCCTTCGCGCGCGCCCTGGCCATGGCCGCCCTGCGCCACCTGGGGCCCATCGACCGCGCCCTGGCCGGCAAGCTGGCCAAGGAGCCGCCGCCGCGCGTGCGCAACCTGCTGCGCCTGGGCGCGACCCAGGCCTTCTTCCTCGAGGTGCCCGCCTTCGCCGCCGTGGCCACCAGCGTCGAGCTGGCCGGCGCCAACAAGACCAGCCGTCCGTTCAAGGGCCTGGTCAACGCCGTGCTGCGCGGCCTGCTGCGCGACGGCCAGCTGTCGCCCGAGCCCGAGCACCTGGCCCCGCCATGGCTCTACGCCCGCTGGGTCGGCGCCTGGGGCAAGGAAACCGCCGACGCGGTCGCCGCCCAGATCGGCTTCGAGCCGGCCACCGACCTGTCGCTGAAGCCGGACGCCGACGCGGCCGCCCTGGCCGCCGAACTGGAAGGCCAGATCCTGCCCGGCGGCACGCTGCGCACCGAGCGCCGGGGCGACGTCTCGGCCTGGCCCGCCTTCGAGGACGGGACCTGGTGGGTGCAGGACGCCGCCGCCGCCATCCCCGCCCGCCTGCTGGACGTGAAGGCCGGCGAGACCGCCCTCGACCTCTGCGCCGCGCCCGGCGGCAAGACGATGCAGCTGGCCGCCGCCGGCGCGGAGACCGTGGCCGTCGACCGTTCCGCCGCCCGCCTGCAGCGCGTCACCGAGAACCTGGCCCGCCTGAAGCTGACCGCCGAGGTGGTCGCCGCCGACGCCGGGGCCTGGGGGGACGCGCGGACCTTCGACGCCGTGCTGCTGGACGCGCCCTGCTCGGCCACCGGCACCTTCCGACGCCATCCGGACGTGCTGTGGGCCGCCCGCCCCGGCGACGTGGCCAGCCTGGCCGCCGTCCAGAGCCGGCTGCTGGACAGCGCGGCCGGCCGCCTGAAACCCGACGGCCGACTTGTCTATTGCGTGTGCTCGCTGGAGCCGGAGGAGGGCGAGGCCCAGGTCGAGGCGTTCCTGACCCGTCGCCCGGACATGGCCCTGGATCCCATCGCCCCGGAGGAAGGCGGCGCCCCAGCCGCCAGCCTGACCGCGCGCGGCACGCTGCGGATTCTGCCCCATCACCGCGAGGGCGGCCTGGACGGCTTCTTCGCGGCGCGATTCGTCAAGCGGTAGCCTGAAAAGCCGTCGTCGCCGCCCAAGCGCCACGCTTGCGGACGACAACCTTGAGGCGGATGAATGCGTTAAGCTTCCGGGCGCAGCACTCGCTTGTGGCGTGAGCCCGACACAGCTAAGCCAGGGACCCATGACCGCGCCGCTGATCGCCCCCTCCATCCTCGCCTCCGACTTCGCCAAGCTGGGCGAAGAGGTCGCCGCCATCGAGGCGGCCGGCGCCGACTGGGTGCATGTCGACGTGATGGACGGTCATTTCGTGCCCAACATCACCCTGGGCCCGGACATCGTCAAAGCCATCCGGCCGCACGCCAGGATCCCGTTCGACGTGCACCTGATGATCAGCCCGGCCGATCCGTACCTGGAGGCGTTCCGCGCCGCCGGCGCCGACCTGATCAGCATCCATCCGGAAGCCGGCCCGCACCTGCACCGCAGCCTCAAGCGCATCCGCGAACTGGGGGCCAAGGCCGGGGTGGTGTTCAACCCCTCGACCAGTATCGACCACGTCGAGTGGATTCTCGAGGACGTCGACCTGCTGCTGGTGATGTCGGTCAATCCCGGCTTCGGCGGCCAGAGCTTCATCCCCGGCCAGTTGCGCAAGGTCGAGGCCCTGCGCAGGATGATCGACAAGGCCGGGCTCGACATCATCCTGGAGGTCGACGGCGGCGTCACCCCGGTCACCGCCCCGCAGTGCGTGGCGGCGGGGGCCACGGCCCTGGTCGCCGGCTCGGCGGTGTTCAAGGGCGGCCCTTCCGCCTATGCCGACAATATCCGCGCCCTGAAGGGCGGCTGATACAGCGGCATGGAGGGGGCTCCCGCGACAGGTTCCAGCCGCAAGTCCTCCGCCCTCGCCGGCGGCCCCTCCTCCCGTGGTTCCGCGGCCCGTGGTCGCGGCGCGCGCACCAAGGGCGTGACGCTCAAGGCCCTGGGCGCGGCGATCAAGGGGAATCTGGAACGCGAATGGTTCGGCTCGCCGCCGCATCGCGCCTCGATCAGCCGGCCTAGGCCGGTCGGCCTGGCCGCCCATCCCCACGACCCCCGTCCCATAGACGCCGAGCGCGGCCGCCAGTTGCTGGACGGCCTGCTGGTGCTGGACGGCGGCGCCCTGCGGTTGGGCGAGACGGGCGATCCCTTCGACCAGCCCAGCCCGACCCGGCAGTTCGCCACCGCCCTGCACGGCTTCGACTGGCTGCCGCACCTGCTGGCCGCCGGCGCGGGGTCGTCGCGCCTGGCCCTGCGCCTGTTGCAGGACTGGCGGCGGGTGTTCGGGACCTGGAACGCCTTCTCGTGGAGCGGCGAGCGGCTGGAGCGCCGCACCTTCCACCTGGCCTGCGCCGCCAAGGCCCTGGCGCCCGAGGCGTCCGACGCCGAGATCTCGGCCATGACGCAGGACATCGCCCGGGGCGCCCGTCAGCTGCTCAAGGCCTCCGACGCGCCCGAGCGCCGTCTTGAGCGGGCCGTGGTGGTGGCGATCGCCGGCTGCGCCCTGACCGGCAAGGCCAGCGACCGGCTGATGGCCCAGGGCCTCAAGCGCGTCCTGGCCCTGCTGGACCTGGTGGTCCTGCCCGACGGCGGCCACGCCAGCCGTTCGCCCGAGGCGGGGCTGGAGCTTTTGTTCGACCTGCTGACCCTCGACGACGCCCTGGGCCAGCGCGGCCGTCCCGTCCCGGAGGTCCTGACCCGCGCCATCGACCGCCTGAGCTCGTCGGTCCGCTTCTTCGCCCTGGCCGACGGCTGCCTGGCGGCGTTCCAGGGCGGCGAGGCGATCGAGCCGAAGCGGATCGCCGCGGCCCTGGCCCACGACGACCACGGCCCGCGCCCGCCGCAGAGCGCGCCGCATGTCGGCTACCAGAAAATGCAGGGCGGCAGCCTGCAGGTGATGGCCGACGCCGGGCCGCCGGCCAAGGGCGTGCTCAGCGTCACCGCCTGCGCCCAGCCCGCCGCCGTCGAGATCGTGTTMGGCAAGGACCGGCTGATCACCAGCTGCGGCTGGAGTCCGGAGGCGACCGGCGCCAACGCCTTCCGGCTGTCGTCGGCCGCCTCGACTGTGTCGGTGGGCGACGGCTCGGCCGGCCGGCCGCTGTCGGGCTGGCGCGCCGAGGCCCTGGGCCCGTGGCTGGTCGATGGCGCGACCGAGGTCGAGGTCAAGCGCCACGACGCCGACGTCGGGGTCTGGCTGGACATCGTCCACGACGGCTGGCGACGCCTGGGCCTGACCCACGCCCGACGACTGTATCTGGACCTGAAGGCCGACGAGCTGCGCGGCGAGGACAGCCTGATCCCGATCGGCTCGGCCAATCCCGACGGCCCGCGCCGCTACCTGCCGTTCTCGGTCACCTTCCACCTGCATCCGGACGCCCGCGCCTCGCTGGCCCGCGACGGCAAGAGCGTGCTGATCAAGGGGCCGTCCAATGTGGGCTGGTGGCTGCGCAACGACGCGGTCGACGTGGCCATCACCCCCTCGGCCCATTTCGACCACGGCCACGCCCGCCCCGCCGGCGCCATCGTGCTCAAGAGCCAGGTGCGGCCCGAAAAGGGCGCCAAGATCCGCTGGAAACTCGTCCGGGCGACCGACCATTGAGACTGGCCAGGCTGAGTATCGATCGGAAGGGGTATTGGATCGCGACCGCGATCATGACCGCCGCGCAGGCGCTTGGTCCGGAAACGATCACCCACATCCTGTTCGTTCCGTGGTTCGTCCTCTACCTGGCCCGCCTGCGGAACGCCGGCCGATCCGCCTGGCACGTGCTGCATGTGGTTCCGATCTTCGCCCTCGTCTTGACCCCGGTCTTCGTCGCGCCGGACGCCTTCGCCACCTACACGGGCAACGGAGCCGCGGTTCCGGCGCCGTCGACGACGGACACCCTGGTCTTCCTGGCCTGCATGCTGGTCGCCATCGCCTATTATCTGGCCTTCGCCATCTGGCTGGGCTGCATCCGGCCCAAGGCGCCGCCCCAGGCCAGCCTGGCCGACACCTTCGCCTGACACCGCCATCCCGCCTTCGATGCGGGAGCGGTCGCCCTGCGACATTACGTCCCATGCGCCCATCGGAGCGCGGAATTCACAGCCCCCACCCTGTCCTGTAGCTGTTTTCGACCGCGTCGGCTGAGGGAGGGGCAGATGTCGAGCCTCGCCGCCTTGCGGCCCATCCTGAACACAGCGATCGACCCCGTCGTCGTCATGGACGCCAAGGGCGTGATCCTGGACTGGAGCGCCCGCGCCGAGGCCGCCTTCGGCTGGTCGCGCGACGAAGTCCTGGGTCGCGGCCTGATCGAGGTGCTGGCCCCGCTGCGCCATCAGGCCCACTACCGCCAGATCCTGACCCGGCGTCTGACCTCCACCGAGCCGCCGCCGGCGCGCCAGTCGTCGCAGCTGATGGCCGTGCGCAAGGACGCGAGCGAGATTCCCGTCGAGGTCTCGCTGGCCGCGTTCGGCGAGCCCGACGCGCTGGTGTTCCTCGGCTTCATCCGCGACGTCACCGACCGGGTCGAGGTCCACGACCGGCTGGCCGCCAGCGAAGCGCGGTTCCGGGCGGCCATCGGCGCCGTCGACGGGATCCTGTGGACCAACGACGCCTCGGGCCGGATGGTCGGCGACCAGCCCGGCTGGGCCAGCCTGACCGGCCAGGCCCAGGACGACTACCAGGGCTTCGGCTGGGCCGACGCCGTCCATCCCGACGACGCCGAGCCGACGATCCAGGCCTGGAACGAGGCCGTCGCCCGGGGCGGTCCCTTCACGTTCGAGCATCGGGTGCGCCGCCACGACGGCGTCTGGCGCGACTTCGCCATCCGCGCCGTCGCCGCCCTGGAGACCGACGGGTCGATCCGCGAGTGGATCGGCGTGCACACCGACATCACCGAGCGCAAGCGGGCCGAGGAACGCCTGCGCGAGGGCGAGGCCCGGTTCCGGGCCATGGCGGATTCGGCGCCCGCGCCGGTCTGGATGACCTCCGTCGAGGGCGGCATCACCTTCGCCAACGAAGCCTTCAGCGAGTACACCGGAGTGGCGCCGGCCGACCTGCTGGGCGACGCCTGGATCAGCCTGATCCATCCCGACGACATCCCCGGAGTCGGCGCCCGACGGGCGGCCGCGCGCACCGCCGAGGGGGGGCCGATGGCTTACGGCTTCGAGGCGCGGTTCCTGGGGGGCGACGGAAACTATCGCTGGATGGTCGCCAACGCCCGGCCGCAGATCGACGACCAGGGCCAGTTCCAGGGCTATATCGGCATGGCGATGGACATGACCGAGACCAAGACGGCCCAGGCCCGCCAGCGCCTGCTGATCAACGAGCTGAACCACCGCGTGAAGAACACCCTGGCCTCGGTCCAGTCGATCGTCCGCCAGACCCTGCGGCCGGAAGAAGCCGTCGAGGCCGTGCGGGAGCGGCTGATCGGGCGGCTGCTGGCGATGTCGGCCGTCCACGACGTGCTGACCCGCGAGAGCTGGGAGGGCGCGGCGCTGGACGACATCGTCCGCCAGGGCCTGGCCCCGTTCGTCGACGACCTGGACCCCGAGCAGGTGGCGATCCGCGGCCCCGCCCTGCGGGTGGGCGCCAGCACCGCCCTGTCCCTGGCCCTGGCCGTGCACGAGCTGGCCACCAACGCGGCCAAGTACGGCGCCCTGTCGGCGACGGGCGGCCGGGTGGACGTCGCCTGGAACCAGACGGCCGAGGACCGGGCGGTCCTGAGCTGGACCGAGCGCGGCGGGCCGCCGGTGCGCGCGCCCGAACGCCGGGGCTTCGGCACCCGCCTGCTGGAACGCGGCCTGGCCGGCGACCTGGGCGGCCGACCGGAACTGACCTTCGCCGTCGAGGGCGTGCGGGCGGTGCTGCCGGTGCGGCTGGGCTGACGAAGGTCCTCCCTCTGTGGAGGAGGGCCTGACCGCAATTGACTCCCCCGCCCGCCTCCTTATTTTCCGCGCCGTCTGCGTGACTGGCGCTAGTGATGGGCAACCATCGGGGAGCGCGGACCTCATATGCCGCGCGCCTGGGCTCCACACTGTTCTGAAAAGACCTCACAGGAGTCCGCCGTGCCCGCCGCCCCCGACTATCCGTCCGCCCCCGACCTCGTCGCTCCCAAGCGCGCCCTGCTGTCGGTCTCCGACAAGATCGGCCTGGTCGAGGCCGCCAAGGTCCTGCACGAGGCGGGCGTCGAGCTGGTCTCGACCGGCGGCACCAAGGCGGCCATCGCCGCGGCCGGCCTGCCGGTCAAGGACGTCTCGGACCTGACGGGCTTCCCCGAGATGATGGACGGCCGGGTCAAGACCCTGCACCCGATCGTGCACGGCGGGCTCCTCGGCGTTCGGGACGCTCCCGACCATGCGAAAGCCATGGCCGACCACGGCATCGGCGGCATCGATATCCTGTACGTGAACCTCTATCCGTTCGAGGCCACGGTCGCGAAGGGCGGCGCCTACGAGGAGTGCGTCGAGAACATCGACATCGGCGGCCCGGCCATGATCCGCTCGGCGGCCAAGAACCACGGCTATGTCGCGGTCTGCACCGATCCGGCCGACCTGGCCGAGGTGCTGGAGGCCTTGAAGGCCGGCGGCACGACCCTGGCCCTGCGCCAGATCCTGGCGGCCCGCGCCTACGCCCGCACGGCGGCCTATGACGCGGCGATCTCCGGCTGGTTCGCCCAACAGCTGGGCCAGGACTTCCCGGCCCGCAAGAGCATCGCCGGCGAGCTGCGCCAGACCATGCGCTATGGCGAAAATCCCCACCAGAAGGCGGCCTTCTACACCTTCCCCAATCCGCGTCCGGGCGTGGCCACGGCCAAGCAACTGCAGGGCAAGGAACTCAGCTACAACAACATCAACGACACCGACGCGGCCTTCGAGCTGATCGCCGAGTTCGACCCGGCCCAGGGCCCGGCCGTGGCGATCATCAAGCACGCCAATCCCTGCGGCGTGGCCGTCGGCGCGAGCCAGCGCGAAGCCTATGAGCGGGCCCTGGCCTGCGACCCCACCAGCGCGTTCGGCGGCATCGTCGCCGTCAACAGCCGCCTGACCCGCGAGGCCGCCGAGGCCATGGTCGAGATCTTCACCGAGGTGGTGATCGCCCCCGAGGCCGACGACGACGCCGTCGCCGTCTTCGCCGCCAAGAAGAACCTGCGCCTGCTGGTGACCGGCGGCCTGCCCGACGCCCTGTCGACCGGCGACACCTTCAAGTCGGTGGCCGGCGGCTTCCTGGTGCAATCCCGTGATGACGCGCGCATCACCGCCTCGGACCTGAAGATCGTCACGAAGCGTCAGCCTACGGACGAAGAGGTGCGCGACATGCTGTTCGCCTTCACCGTCGGCAAGCACGTCAAGTCCAACGCCATCGTCTACGCCCGCGCCGGCCAGACCCTGGGCGTCGGGGCCGGCCAGATGAACCGCAAGGACTCGGCCCGGATCGCCGCCCTGCGCGCCGCCGATTTCGGCCTGGACCTGAAGGGCTGCGCCTGCGCCTCGGAAGCCTTCTTCCCGTTCGCCGACGGCCTGATCCAGGCCGCCGAGGCCGGGGCGACGGCGATCATCCAGCCGGGCGGCTCGATGCGCGACCCGGAGGTGATCGAGGCCGCCGACAAGCTGGGCCTGACCATGGCCTTCACCGGCGTGCGGGTGTTCCGCCACTAATCCCGGACGGCGCGACCCGCGCGCCAGGCGCGGGTCGTGTCGATCCACCGTCATGCTGAACGGCGTCATACGAATGCGCTAGTCGGCGGACGATCTTGTGGCTAGAGCTTCGGGCGCAAGTCCTTGAAGCGAGCCCCGATGTTCTCCAAGCCCCGCGCCGATCTCGTTCCCAATACCGCCGCTTATGAGAATGAGCCCTTGGTCAAGGCCACGGGATTTCGGGAATACGACGCGCGCTGGCTGTTCGGACCGGAGATCAACCTGCTGGGCGTCCAGGCCCTGGGCCTGGGCCTGGGGACCTACATCCACGAGCTGGGCCAGTCGAAGATCGTGGTCGGCCACGACTTCCGCGGCTATTCGCTGTCGATCAAGCAGGCCCTGACCCTGGGCCTGCTCGCCGCCGGCTGCGAGGTGCACGACATCGGCCTGGCCCTGTCGCCCACCGCCTATTTCGCCCAGTTCGACCTGGACATCCCCTGCGTGGCCATGGTCACCGCCAGCCACAACGAGAACGGCTGGACCGGCGTGAAGATGGGCGCCCAGAAGCCCCTGACCTTCGGCCCCGACGAGATGGGCCGGCTGAAGGCGATCGTGCTGGGCGGCGAGTTCGTCGAGCGCGACGGCGGCAAGCTGATCCGCGTCGAGGGCGAGGCCGAGCGCTACATCGCCGACGTGGCCAAGCGCGCCCAGATCACCCGTCCCCTGAAGGTGATCGCCGCCTGCGGCAACGGCACGGCCGGCGCCTTCGCGGTCGACGGCCTGCAGCGCATGGGCGTCTCCGACGTGATCGGCATGGACGTCGAGCTGGACTACACCTTCCCGAAATACAATCCGAACCCGGAAGACGCCGAAATGCTGCACGCGATGGCCCACGCCGTCCGCGAGCACGGGGCCGACCTGGCGTTCGGTTTCGACGGCGACGGCGACCGCTGCGGCGTGGTCGACGACGAGGGCGAGGAGATCTTCGCCGACAAGATCGGCCTGATGCTGGCCCGCGACCTAGCCCCGCTGAATCCGGGCGCGACCTTCGTGGTCGACGTCAAGTCAACCGGCCTCTACGCCACCGACCCGATCCTGGCCGCCCACGGCTGCAAGGTGATCTACTGGAAGACCGGCCACAGCTACATCAAACGCAAGAGCGCCGAGCTGGGGGCCCTGGCCGGCTTCGAGAAGAGCGGCCACTTCTTCATGAACGGCGAGCTGGGCTACGGCTACGACTGCGGCCTGACCGCCGCAGCCGCCATCCTGGCCATGCTGGACCGCAATCCGGGCGTGAAGCTGTCGGACATGCGCAAGGCGCTGCCGGTGGCCTTCACCTCCCTGACGATGAGCCCGCACTGCGCCGACGAGGTGAAGTACGGCGTCGTCGACGAGGTGGTGAAGGAGTACCAGGACCTGTTCGCCGCCGGCGGCTCGATCCTGGGACGGAAGATCACCGAGGTGATCACCGTCAACGGCGTGCGGGTGCACCTGGAGGACGGTTCGTGGGTGCTGGTCCGCGCCTCGTCCAACAAGCCCGAGATCGTCGTGGTGGTCGAGAGCACCCAGTCGGAAGACGACATGCGCGCCCTGTTCCGCMAGGAAGTGAAGCCGCGCCTCGGCGACCGGGTCGGCAAGTACAACCAGGAAATCTGACGCCTCGGAGCTTGGAACCATGCTGAGCGCCGACTGGGGAGCCAAGGTCGCCGACGCCTCGAAGGTCTTCAAGCCCGCGGGGCCGGGCCCGTTTCCGGTCGCGCTGATCCTGCACGGCTGCGGCGGCAAGACCCCGTTCCTGGAAACCTACGCCCAGGTGGCGGTGCAGGCCGGCTGGGCGGCCGTGGTGGTCGACAGCTTCAAGCCGCGCGGCATGTCCACCCTGGACGGCAAGCTGTTCGTCTGCACCGGCATGACCCTGCAGGGCCTCAAGCGCTCGGCCGACATCTTCGCCATGCTGACCTGGCTGGAGCGCCAGCCCTGGGCCGACGCCCAGCGCGTGTTCCTGGCCGGGTGGAGCCATGGCGGCTGGTCGATCATGGACGGCTACGCGATCGGCGTGAACGCCGCCCGCGCCACCGGGATCGCCGACGCCGATCCGGTGAAGCTGCGGACCCGCGTCAAGGGCGCCCTGCTGGTCTATCCGTACGCGGCCTACCCGTCCCTGACCTCCAGCCGCGGCTGGGGCCCCCAGGGGTTCGGCGGCCCCAAGGTGTTCTCCGTGGTCGGCGGCAAGGACCAGGTGGTCGGCTGGAAATATCCGGAGAAGGCGCTGGAGCGCCTGAAGCGCGACGGCCTGTCGGTGGACACGGTCTTCTATCCCGACGCCACCCACGCCTTCGACGACGACCGCGCCAACGACCCGCGCGCCCGGTACCGCCCGGACCTGTTCAGCCAGACCCAGTCCTATTTCGCCAAGGCGCTGGGAAGCGTCCGGAGCCTCTGAGCCGATCGACGCCCGCGCAACTCCCGTGGAGATTGTGAGCGGAGAGATTGTGTGTCAGGCTTGCGCCGTCTCGCGGGAGGTCCCTCATGAAGCTGGCGTCGATAGCGCGGTCCGCGCTCGTCCTGACCCTTTTGCTGGCGCCGGTCGCCTGCGCGCCCGTGGCCCCTCCGCCCAATCCCGTCGCCCAGGCCACCGCCGCCGGCCTGAAGGCCCAGACCCTGTCGCTGCTGGACGTGGCGGGCGACCCCTACGCCAACCACGCCGCCGAGGTGACGGCCCTGACGGCGAAGATCGACGCGGCGGCCAGCGCGGCGGCCGCCGATCCGCTGAACGCCCTGTCGGCCCGGCAATGGGACGTGCTGCGCGATCCCAACCGCGCGCTCTACGGCGGCACGATCGCCCTGTGGCAAAGCCAGGGCACGCTGGGTCCGGCCTTCCGCGACCAGAAGAAGATACAGATCGGCCGGGCGTTCGACTACATCCTGTGCCTGGAAGCCAACAAGGCCCAGACCACCTCTTGCGGCCAACCCGAGGAAGGCGGCGCGTCATGAGCCAGTTCGACGATTTCCTGGCGGCCGCCAAGGCCAACCTGACCGTGCTGGGCAAGGAGAGCTTCGACAACTATTCCGCCGAGGTGAAGGCCATGGTCCAGGCCGCCCTCGACAAGGCCACGGCCAATCTGCGGCTCTGGACCGGCCAACTGGCGGCCGGCCAGCTGACCCAGGCAGAGTTCGAGAACCTGGTGAAGGGCGAGACCGACCTGACCGAGATCGCCGGCTACACCGCCGCCGGCATCAGCCAGGCCCAGGCCCAGCGCCTGCGCGACGCCGTGACCGAGACGGTGATCAACACCGCGATCGACACCTTCCTCAAGTCGCGCCCGGCCGGCTGACCGGGCCGCTCGGTCAGGCCGGGACCGTCGCCGCCTGGCGCGTCCGGCGCAGGGGCATGGGGCCGCGATAGGCCAGCCGCCACAGCCACTCCAGCGGCCCCATGGTGAACCGGGCCATCCACCAGTGCGACCACAGGATCTGGACCAGCCAGATCGTCGCGACGGCGGCGGCCAGGAGCGGCCGATCGAGCTTGTTGTACAGGCCCGGCCCGCGCCCGCCGTAAAGCAGCGCCGTCATCAGGATCGACTGGGTCAGGTAGTTGGTGAAGGCCATCTGGCCCACGGGGGCCAGGACGGCGGGGATCGCCCGCCAGACCCGGGTCCGCGTCGCCATGACCATCAGCCCCACATAGCCCAGGCTGACGACCGGGGCGGTGGCGCTCTGCAGCCAGCGGGCCAGGGCGCGCGGCGCCCAGGGGTGGTCAGGCAGCACCATGTAGAGCGTCTCGGCCATGCCGACGACCGCCAAGGCGCCCAGCCCCGCCCCGATCAGCGCCTTGTAGACGCCGCCGGGCGCCTTGCCGCTCAGGACGCCCAGCTTGTGGAGGCCCATGCCGATCAGCATCAGCGACAGCACCAGGATCGGCCAGGTCTGCGGCCAGGTGGTGAACGAACTGAAGGTGAAGTCCCAGAAGTCCCGGGCGTTCTGGACGAACGACTGCTGGAAGGTCCCGGCGTACTGCACGCTGTCGGCGTGGACCTTGCCCAGGAACTTGGCCATGTCGGCCGCCGAGGGGTCCCCGCCGCCCTGGGCCGCGTACTCCAGCATCTTCCACGCCGACCAGGCCGACAGCGACAGGTGCACGGCGATCCCCGCCTGCAGCAGGCGCTTGGCCGGCCATGACCGGGTCCACAGGATCAGCAGGCCGACCACCGCATAGGTGTTCATCACGTCGCCCTGCCAGATCACGAACCCATGGAACAGGCCGATGGCCAGCAGGCTGACCAGGCGCAGGATCAGGATCCGTCGGCGCTCCCCGGCGTCGGCGCCCCCGCCGTCGCCCCCGACCATCAGGAGCGAGGCGCCGAACAGCATGGCGAACATCGAATAGAACTTCTGCTGGAAGAACACCTGGGTGACCCACCAGACGGCCACCGACGCGGGTTCCATGCCCAGCGGCCACAGGGTCAGGCTGGTGGCCACCGAGTGCGGTTCGGCCGCGATCGGAATGTTGCACAACAGGATGCCCAGCACCGCCAGACCCCGCAGCGAGTCCAGCAGACCAATCCGTTCCTTGACCATGCACGCCCCCGAAACGCCGACCCGCTCAATCGCCGCCAATCCTGGACCGAGTTCGCGCGAGCGACAACCCTGGGTTATGCGACCTCGGGGCCCTGGCGCGGCACGCGGGCCAGGATGACGGCGCCGGTGGCCAGGAACAGGGCCGAGACCGCCACGGCGACGCGCTGGTCGCCGATCCAGCGGGTGCCGACGGCGATGACCAGCGGGGCCAGGAAGGCGGTGGCCTTGCCCGATAGGGCGTAGAGGCCGAACCACCGCCCGCTCTCGCCCTCCGGCGCCAGCTGGGCCATCCAGGCGCGCAAGGACGCCTGGGCCGGCCCGAAGGTCAGGCCGACGAACAGCGAGAAGCCCAGGAACACCCGCTCGGGCAGGCTGGCGAACAGGCCGCCACCGGTGACCGGCGGGGTGACCTTGATCACGAAGGCCAGGGTGTCGCGGCCGACCAGCCCCACCCCGAACGCCCCGAACAGCACCACGCCGGCGGCGATCAGCACCGTGGCCTTCGAGCCCAGCCTCTGGTCGACCCGACCGCCGATGAACGTCCCGATCCCGGCGGCCACCGACAGGGCGATGGCGTAGAGGCCCAGCTGGGTGGTGGTCCAGCCGAACAGACCGGCGGCCAGCACGCCGCCGAAGGCGATGAAGCTGGAGATGCCGTCGCCCAGCAGCATCCGGCCGATCAGGAAGCGCAGCATCCAGGGGCGGCGCGGCAACGAGCGCACCGTGGCCCACAGCTCGGCCAGCGGCTTCTGGTCGGCGATCTTCGGCGGCTGGGGCGCGATCAGCATCAGCGGCCAGGAGAAGAGCACGAACCAGACGGCCACCAGCGGCCCGACGATGCGGTCAGGCTCGTGCAGGGCCTTGGACAGGCCCAGCATCGGAACCTTCGGCAGCGAGAAGCCCAGCAGCACCACGAACAGGCTGATCAGCGCGCCGACATAGGCCAGAGCCCAGGCCGATCCGGACAGGCGTCCGACCTGGCCCGGCTTGGCCACCAGGGGCAACAGGGCGTTCATCACCGAACCGCTGAGCTCGGCGCAGAGCCCGGCCACGACCAGGCAGATCAGGATCGGCAGGACGCGGCTGGCGTCCCCCGGCGTGGCCAGCCAAAGGGCGGCGCTGGCCAGGACGAACGGGACGGCCAGGCCCACCAGCCAGAGGCGCGGATTGCGCCGGGCGTCGACGCTGGCCCCGACCAGCGGGCTGAACACGGCGATCAGCAGGCCTGTCACCGCCCCGGCATAGCCCAGCAGGCTCTGGCCCCGGGCCGCGTCGCCGACGAAGCCGGCGGCGAAATAGGGGGTGAAGATGAAGGTGGCGATCAACGCCCAATAGGGCTGCTGCGCCCACTCGTAGAGCGCCCAAGCGGCCCGCTGCCGATCGCCTCTGTCCATAAGCCGAGCCCCCACTGAAGCGTCGCTTATAAACATCCTTCTCCCCTTGCGGGAGAAGGTGTCGACCCCCGGGTCGCGCAAAGCGCGCGCCCGAGGGTAAACTCCGTCGACGGATGAGGGGTCTCTCAAAAAGAAACCGCCGCGACCGGCCTTTCGGCGGATCGCGGCGGATCGGTCTTTCAACCCTCACCCGACCTCCTTCGGAGGCCACCCTCTCCCGCAAGGGGAGAGGGATCTGGGGTTGGCTTCTACGATGCGCTCGCCAGGCCCCGCAGCGCGGCGTTGGCGATGGTCAGCTTGGCGAAGGTCCAGCCGCCGCCGGCCTGCTCGATGTCCTCGACCGTGCGCTTGGCGGCGCGGACGGCCTCGGTGCGCAGGGCGCCCCACGAGGTCACCGCCGCCTTGGCCGAAGCCTCGTCGTCGCCCGCCTGGGCGTTGGCCGCGAACTTCAGCACCGCCTGGGTGATGGCGGTCTGCTCGCTGAGCATGTCCTCGATCAACCGGCGAACGGCCAGGCGCTCGAAGGCGTCACCGCCGACAAACGAGCCGGCCGCCGAGCGCAGGCGGTCGAAGCCGAAAGCCGCGCCCACCTGGTGGTAAAGGCGGGCCACGTTCTCGACCGACCAGCTGGAGGCGTTGCCCAGGTCGACCAGGTCGGCCGCCGTGGTCACTGGCTGGAGCGCCGCCACGGCCTGGGCCAGGGCCTCGGGCGCGCCGTCGGCGACATAGGCCTTGGCCCGCTTGGCGACGGTCTTCTGCTCGAACGGCGACAGGATCGCCGTGCCCAGGCCCGACAGCGCCTTGACCGACGGCCCATAGGCCTCGACCAGCGCCTTGACGGTGGACTTGTCCTTGAACGCCCGGCGGGCCAGCCAGAAGGTCAGGCTGCGCTGGGCGTAGGCCAGGGCCTTGTACAGCGCCAGCTGGCCGCCGGCCGAGGCCTTGCCGTCCAGGGCCGAGACCTGGTCCCACAGGGCGTCGACGCCCAGGATCTCTCGGGCCGCAGCGAAGGCGATGACCAGGGCCGTGGTGTCACAGCCGGCGGCGGCCTTCAGGCGGCTCGGGAAGGTCGGGCCGCACATGTTGATCATCTGGTTGTCCAGGACCGTGGCGATGATCTCGCGCCGCAGACGGTGCTGCTGCATGGCCTCGCCGTACTGGCCCAGGGCCGGCGGGAAATAGCCCTTCAGCGTCGCCTCGAACCACGGATCGTCCGGCGCCTGGGAGGCGACGATGTCGTCGAACAGGTCGATCTTGCCGTAGGCCAGCAGGACGGCCATTTCGGGCCGGGTCAGGCCCTTTCCGGCCTTCTCGCGCTCGGCCAGGGCCGCCGCCTCGGGCAGGCCCTCGACCTTGCGGTCCAGCCGCCCCTTGGCCTCCAGCTCGGCCATGAACCGGGCCTGGGACTCCACCTCCGAGACCGCGTCGCTTTCCATCAGCGACAGGGCCAGGGTCTGGTCGTAGTTGTCGGCCAGGACGTGGCTGGCCACGTCGTCGGTCATGGTCGGCAGGAGCTGGTTGCGGCTCTCGCGCGTCAGCTTGCCGCCGCGCTCCAGGATCCCGGTCAGGATCTTGATGTTGACCTCGTGGTCGGAGCTGTCGACCCCGGCCGAGTTGTCGATGGCGTCGGTGTTGATGTGGCCGCCTGCTTGCGCGAACTCGATGCGGCCCGCTTGCGTCAATCCAAGATTGGCGCCCTCGCCCACCACCTTGACCCGCAGGTCGGCGCCGTTGACGCGGATGGCGTCGTTGGCCTTGTCGCCGGCCTCGGCGTTGGTCTCGCCCTTGGCCTTCACATAGGTGCCGATGCCGCCGAGATAGAGCAGCTCGGCCTTCGACTTGAGGATCGCGGTCAGCAGCTCGGCCGGCGAGACGCTCTCGGCCTTGATCTCGAACAGGGCCCGGACTTCCGGCGACAGCGGGATGGTCTTCAGCGAGCGGGCGAAGACCCCGCCGCCCTGGGAGATCAGGCTCTTGTCGTAGTCGTCCCACGACGAGCGCGGCAGCTTGAACATCCGGTCGCGCTCGGCCCACGACTTGGCCGCGTCCGGATCGGGGTCCAGGAAGATGTGGCGATGGTCGAAGGCGGCCAGCAGCCGGGTCTGCTTGGACAGCAGCATGCCGTTGCCGAACACGTCGCCCGACATGTCGCCCACCCCCACGGCGGTGAACGGCTCGGTCTGGATGTCCTTGCCCAGCTCCCGGAAGTGGCGCTTGACCGCTTCCCAGGCGCCGCGGGCGGTGATGCCCATGACCTTGTGGTCGTAGCCSACCGAGCCGCCCGACGCGAAGGCGTCGCCSAGCCAGAACCCGTAATCCTCGGCCACGCCGTTGGCGATGTCGGAGAAGGTGGCCGTACCCTTGTCGGCGGCGACGACCAGATAGGGGTCCTCGCCGTCATGGGCGATCACCCCGATCGGCGGCACGATCTTGTTGTCGGCGTCGATGTTGTCGGTGATGTCCAGCAGGCCCGACAGGAAGGTCTTGTAGGCGCGGATCGCCTCGGCCTGGATGGCGTCGCGGTCGCCGCCGCGCGGCAGATTCTTGGGGAAGAAGCCGCCCTTGGAGCCGACGGGCACGATCACCGCGTTCTTGACCTGCTGGGCCTTGACCAGCCCCAGCACCTCGGTGCGGAAGTCGTCGCGGCGGTCCGACCAGCGCAGGCCGCCCCGGGCGACCGGACCGAAGCGCAGGTGCACGCCCTCGACGTGCGGCGCCGAGACGTAGATCTCGCGATAGGGCTTGGGGGCCGGCAGGTCCTCCAGCTCGCGCGAGGCGATCTTGTAGCTGATGTAGGGCTTGGGCTCGCCGTCCGGACCGACCTGGAAGAAGTTGGTCCGCTGGATGGCGCCGATCAGGGCGGCGATGCGGCGCAGGACGCGGTCGGCGTCCAGGCTCTCGACCGCCTGCAGGGCCTCGACGATGCTGGCCTGGACGGCCTTGGCCTGCTCCTCGCGGGCGGCCAGGTCGGCGTGCACGGCCGGGTCGAACTTGATGCGGAACAGGTCGAGGATCAGGCGGGTGACGCCCGGATTATCCGACAGGGCCTGCTCCTGCACGCCCTGGCTGGGGTCCAGGCCCGACTGCTGGCGATAGCGGGCCAGGGCGCGGACCAGGGCGGCCTCGCGCCAGCCGACGCCCAGTTCCAGCACCAGCCGGTTGAAGCCGTCGCTCTCGGCGCGACCGGTCCAGATGGCGACGAAGGCGGCCTCGAACGCGGCCTTGATGTCGCCGAACGACAGGTGCTCGCCGCGCTCGTCGCGCAGGACGAATTCGTGGACCCAGACCTTGGCGTGGGCGTCCGAAGCCGGGGTCAGCTTGAAGCCGTCCTCGATCAGCGCCTTCAGGCCCATGTGCTCGAGGATCGGCAGCACGTCGGCCAGGGGCGCGGCGGCGCCGGGGCGATAGAGCTTGAAGCGGAAGGTCAGCTTGTCGTCGTCGGCGCGGCGGAAGGCGCGGACCCGCACCTGCTCGCCCTCGGCCAGGTCATCGACCACGGCCAGGTCGGCCAGGGCCTCGGCGGCGTCGTACTGGTCGCGATAGCCGGGCGGGAAGGCGGTCTGCCAGCGGGCCAGGGTCTCGGCGACCCGGCCGGGGGCCCCGCCGTCGCGGACGGCGGCCTCGAAGCGGTCCTCCCAGGTGCGGGCGGTCTCGGCGACCGCGGCCTCCAGCGCGACCAGGTCCGGTTCGCCGTGCTTGCCCGGCGTCACGCCGATCACATAGTGCACACGGGCCAGGGGCGCGTCGGAGAAGCTGGGATAGTAGGCGCTGACCCGGCCCTCATAGGCGTCGGCCAGGATCTTGCCGGCCCGCTCGCGCACGCCGCTGTCGTAGCGCTCG
The DNA here is from genome assembly GCF_056665975.1 of Caulobacter sp. 05T431. Classification (NCBI taxonomy): domain Bacteria; kingdom Pseudomonadati; phylum Pseudomonadota; class Alphaproteobacteria; order Caulobacterales; family Caulobacteraceae; genus Caulobacter; species Caulobacter sp. 05T431. Next base: position 14,109 of record NZ_JBFTKU010000029.1, on the reverse strand, counting down.
CGCGGCACGAACATCAGCACCGAGATGAAGCGGTCGAAGGGGTCGTTGCGGGCGAACAGCCGCACGCGCGGCCGGTCGTAGAGGTGCAGCACCCCCATGGCCATCGTCAGCAGCTCGTCTTCCGAGATCTGGAAAAGCTCGTCGCGCGGCCAGGTCTCCAGGATGTTGCGCAGGCGCTTGCCGCTGTGGCCTTCGGGATCCTTGCCGGCCTCCTTGAGGACGTGCTTCACCTTGCGGCGGATCACCGGCACCTCGTGGGCGGGCGTCTCGTAGGCCTCGGCGGTGAACAGGCCCACGAAGCGGACCTCGCCCGAGGGCTTGCCGTCGGCGCCGTACCGGCGCACCCCGACATAGTCCATGTAGCCGCGGCGGTGGACCTTGGAGCGCAGGTTCGACTTGGCCACCACCAGGGGGGCGCCCAGCAGGAGGTGGTCGCGGACCTGGGGCGACAGGATCGCCGGCTCGCTGCCCCGGCGCAGCACGGTCAGGGTCTGGTCGCGCAGGACGCCCAGGCTGCCCTCGGGCTGGTACAGCGGCTCCTCGGCCGCGTAGCCGCCGTCAGGCGTGCGGGGATATTCATAGACCCGGGCGCCCAGGAACACGAAGCGGTCGCCCTCCAGCCAGTCCAGGAAGTCCAGGCTCTCCTCGCGCTGGTTCTGGTCGATCGGGGCCTTGGAGGCGCGCAGCTCATCGATCGTGCGGCGGATCAGGGCCTTCATGGCGTCGAAGTCGTCGACCGCCAGCTGGACGTCCGCCAGGGCGTCGCGGACGGCGTCGACCAGGGCCGCCTCGCGGTCCTCGCCCACCGGGGCCAGATAGACCTGGATCATCGAGCGGCGGCCGGCGGGGGTCTCGATCACCGGGTGGAACATGGCCCGCACCGAGAAGCCCTGCTCGGCGATGGCGCCCATGATGCTGTCGACCAGGAACGGACGGTCGGGCTGGACGATCTCCAGCAGGTCGCCCTTCAGGTCGGTCCCATCAGCCCGGACAGCGGGGCGGACGCGGATGCAGAGGGGTTCGCAGGCGGCCTCGCCGAAGCGCCAGAAGTCGACCAGGGCGTGGGCGATGTCGTCGGACTCGAAGCCCGGCAGCTCCTCGGCTGACCAGTCCTCCTGGACCTGGGCGGCGAACTGGGCCTGCGGTGCGGTCAGCTTGTCCTGCCCCAGGGCCTTGCCGAAGGCCGTGATCAAGCCGCTCGCCGGAGTGGCAGCCGCCTTGGGGTCAAGTTTTGCACCGACCATAGGATTTCCTCGCGAATTTTTGGCGACAACCTAGCCCTTCCAGGCCAGGCTTCAACCTCTGCCAGGCAAAAGCACGGAATATCTTACCGAAGCGAAAACCCCGGGCGCGGAAAACGGAAGCGCCGCCGGTTGGGGGGAACCGGCGGCGCGGGCCCGCCGGGGGGAGGCGGGCGATTCCGCGTCGGACGCTCCAGGAAATCGGTCTGCGTCGCGCGGGGTCGGCGTGGGGGGCCGCCGACAGGAATGTAGATAGGAAGGCCATTTGGGATTTTAAGCCCCCTTGGCCGACTTCTGTCGCGAAGACGACTCCGCGCCGGTTTTTTTGTCCGGCGGCGACTTGCCGGAGGCCCCCGGCGCCCGACGGTTCAGGCTGTCCCCGCTGGGATCGCCGTCTTCCGACAGCAGGATGGCGATCCAGCGCGTGCCGTCGAACTGGGCCAGGATCAGCATCGCCGCCACGGTCAGGGGCGTGGACAGGAACATGCCGGTCACGCCCCACAGGGCGCCCCAGACCGCCAGGGACAGCAGGACGACGGTCGGGTCCATGTTCAGGCTGTCGCCCTGCATGCGCGGGTAGATCACGTTGCCGACCACGAAGAAGATCGCTTCCAGGCAGCCGAACAGGATCAGGGCCGGCCAGAAGCTGTCGGGGAACTGCACCAGGGCGAACAGCGGCGGCAGGATGCAGCCGATCGCGCCGCCGATGATCGGGATGTAGGCGGCCACGAAGATCAGGAAAGCCCAGAACAGGGCGTTGTCCAGCCGCAGCAGCATCATCACCACCCAGGCGGCGACGGCGATCATCAGGCCGGTGACGGTCTGGATCCACAGGTACTGCTCCACCCCGTTGCGGATTCGCTGGAACAGCTGCATCGCGCCGTCCCGCTCGGCATGGTGGGGATAGAGCGCGACGATCTTGCGACTGAACCCGCGCCGGGAGGCGATGATGAAGCCCAGATAGATCAGCACCAGGATGGCGCTGGAGGCGAAGTTCTGCAGGCTCTGGGCGGCCGCCCCCGCGTACTTGCTGGGATTGAGCTGGTTGATCAGGTCGCCGATCGTCGGCGCCACCTTGATGCCGACCAGGGCAGCCACCTTGGCGATCACCTCGTTCAGCCGCGGGGCGTAGTCGCGGATCTGGCTGACGAACTCCGCGCCGTTCGACGTCACGACCCAGACCGCGCCGGCGAACATGCCGATCGACAGGACGATGGCGCTGGGCAGGGCCAGGGCCTTGGGAAAGCGCGGCACCCGCTCGACCAGCACGCGGGCGAAGCTGTCGATCATCACGGCCAGGAACACGGCCATGGCCAGGGGCGTGAGGATGTCCTGCATCCAGTACAGGGCCGCGCCGCCGGCGATGACCGCCAGGAACACCAGGGCGTTGCGACCGGTGATCGACGCGGGAATGGCCATCGGGGAATCTCTTTCTCGGTCGTCGACTTGAGCGTCTGCATAAAGACTGGGGGCACATTGCGCGAGCCGATTGGCGGCGCGCAAGGCCGGGGCTAGGCTTAAGTCCCCAATGTGAAGGACGTTGCGTATGACCCTGGCGATCGGCGAAGGCGAAATCCTCATCGGGCTCAGCCAGGGAGGGGCCGGAGACGGGCCCGTGACCCAGCGCCTGGACCGCTCCAACCGCCACGGCGTGGTGGCCGGGGCGACCGGCACGGGCAAGACCGTCACCCTGCAGGTCATGGCCCAGGCCTTCGCCGACGCGGGGGTCCCGGTGTTCGCCGCCGACGTGAAGGGCGACCTCTCGGGCGTGGCCATGATCGGCGCGCCCAACGCCAAGATGCAGGAGCGCGCCGCGTCGATGGGCCTGACCCTGACGCCGTCCGCCCCGCCGGTGGTGCTGTGGGACCTGTTCGGCCAGAAGGGCCACCCGATCCGCACCACCATCTCCGAGATGGGCCCGGTGCTGCTGTCGCGGCTGCTCGAGCTGAACGACGTGCAGGAAGGCGTGCTGACGGTGGTCTTCCACGTCGCCGACCAGGACGGCCTCTTGCTGCTGGACCTGAAGGACCTGCAGGCGGCCCTGAAATACGTCGCCGACCACGCCGCCGAGATCGGCACCCAGTACGGCAACGTCTCGCCGGCCACCGTCGGCGCCATCCAGCGCAAGCTGCTGACCCTGCAAAGCCAGGGAGCCGAGAACTTCTTCGGCGAGCCGGCCCTGAAGCTGGCCGACATCATGCGCGTCGACGTGGCGGGACGCGGCTACGTCAACCTGCTGGCGGCCGACCGGCTGATCCAGTCGCCCAAGCTCTATTCGACCTTCCTGCTGTGGCTGCTGTCGGAGCTGTTCGAGGAGCTGCCCGAGGTGGGCGACCCGGACAAGCCCAAACTAGTGTTCTTCTTCGACGAGGCCCACCTGCTGTTCAACGACGCCGAGAAGCCGCTGCTGGAGAAGATCGAGCAGGTCGTGCGGCTGATCCGCTCCAAGGGCGTGGGCATCTATTTCGTCACCCAGAACCCGGCCGACATCCCCGACGCCGTGCTGGGCCAGCTGGGCGCGCGGGTGCAGCACGCGCTGCGGGCCTACACCCCGGCCGACCAGAAGGGGCTGAAGGCCGCCGCCCAGTCGTTCCGCGAAAACCCGGCCTTCGACACCGCCGAGACCATCCAGGCCCTGGGCGTGGGCGAGGCGCTGATCTCGACCCTCGACGCCAAGGGCGCGCCCTGCGTGGTCCAGAAGACCCTGATCCGCCCGCCGGCCTCGCGCCTGGGTCCGCTGACGCCGGAAGAGCGCGCGGCCCTGATCGCCCGGAGCCCGGTCGCCGGGCTCTACGACCAGGCGCTGGACCGCGAGTCCGCCTACGAGGTCCTGCAGGGACGGGCCAGCCAGGCGCAGCAGCAGGCCGCCACGGCCGCCGTCCAGGTCGAGGCCGAGCGCCAGCGGGCGGCGGCCGAGAAGGTCCGGGAACGGGAGGAGGCGCGCGAGGCCCGGGCCGCGCCGCGGCCCCGGGCGTCCAGCCGCCAGTCGGTGGCCGAGGCCTTCGCCACCTCGCTGGTCCGCACGATCGCCAGCCAGGCCGGCCGCGAGATCATGCGCGGCCTGCTGGGCGGCATGTCGCGGCGGCGATGATCCCTTAAGCGGCCTTGCGGCGGCGCGGCTTCTTCGCGGGCTTGTAGGCGGAGGCGGCGCTGGCCAGGGTCCAGGCCGACAGGCTGTCGACGGGCGACGGGCGGCCGATGGCGTAGCCCTGCAGCTMGGCGCAGTTCTCGCCGCGCAGGAAGTCGATCTGCTCCTGGGTCTCCACGCCCTCGGCCACGCACGGGATCTCCAGGCTGCGGCCCAGGCCCAGCACGGCGCGGACGATCACGGTCGCGCGGTCGTGGCGGTGGATGTTCTCGACGAAGCTCTTGTCGATCTTGATCTTGTCGAACGGGAACGACTGCAGGGTCGACAGCGACGAGAAGCCGGTCCCGAAGTCGTCCATGGCGATACGCACGCCCAGGGCCTTCAGCCGGCGCAGGTTGTCGAGCGCCCGCTGGTAGTCCTTGAACAGGGCGCTTTCGGTGATCTCCAGCTCCAGCCGCCTGGGCGACAGGCCGGTGGCCACCAGCACCTCGTGCACCAGGGTCGGCAGGTTGGGCTGGTTCAGCTGCAGCGGCGACAGGTTGACCGCGATGCGCAGCGGACGCTCCCAGGTGACGGCGTCGGCGCAGGCGCGGCGCAGCACCCACTCGCCCAGCTGGGTGATCAGGCCGTTCTCCTCGGCCACCGGGATGAACTCCAGCGGCGGGACCATGCCGCGCACCGGGTGGTTCCAGCGCACCAGCGCCTCGAAGCCGCACACCTCGCCGTCGGCCGCCTTGGCCAGCGGCTGGTAGTAGACGACCAGGTCCTCGTCGGCGATCGCCTGGCGCAGCTCGCGGGCCAGGGTCCGGCGCTCGCGGATCGACTCGTCCATCTCGCGCTTGAAGAAGCGATAGGCGCCGCGGCCGCTTTCCTTGGCGCGGTACAGGGCCATGTCGGCGTTGGCCAGCAGGGCCTCGGCGGTGCGGCCGTCGTCGGGGAACAGCGACACGCCCAGGCTGGCGCCCATGGCCAGCTCCTGGCCTTCGTGCATCGCCGGGGCCGCCAGGGCCTCCAGCAGCCGGCCGGCCAGCTCGGCGGCGGCGGCGGGCTGATCGCCGGCGGCCACCTGGACGACGATGAACTCGTCGCCGCCGAGGCGGGCGGCGAAGGACGGGGCGGTCAGGCTGTCCTGCAGGCGGCGCGCGGTCTCGACCAGCAGGGCGTCGCCCGCCAGGTGACCGTGCAGGTCATTGGCTTCCTTGAAGTGGTCCAGGTCGATGCAGATCAGCGACAGGGTCTCGCCCGAGGCCTCGACGCGGTCGAGGGCGGCGGCCAGGCGGGCCTGCAGCGAATTGCGGTTGGGCAGGCCGGTCAGGCCGTCGTGTTCGGCCAGGTAGCGGATCTTCTCCTCGGCCGAGCGGCGTTCGCGCAGGTCGCGGACCGCCAGCACGGTCAGGCCCGAGGTCTCCTGGCGGGCGCCGTCGTCCATCAGGCGCGAGAACACCTCGACCGGGATCGCCCGGCCGCCGTCGGCCGGCTGCAGCACGCCTTCGCGGCGCACGCCCTCGCGCGGCGGCCCCTCGGTGTCGAAGGTCAGCAGGTTGGACAGCGGCGTGCGCAGCAGGCCGTCCAGGTCGAGGCCGACCAGCTCGCAGAAGGCGGCGTTGGCGTCGTTGATACGGCCGTCCTGGACCACCACGATGCCTTCATAGGCGGCGTTGGCCAGGCGGCGGATGCGGTCCAGGGCCGAGCGGCTGGTCGAGGACTCGATGGCCACCGCGCCCAGGCCGCCCAGGATGATCATGCCGGTGATCGACACCACGGCCAGGGTCAGGATCGCGCCCGACAGCATCTGGTCGGGCACGTTGATCGAGGGATCGGGCACGATGGTGATCGCGCCCATGCCGATGAAATGCAGGGCGCAGACGCCCAGGGTCAGGACGGCGCCGCCGCCCAGTTGCTTGAGCAGGCTGCGCGCGCGACCAGCCAGCTGAAGCGCGCCCGCCGCGCCGATGACGCCGGCCAGGACGGACAGGGCGATGGTGGCCTGCTCCCACTGCACGAAGCCCTGGGTCACGAAGGCCGACATGCCGGTATAGTGCATCGCCGCGATGCCCATGCCCAGGATCAAGCCGCCGGCGAAGTCGTTGGTGCGGGTGCGCTGGGCCGAGGCCACGGCGAAGCCGCCGGCCATGAACAGCACCGCGATCATCAGCGACAGCAGGGTGCCGGACGGGCTGTAGCCGGTCTTCAGGCCGGGGCTGTAGGCGACCATGGCGATGAAGTGGGTGGCCCAGACGCCCGATCCGGCCACCAGGCCGGTCAGCAGCAGCCAGGCGGCCCGCACCACGCCCTTGGCCCCACGCATCCGCGAATAGAGGCGGAACGCCGTGAAGCAGGCGGCGAAGCAGATCAGTCCGGCGACCACGACCAAACGCAGGTCATGCTCCGTCGTCAGGCAGGTCAAAACCTTCAGCAAGCGCAGGTCCCCCAGGGCATTCGTCCTAGGAATACCGGGGAAGATGCAAAAAAAGCGTTTCGCTATAAGGCCGTGTTCTGAAGGCCTAGTCGACGGCCTCGGCGAGGCCCTTGCGCCGCGATAGCTGGTGCTCCCTCCAGCTGATGAACAGGGTCGAGGCCACGACGATCGCCGCGCCCAGAAGCACGGCCGGACTGGGCGTCTCGTGGAACAGCACCAGGCCGGCGACCACCGCGAACACCAGGCGGGTATAGTCGATCKGGGCCATCACCGCCGCCTCGCCCGCCTCCATGCCCTTGATGTAGCAGCCCTGGGTCAGGGTGCCGATCACGCCCATCAGCGCCAAGAGTCCCAGGTCCGGCAGGCTGGGCCAACGCCAGACGAACAGGGCCGGCGGGATCGAGAAGACCAGGCCCAGGCCCGCCGCGTAGACCAGCAGGGTGAAGGGCGAATGGTCGCGGGTCATCACCTTCATGCCGGTGATGGTCAGGGCGAACAGCAGGGCCGAGGCCAGGGCCGCCGCCTGAGGCCAGCCCAGCCAGTGGGCCGCGCCCGCCCCGCCCGGCTTCAGCATGACCAGCACGCCGACGAAGCCGATCAGCGCCGCGCCGATCCGCAAGGGTCCCACGGGCTCGCGCAGCACCAGCCCCGCCAGCGGCACCAGCCACAGGGTGCGGGTGAACGACAGGGCGTTGGCGTCGGCCAGCGGCAGCTCCTGATAGGCGTAGAAGGCCAGGATCATGGCCAGCACCCCGGCGCTGGACCGGAACACCAGGATGCCGGGCCGCGTGGTCCGCAGGGCCCCACGCCAGTCGCGCGCCACCAGCGGCAGCAGGATCACCGCCCCGGCCAACTGTCGGTAGAAGGTCTGCAGCGCGGCCGGATAGCCCGCGCCCAGATACTTGATCAGCGTGGTCATGGCGGTGAACAGCACCGCCGAGGCCAGCATCCACAGCGCCCCGCGCAGGTTCGGCGTCAGGCGCGCCCCGAAAGCCCGCCCGGCGGCGATCACGCTCATTGGGTCKGGCTCATTGGGTCGGGCTCATTGGGCCAGGCTCATTGGGCCAAGCTCATTGGGTCTGCGAGGCGATCATCGCCGCCCGCATCTGCTCGGCCTGTTCGGGCGAGATCCCCATGGCCGACAGCAGGGGCGAGGGCGCGGCGCGGTCCCAGGCGTGACGACCGCCGACCGTGATCCCGCCGTCGACCACGATGTGTGTGCCGGTCACGAACTCGGAATCGTCGCTGGCCAGGTAGAGGGCGGCGCGGGCGATGTCGTCGGGCAGGCCGGCCTTGGGGATCGGCTGGATCTTGGGTCCGACCTCGGCGACCCGGGCGGCCATCTGGTCGGCGACCTCGCGCGGCAGGCCCATCGAGGCGCCGAAGATCGAGGTGGCGATCAGGCCGGGGCAGATGGCGTTGACCCGGATCTTCAGCGGCGACAGCTCGGCCGCCGCGCATTTGCTCATGTGGATCACCGCGGCCTTGGCCGTCGAATAGGCCAGGGGACCGAAACCCGCCTGCAGGCCGGCGATCGAGGCGGTATTGATGATGCTGCCGCCCCCGCGCTCCAGCATCAGCGGCAGGGCGTGCTTCATGCCCAGCACCGGCCCGCGCAGCAGCAGGGCGAAGGTGGCGTCCCAGCCCTCGGCGGTCATGTCGGCCACGCCGTTGGGCGCCCCGCCCATGCCGGCGTTGTTGAACAGGATGTCGAGGCCGCCGAAGGCCTCCTGCGCCAGTTCCACGGCCGCGGCGATCTGGCTTTCATGGGTGACGTCACAGGGCGCGAAGCGCACCTTGCCCGCGAAACGCTTCTCCAGCATCGCCCCCTTCTCGGCCTGCAGGTCGGCGGCGACCACGCTGGCGCCCTGCGCCACGAACAGCTCCACCGTTCCCAGGCCGATGCCCGAGCACCCGCCGGTGACCACCGCAACCTTGCCGTCCAGACGTCCCGTCATGCGCCGCTCCCTTTGGCCGCGCGCGACCTCTGGAGACCGGGCCGCTGCGTCAGGCGCGACCATCCTGGCGCGCCGAAGCGCGCCTGGCTAGGACTAAGTGAACAGCGTTCAGGCTTGTTGGCGAGCGGGCGCCGGCTGCGGCCGGTTGAACACCAGGCTGAACAGCAGCCAGACCGCGCAGGGCAGCAGGACCACCGCCCAGGCCAGGACCAGTCCGGCCAGGCCGAACACCGCCGCGACGCGCTGCGCCAGGCGGGGCCGCTCGACCTTCCCGGTCGGCGGCAGATAGATCTTCAAGCTCATCGTCCCCCCAGACCATCAGAGCGCGCCAAATCAGCCGCCCGGGCGTATTCCGCACGAGCAGCGTCGGACCCTTTGCGGGAAGCGGCCTGCCTGGCAATCGCTTTCCCCAAATCGCGTATGGCCGGCCCCATCAGGTGCCAGGGCTCAACGCAGTAGCGGGTGAACAGGCGCTGGGGGTCGACGGCCAGGCGGAACAGCCATTCCATGCCCACCTGCCCCATCCAGCGGGGCGAGGGGCGCTGGACGCCGGCCTCGTAGTCGAACGCCCCGCCGACCGTGAAGGTCACACAGGCGCCCAGCTTGGACTGGTTCTCCAGGACCCAGATCTCCTGGCGCGGCATGCCCATGCCGACCAGCACGACGTCGGGCCGGTAGGCGTTGATCGCGTCGATCACCGCCTGGTTCTCGGCCGAGCCGGGCGTGGCGTCGAAATAGCCGTGGTGGGTGGCGAGCCGCGCCCCCGGCCAGTCGGCCCGGATGCGCGCGGCCGCCTTCTCGCCGACGCCCGACGCGCCGCCCACGAAGAAGACCTTCCAGTTCTCGCGGATGGCGCGCTCCCAGAAGGCGTCGCGCCAGTCCAGATAGGTGCAGCGGTGGAACCGGCGGCTGGCCCGGCCGACGATGCGGGCCCAGAAGATCACGGGCACGGAGTCGACTTCGATCAGGTCGGACTTGCGGAAGAACTCGGCGATCCGCTCGTCCTTGCGGATCAGGTACAGGCTGTGGAGGTTGTGGTTGGCGACCACCGCGCTTTCGCGCGCCGCGATCTTGCCAGCCACGAAGTGGAAGACCTCCTCGGGACGGACCAGGTCCATCGCGCCGCCGAGAACCTGCACGCGCTCTTCAGGGCGGCGGCTCATACGGAAGTTCTGACGCACCTCCGGAAAGAAGGCGTCCCTCGCTGGCAGCAACATCTGAGACCGACTCCGACGACTTGGAGCACAGGTCTACAGGAACAGGCTTAGCCGTTTCCCAAGAAGGATGCTTAGCGACGCTTAACCTTGAAGTCTTCAGTTCAAGAACGATTCACCATTTAAAGTTCTGACGACCAACATCGATCATGGTTACCCGAAGATTTCCGCTTCCGAGGACCACGACCGATGTGTGTCGAGATGTCGCAAGCTATTCGTTGACGACCACGACCTTGCCCATGGCCTTGCGGCTGGCCAGGTGGGCGATGGCGTCGCCGGCCTTGGCCAGGGGGAAGCGCTCGGAGACATAGGGCTTGATCTTGCCGGCCGCGTAGAGGTCCATCAGCTCGCGGACGTTCTGGGCATGGCCCTTGGGGTCGCGGGCCACCGACGCGCCCCAGAACACCCCGACGATGTCGCACGACTTCAGCAGGGTCAGGTTCAGCGGGATCTTGGGGATGCCCGACGGGAAGCCGATCACCAGGAAGCGGCCGTTCCAGCCGGCGGCGCGGATCGTGGCCTCGGAATAGTCGCCGCCGACCGCGTCATAGGCCACGTCCCAGCCGTTCGGCCCGCAGGCGTCCTTGATCAGGGTCGCCAGGGCCTTCTGGCCGTCCTTGTCGAACGGGCCGCGCGGATAGACCACCCCGGCGTCGGCCCCGTGCTTGATGGCCAGGTCGACCTTTTCCTGACTGGAGCAGGCGGCGATCACCCGCGCCCCGGCCGCCTTGCCCAGCTCCACCGCCGCCAGGCCCACGCCGCCGGCCGCGCCCAGCACCAGCAGGGTCTCGCCGGCCTTCAGATGGCCGCGGTCCTTCAGGGCGTAGTACGAGGTGCCGTAGGTCAGGATGAAGGCGGCGGCCTCGTCGAAGGGCATGTTGTCGGGGATCGGCGTGCAGCGGTTGGCGTCCAGCGCCACCTGCTCGGCCATGCCGCCCCAGCCGGTCGAGGCCAGCACCCGCTGGCCGACCTTCAGGGTGGTGACGCCCTCGCCCACCGAGGTGACCAGGCCCGAGACCTCGCCGCCCGGGGCGAACGGCCGCTCGGGCTTGAACTGGTACTTGTCCTCGATGATCAGCACGTCGGGATAGTTGACGCCGCAGGCCTTGACGGCCAGCACCACCTGCCCCGGACCGGCGACGGGATCGGGAAGCTCCTCCAGCACCAGGGTCTCGGGTCCGCCCACGGTCTTGCTGAGCACCGCCTTCATCTCGTCTCTCTCCCGCTGTCTTCGTTGCGCGTTCTTCGTTAAGGAGCCGGACGCTAGCGCAGCGCCGCCGGCCAAGGAAGCAGAATGTCAAACAAACGTTTTACCCTCGCCTTGCACGGCGGCGCCGGGTCCAAGCGCGGTCACGACTACGGCGTCGAGATCGCCCACATGCGCGGGCTGATCGAGGCGGCGCGCGACCGGCTGGCGGCGGGGGCCGGCGCCCTGGACGTGGCGGTCGAGACGGTTGTCGCCCTGGAGGCCAGCGGCCTCTACATCGCCGGCAAGGGCGCCTCGCCCAACGCCGACGGCGAATACGAGCTGGACGCCAGCCTGATGGACGGCGCGAGCCTGAAGGCCGGGTCGGTGGCCGCCCTGCAGGGCTTCGAGAGCCCGATCCTGGCCGCCCGGGCGGTGATGGAGAAGACGCCCCACGTGATGCTGRCTGGCGAGGGCGCCATGGCCTTCGCCCGCGAGCAGGGCCTGAAGACCATCGCCGATCCGGCGACCTGGTTCACCCACGCCGGCGCCTTCGAGGCCAACCATGCGCCCGATGTCCTGCCGACGGGCACCGTGGGCTGCGTGGTCCGCGACGGCGAGGGGCGCCTCGCGGCGGCGACCTCGACCGCGGGCGTGTTCGGCAAGCTGCCCGGCCGGGTCGGCGACTCGCCCATCATCGGGGCCGGCGCCTGGGCCGACGGCCATGCGGCGGTGTCGTGCACCGGCCAGGGCGAGTACTTCATCCGCACCGCCGTCGCCGCCCAGATCGCCCACCGGGTGCGGTTCGGCGGCGAGAGCCTGGAGGCCGCCGCCCGCGCCGCCATCCAGGGCGTGGCCGACCTGGGCGGCCACGGCGGACTGGTCGCGGTGGACCGCGACGGAAACGTCGCCATGCCCTTCGCCTCCAGCGGCCTCAAGCGCGCGGCCCTGCTGCCGGACGGCTCGATCGTCTCCGAAGCCTTCTGAGGGGCGCCGTCCAGAAACCGTCATGACCGGCCGATAGAAGCCGCCTGCCTCGTCGCGAGGCGCCGCCCGCCGTCCCGCGCCGCGTCGCGGCGCCCGGCGTTGAACGGCCGACCGGTGATCGATAAGGGTACCCGCATGCATGAACACGCCGGCCGCCAGGCCCGACCCGAAGACCTGATCGATCTCGATGCGCTGACCCGCGCCTATTACCAGGTCCACCCCGATCCGGCCAATGTCGCCCACCGCGTCGCCTTCGGCACCTCGGGCCATCGGGGCTCCAGCCTCGATGCGGCCTTCAACGAGGATCACATCCTGGCCGTGGCCCAGGCCATCGCGGAATACCGCGCCGCCCAGGGGATCACCGGCCCGCTGTTCGTCGGCCGCGACACCCACGGCCTGTCCGAGCCCGCCTGGCGCACCACGCTGGAGGTGCTGGTCGCCAACGGGGTCGAGACCCTGGTCGACTCGCGCGACGGCTTCACCCCCACCCCGGCGGTGTCGCTGGCCATCCTCGAGCACAACCGGATCGCCCCCGGCAGCGCCGACGGGATCCTGCTGACCCCGTCGCACAACCCGCCGCGCGACGGCGGCATCAAGTACAATCCCCCGTCCGGCGGCCCGGCCGGCGGCGAGGCCACCTCGGCGATCGCCGCCCGCGCCAACCAGCTGCTGGAAGGCGGGCTGAAGGACGTCAAGCGCATCCCGTTCGAGCGCGCCCTGGCCACCGCCAAGCGCCACGACTTCCTGGCCCAGTATGTCGACGCCCTGCCCACGATCCTGGACCTGGACCTGATCCGCTCGGCCGGCGTGCGGATCGGGGCCGACCCGCTGGGCGGCGCCGCCGTCGCCTACTGGGGCGCGATCGCCGACCGCCACCGCCTGGACCTGACCGTGGTCAACGACGCCGTCGACCCGCGCTGGGCCTTCATGCCGCTCGACACCGACGGCAAGATCCGCATGGACTGCTCGTCCTCGGCGGCCATGGCCAAGCTGATCGACATCATGAAGGGCGGGGCCAAGTTCGACGTCGCCACCGGCAACGACGCCGACGCCGACCGCCACGGGATCGTCACCCCCGACGGCGGTCTGATGAATCCCAACCACTATCTGGCCGCCTCGATCGCCTATCTGTTCGCCAACCGCCCGGCCTGGGGCGCGGGGGTGGCGGTGGGCAAGACCCTGGTCTCGTCCTCGATGATCGACCGCGTGGTGGCGGGCCTCGGCCGCCGCCTGCTGGAGGTGCCGGTCGGCTTCAAGCACTTCGTGCCCGGCCTGCTGGACGGCTCGGTGGGCTTCGGCGGCGAGGAGTCGGCCGGGGCGTCGTTCCTGCGCCGGGACGGCTCGGTCTGGACCACCGACAAGGACGGCCTGCTGCTGGCCCTGCTGGCCGCCGAGATCCAGGCCAAGACCGGCCAGAGCGCCAGCCGGCTCTACAAGGGCCTGACCGACCAATACGGCGCGCCGTCCTACGCCCGCATCGACGCCCCGGCCAACCGGGCGGAAAAGGCCCGACTGGGCGCGCTCAGCCCCTCGGACGTGACCGCCAAGGACCTGGCCGGCGAGCCGATCACCGACATCCTGACCAAGGCCCCCGGCAACGGCGAGGCCATCGGCGGCCTGAAGGTGACGACCAAGAACGCCTGGTTCGCGGCGCGGCCGTCGGGCACCGAGGACGTCTACAAGATCTATGCGGAATCGTTCCTGGGTCCGGAGCATCTGAAGTCGGTGCAGGCCGAGGCGCGCGAGGTGGTGGCGACGGCGTTGAAGGGCTAGGCGCAGGCGCGGCTCTTCGACCTCGGGCTTTCGCGGCGAGGGGGTGGGGAGGCGCGGAGCGGGCCGGGCTTCGCCCGGAGACCGTGAGTGTGTGTTTGCGTTTCGGCTTGGCTCGACCGCTCCGCGRAACCGTTCTTCTCAAGGGACGGCGACTGAGGGCCTGTTTCATCCCGGTCGACGTTCCCCCTCGGGCGGGCAGGATCAGGTCGCCCGGAAGGGGCCGTCGGCGACTCCGACTGATCC